>CACYCT010000099.1 GCA_902772965.1 uncultured Bacteroidales bacterium | reverse complement strand
TTTTTCGGCTCACAGTTCAAAATCTACTCCCTGAGAATCGAATATTCTGGAGAAAAACAGAAAAACAAGCCGCCTGAGATATATCGCGTTCTCAGGCGGTTTATTTTAAAGAGGATGCGCCATAAGCGAATTTTGACACACCCTCGCGTTTCTCAGATACAATCCGGATTTATTCGGCTTCCTTGTCAAGGTTGATCACTTTCCACAGGCAGGCTGCCAGAGCGGCGCCGACAAACGGGCCTACGATGAAGATCCACAGGTCGGTCATCGCCTTGCCTTGAGCCAGCAGGGCGGGGCCGATCGAGCGGGCGGGGTTCACGCTGGTGCCGGTGTAGTGGATGCCGACAAGGTGAATCAGAATCAGCGACAGGCCGATGGCGAGGCCGGCGAGGTTGTTGGTCGCGCCGTTGGTCTTACTGGTTGCGCCAAGCACCACCAGAACGAAAATCATTGTCAGCACAATCTCGGCCACAAGACCGGGAACGAGTTCGATTCCGTTCTGCAACTGGTTGGCTCCCAAACCGCTGTCGCAGCCGGCGAGCACGCACAGCACAGCAGCGCCGATCAAAGCGCCGATCACTTGGAACACCATGTACATTCCGCAGTCCTTCGCCGAGATTTTTCCGCTCAGGAACACGCCCAGCGTAATGGCGGGATTGATGTGGCAGCCACTGATGCCGCCAATGGTGTAGGCCATCGCCACAACGGCGAGACCGAACGCGATCGCGGTTCCGACCACCGAAGCGGTGTCCACTCCGCAACTCAAACTCACGGCAGTGCCGCAGCCGAGAAGCGTCAGCACAAACGTGCCAATCATTTCAGCTATGTATTTCTTCATAAACTGTTGAAAATTAAGTTAATATAAAAATTGTTTAATCTTTTTGCGTAACAATGATTACGCAAAAATACTGCTTTTTTCTTGACGGGGCAACACTTTATAGGGAAAAAGTCGTATATTTGCACCAATTATTTGATTGCAAATACTGAAACCCAACCGCTATGAACATATCCATCGTTGGAACAGGATACGTCGGTCTCGTTACAGGCACGTGTTTCGCCGAACTCGGCGTGAACGTCACCTGTGTCGACATCGACCCTCTGAAAATCAACCGCCTCATATACGGCGCCCTGCCCCTGTACGAGCCTAACCTCGGCACGATGATGAACCGCAACGTGGAAGAAGGACGGCTGCACTTCGAAACCGACTTCGCGCAAGGATTCTCCGATGTGGACTACGTGTTTTGCACCATCGACACCGAACCCGACGAAGACGGCTCCACCAACCTCGCCCCCATCATGAACATCGCCAAAACCTTCGGGCAGAGAATCTTCCATTACTGCACCTTCGTGCTCAAATCCACCGTCCCGGTCGGAACCGCCACAAAAGTTCGACAAGTCATCGAGGACGAAATCGCCCAGCGGGGCGTTGACGTGGACTTTGACGTGGTGAGCAACCCCGACTTCCTCACCGAGGGAAACGCCATCAAAGACTTCATGAAGCCCGACAGGATCGTGATCGGAGTGGAAACCGAGCGCGGACGCGAGGCCATGCAGCGGCTTTACCGAACCATACTGCTGCACAGCAACCGGTACGTGATCTACACCGACACCCGAACGGCCGAGATGATCAAATACGCCGCCACATCGATGCTCGCGACCCGGGTGAGTTTCATGAACGAAATCGCCAACCTCTGTGAAATCGTGGGAGCGGACATCAACGTCGTCAGGCAAGGTGTGGGAACCGACAGCCGGATCGGACCCAAATACATCTACCCCGGTTGCGGATACGGGGGAACTCTCTTCCCGCAAGACATCAAGGACCTAATCAAAATCGGCGACAGCAACAACTTCGACATGCAGGTGCTTAAGGCCGTCGACCAGGTTAACGTGCGCCAGAAGCGCATTCTGTTCAACAAGCTCAAGGCCCACTTCGGCGACAGCCTGAAAGACAAAACCATCGCCATGTGGGGACTGTCGTTCAAACCCGAGACCGACGACATGCGTGAGGCCCCGTCCATCGTCACGCTCGACCTGCTCACCGAAGCCGGCTGCGACATCCGGGTGTACGACCCCGTGGCAATGAACGCCACAAAACTCCGATGGGGACAAGTCTACTGCGGAATCGACATGTACGACGCCGTGCGCGGCGCCGACGCCCTGCTGCTGCTCACCGAATGGCGGCAATTCCGAATACCCGCCTGGGACAGGGTGAAAGAACTCATGCGCAACCCGCTCATCATCGACGGACGCAACATATACGACGCCGCCGAACTCGAGGCACAAGGATTCACCTACCACTGCATCGGAAGATAACACACACAACACATCAACCACCCAACAACACACTATGGCACAGAAAGAAGACGTCTTCAAAAAAATAGTATCACACGCGAAAGAATACGGATTTGTTTTCCCCTCAAGCGAAATCTACGACGGCCTCGGAGCCGTGTACGACTACGGACAAAACGGCGTTGAACTGAAAAACAACATCAAACGCTACTGGTGGGAGGCCATGACAATGCTGCACGAGAACATCGTCGGCCTCGACTCGGCCGTGTTCATGCACCCCACCATCTGGAAAGCCTCCGGACACGTCGACGCGTTCAACGACCCCCTGATCGACAACCGCGACAGCAAGAAACGCTACCGCGCCGATGTGCTCATCGAAGACGAAATCGCCAAATACGACGAGAAAATCGACAAGGAAATCGCCAAAGCCGCCAAGCGTTTCGGCGACAGTTTCGACGAGGCCATGTTCCGCCAGACCAACCCCCGGGTGACCGACCTCCAGGCCCGGCGCGACGCACTGCACCAACGCTTCGAGAAAGCGCTCAACGACAACAACCTCGAGGAACTCAAGCAAATCATCATCGACTGCGAAATCGTCTGCCCCATCTCCGGAACACGCAACTGGACCGACGTGCGCCAGTTCAACCTCATGTTCAAGACACAAATGGGCTCCAGTTCCGACAGCACCATGGACGTCTATCTCCGACCCGAAACCGCCCAGGGAATCTTCGTCAACTTCCTTAACGTGCAGAAAACCGGACGCATGCGGATCCCCTTCGGCATCGCCCAGATAGGCAAGGCGTTCCGCAACGAAATCGTGGCGCGGCAATTCATCTTCCGCATGCGCGAGTTCGAGCAGATGGAAATGCAATTCTTCGTCCGTCCCGGCGAGGAACTGCAATGGTTCCAATTCTGGAAACAGCAACGCCTCGCCTGGCACAAGGCACTCGGCCTCGGCGACGAGAAATACCGCTTCCATGACCACGAGAAACTCGCCCACTACGCCAACGCCGCAACCGACATCGAGTTCCAAATGCCATTCGGATTCAAAGAAGTGGAGGGAATCCACAGCCGAACCGACTTCGACCTCAGCCAACACGAGAAATACTCCGGAAAGAAAATCCAATACTTCGACCCCGAACTCAACCAGAGTTACACCCCCTACGTGATCGAGACCTCCATCGGCGTCGACCGGATGTTCCTGAGCGTGTTCTGCTCGAGTTACGAGGAGCAAACCCTCGACGGCGGCGACACCCGCGTGGTGCTCCACCTGCCAAAAGCCCTCGCGCCCGTAAAATGCGCCATCCTGCCGTTGGTCAAAAAAGACGGCATGCCCGAAAAGGCACGCGAAATCATGAACCTGCTCAAGTTCGACTTCGCATGCCAGTACGACGAGAAAGACTCCGTCGGAAAACGCTACCGCCGCCACGACGCCATCGGAACACCCTACTGCGTCACCGTTGACGGACAAACCCTCGAAGACAACACCGTCACCCTGCGCGACCGCGACACCATGGCCCAGCAGCGCGTCGACATCAGCCAACTCCCCGCCATCCTCGCGCGGGAATGCAACCTGAACAACCTGCTCAGAAAACTTATTTAACCCCCCGACGACAGCAACACGATGAAAAAGATAATCCCGATTCTCTGCGCCGCACTCACGCTTATCGCCACCCTCAACTCGTGCCTGAAAAACAGCACAGCCGACGAGTACAAGGAATGGCGGCAGCAAAACGAGGAATGGTTCAAAACGCAGTCGAACAACAACGCGTACTTCACCGTCGTCACGCCACCGTGGGACCCCACCGCACATGTGCTCATCCACTGGCACAACGACACCATGCTCACCAAGAACAACCTCAAACCGCTGCTCACCTCCACTGTCGACGTCAAGTACAAGGGCTGGACCATCAATGGAACCGCCTTTGACTCCTCCTACGTCAGCGTAAACCCGCGCGACAGCATCTTCCGGGCAAAACTCAACACCGGAGTCATCATCGGATGGCCAACCGCCATCACGCGCATGCACGTGGGCGACAGCTGCCGCGTCGTAATCCCCTACCACCTCGGATACGGGGCATACAGCGCCGGAACCGTCATCAAACCCTACTCCACGCTCATCTTCGACATCAAACTCGACGACATCTACGGATACGAGACGCACTGAACCTCCAAAGCCAACCTCACCCTCGCCCCGAAAGCCCAAGCACGCGCCTTCGGGGCGAAACATTAAACGATGAATTTCGCCAACAAACTGCTCAAATGGTACCGCCACAACGCCCGGCAACTCCCCTGGCGCGACACCGGAGACCCATACAAGATATGGCTCAGCGAAATCATTCTCCAGCAAACACGAATCGCGCAGGGAACCGACTACTACCTCCGGTTTATCAACCGCTGGCCAACCGTTGAGGCCCTTGCCCGGGCCACCGAGGACGAAGTGCTGCGCATGTGGCAGGGACTGGGATACTACTCCCGGGCCAGAAACCTCCTCGCCGCCGCCAGAGAAGTGGCCAAACTCGGCCAGTTCCCGGCAGATGTGGCAGAACTCCGGAAACTGCCCGGAGTGGGACCCTACACCGCCGCAGCCATCGCCTCGTTCGCCTTCAATCTGCCGCACGCCGTGGTCGACGGAAACGTCTTCAGAGTGCTCGCACGGCACTTCAACATCAGCACACCCATCAACACCTCGCAGGGACAACGTCTGTTCACCACCCTCGCCAACCAACTCCTCCCCCCTCACCACGCCGCGGCTTACAACCAGGCCATCATGGACTTCGGCGCGATGGTCTGTACCCCCGCCGCACCGAAATGCGACATCTGCCCGATGGCCATGACCTGCCAGGTCCTCGCCGCCCACAACGTTGAGCAACGACCGGTGAAACAACCGCTCGCACAAAAACAGACACGCCACATCAGTTACCTGCTCATCATCTGCCACAACCACACCGCCATCAGGCGCCGCCCCGCCGGCGACATCTGGCAAGGTCTCTGGGAACCGCCCATGTATGAGAACGAACCGGTTCCCGGTTTTGACGGACAACTGATTCCGCTGCGGCAAAACGTGCGGCACGTGCTCACCCACCGCATCATCATCGCCGACTTCCACCTCCTCGTTACCGACCGCCGCCCCGACCTGCCCGGCGAATACATCTGGGTTCCGCTCGACCGGATTGACGACTACGGCCACTCGCGCCTCGTCGAACTCCTGCTCCAATCCGCTCGCTTGGCTCTTCCTTAGATTAGGAACTATTCGCCCTATGTTCAGTTAGATACACTGCGTTAGCAGGTTCTCCCCTAAGTTAGAGCCAAGCGAGCGGAGCGAGCCAATAAAATATGTCAAGACGAAGTCGCGAAGTGCCGGAGGAGTGTGTCAGATTCAGTAAAGTCTGGCCTCGTCTCTTAGACCCCATTCCATTACAACAAGAATAGGGACGGTAACGTTCTGCATAGGTAAGAAACGATAATTCCGGCGAATCACAGACGGAACACCTGAATTACCCAGGCTGGCCGCTGGGGAGCCGTTCTGTCCACGCCGGTTTGCCTTGTAACGCACGGAAAAAAATCGCCCCGTGTTTGGCTGTGTCGTCTGAATGACGTAACTTTGCCACAAAGTTTCAGACCGTCACCTATGAGCAACACCAACTATATCGTCTCGGCGCGCAAATACCGCCCGGCAACGTTCGACACCGTTGTGGGGCAGCGCGCGCTCACCCACACGCTGAAAACCGCCATCGCCGCCGGACGGCTCGCGCACGCCTACCTCTTCTGCGGTCCTCGGGGAGTGGGGAAAACCACCTGCGCGCGTATCTTCGCCAAAACCATCAACTGCACCAACCCCACGCCCGAGGGCGAGGCATGCAACGAGTGCGAGTCCTGCCGCGCGTTCAACGAGCAGCGGTCGTTCAACATCATCGAGATGGACGCCGCGAGCAACAACGGCGTTGACGCGATGCGCGAACTCACCGGACAGGTGCTCATCCCGCCGCAAACGGGGCGGTACAAGGTGTATATCATCGACGAGGTGCACATGCTCTCCACCGCGGCCTTCAACGCCTTTCTGAAAACCCTTGAGGAGCCGCCCGAATACGCCATCTTCATCATGGCCACCACCGAGAAGCAGAAGGTGATTCCAACCATCCTCTCGCGTTGCCAGATATACGACTTCGCGCGCATCACCGTGCCCGACATTGTGGAGCAGCTGCAACGCATCGCCGCCGCCGAGAACATCGCCGCCGAGCCGGCCGCACTCAACGTGATTGCCCAGAAGGCCGACGGGGCCATGCGCGACGCCCTCTCGATCTTCGACCAGGTGGCAGCCTCGTCGCAGGGAAACATTACCTACCGCAGCGCGATCGACAACCTCAACGTGCTTGACTATGACTACTACTTCCGGCTTGTGGAAACCATGCTCACCGGCGACGTGACGCAGGCATTGCTCATATACAAAGAAATACGCGACCGCGGCTTTGACTCGCAATTCTTCGTCAACGGCCTCGCCCGCCACATCCGCGACCTGATGATGGCCGCCACGCCGCAAACCACATCACTGCTCGAGATGAACCAGGACGTGGCCCAGCGCTATGCCGAGCAGGCCGGACGCCTCGGGCCGAGATTCTTCTACACCGCGCTCGACCTGCTCAACACCTGCGACCTGAACTACCGTAACGCCTCGAGCAAACTCCTGCTCGTTGAACTTACGCTGATCAAACTTTGCCAAATCGTCAACCCCGTTCAGGCACCCACCACAACCGCCACTCCTGTGCAGAAGATTCAGCAACCGGCACCGCAACAACCGGCACCGCAGCAACCGCACCAGCAGGCACCGCAGCCTCCGGTTCAGCAACAGGCACCGCAACAACCGGTGCAGCGGCAGGTGCCGCAGCCTCCGGCTGACACCATACCCCATATCCCGGGTGTGCCCGCACGGAAAAGCACCGCCGACGTGCCCGACATTCCGGGCGTGCCCAAGCCCAAACCGCAGCCGTCGGCCCATGAGCCCGCCTCCCAGCCGCAGGCTCCCCAACCCGCACCTCAGCCCGAACCCGAGCCTGAGCCGAAACCCGCCGGCGACCAACCCTTCACCGCCGAGCAACTCCAGCAGGCCTGGCGCGACTTCATCGCCGACAACCCCCAGGAGCAGATCCTGATCACCACCATGCGCATGGCCATCCCGACCCCGATCGACGACACGCGCTATCAAGTGGCATTCGAGGGACAAGGACAGGTTGAAACCTTCAACGCCCACCAAGCCAAGTTGCTTGAATACCTCCGCAAACGCGTGAGCAACAACAATCTCGCCATCAACGTCATCATCACCGAGACACCCTCCGCGCCGCGCCGCCTCAGTCCACGCGAGGTGGTGGAGCAGATGAAGCAGAGAAACCCCGAGTTTAACCAAATGCTCGTTGACTACCAGCTCGGTCTGGCTTAGCCGCACGCGCCGACGGCATTGCAACTCCCTGTTGCCCTATGTTCAAATGGTGGAACAAACTTGATTTCAGTTCACTCCGCACGCGATCGAGCCTCGCGATCATCATCACGGCCGCCGTGCTGATTGAGATCACCACCGTTGTGCAGTATTTCTTCGCCCGCGAGGGAATCAGCAACGAGGTGGTGCACCGCGCCAAAAGCGAGTTGACCATCGAAACCGCCGAAATCGGAAACGTGATCTCGCGCGTGGAAGTGGTTGTGTCCAACCTCGTGTGGGTTGTTGAGCAACACCTCGACCGGCCCGACGAGATGTACAGAATCACCCATCGGTTGCTCGAGGAGAACTCCATCATCGTGGGCTCGGCCATCGCCTTCAAGCCCAACTACTATCCCGACCGGGGCCTCTGGTTCTCGCCCTACTGCTACCGCGCCAACGACTCCATCCTCTCGAAGCAACTCGGAAACCCCGATTACGATTACCACAAGATGGAGTGGTACACCGCGCCGATGTCCACCGGAAAAGGCCACTGGAGCGAACCCTACTTCGACCGCGGCGGAGGCGAGATGATGATGTCGACCTATTCAAAGCCGATTCACGACAGCGCGGGAAACCCTATCGGAGTGTTCACCGCCGATGTCTCGCTCGAATGGCTCGGCAACATACTCAGGCACCACCAGGCCTACCCGTCGTCGTACAACATCGTTCTGTCGAACATCGGCTCGATACTCGCCTGCCCGAACGACACCCTGATCATGCGGCACTCGGCCCAGCAGGTGGCCGACAAGGCTTCCGACACCACCATCAGGCAAGTTTCCCTTGACATGATCAGCGGTAAATCGGGGCAGGCACGTGTGAGCGGCAACAATGGCGGCGAGTATTACGTCTTCTATACCCCCATCGGCGGCGACTCGGGCTGGTCGATGGCGGTGGTGTGCGACGACAAGGAAATCTTCAGCGGCCTGCGCAAGGTGACCCTATACCTGTTCGCGCTGATGCTCGTCGGCCTGACACTGCTCGCCACCATACTTGTGCGAACCATACGCGGATTCAAACACCTCCAAGCCGTCAGCGTCGAGTCGGAGCGAATCGGAAGCGAACTCCGGATTGCCCACAATATCCAGTTGGGTATGGTGCCGAAGCATTTCCCGCCCTACCCCGAGCGAAACGACATCGACCTGTACGGCTACCTCATGCCCGCCAAGGAAGTGGGCGGCGACTTCTACGACTTCCACCTGCGCAACGACAAACTCTTCTTCTGCATCGGCGACGTGAGCGGAAAAGGCGTTCCGGCCTCGCTGGTGATGGCCGTCACGCGCTCGCTGTTCCTCTCCACCGTTGCCCACGAGGCCTCGCCCGAGAGAATCGTCGAGACACTCAACCACGCCCTGACCAAAATGAACGAGAGCGACATGTTCGTCACCATGTTCGCAGGTGTGCTCGACCTGCCCACAGGACGCCTCCGATACTGCAACGCCGCACACTGCGAGCCGCTGATAATCAGCGATAAGACATTCTGGCTGCCGACCGAGACCAATATACCCCTCGGAATCAACGCCGACTGGCAATACGTCGGACAGGAAATCAAACTCAAACCACAAACCCTCATCTTCGTCTACACCGACGGACTGTCGGAAGCCGAGCGTCCCGACCTCTCACAGTTCGGCGCAAAACGCATCCAAGACGTCGCCTCCGAAGTGGGAAAAGCCAATCTCACACCCAAGCAGTTCATCGAAAGAATCACCCAAGCCGTTGGCCAATTCACACTCGGCAACGAGCAGAACGACGACCTGACCATGCTCGCCATCAAGTACACCGCCCAACCCCAATTCCGGAAGATACATCTCCGACGCAACCTCCATCTGCCAAGCAAGATGGAATCCCTCCCGCAACTGCACGCCCTCATCGACGAAATCACCAAAATACTCAACATCCCCTTCGCCACAGCCAACAACATCGAACTCGCCCTCGAAGAAGCCATCGTGAACATCATCGACTACGCCTACCCGAACCGCGAAGAGGGGTTCATCGACCTCCGCGTTGAGGCCAACGACCGGTGGATACAATTCGTCATTATGGACGACGGAATACCCTTCGACCCCACCTCACGCCCCAACGTCGACACAACGCAATCCATCGAAGACCGCCCCATCGGCGGACTCGGCATACACCTGATCCGCAACATCATGAGCGGAATCAACTACAACCGCGCCGACGGAAAGAACATCCTTACCCTCACCCTCAACCTCGAATAACGCCCCGCCGGAAGCACCGGCAAACCGGGCATGCCACTTCCACCCCAAAAAAATCGTTAAATCAATTGCCGCTAAGCGTTTTTGCTATAACTTTGCGGAATGATTCCAACTGAAACGGATAAGCATGAAAATCGTTCACAGTCGCTGGCTGCCGCCGAGGGGATATAGCGGAATAAATCTGTTCGGAGTGCTCTTCGTCCATCCCGGGCAATACGTCTCGCCGCGCATGCTCAACCATGAGCGGATCCACACCGCCCAAATGCGCGAAATGGCTTTCCTCCCGTTCTACCTCTTCTACATCATGGAATGGATGGTGAAAAAACTTTTCCACCGCAACGCCTACCGCAACATCTCTTTCGAGCGCGAGGCATACGACAACGACCATAACCTGAACTACCTCAGCCGCCGGCCCCTGTTCGCATGGCGGCATTACCTCAGAAAAAAATGAAAGACAACAACTCCGACATCCAAGCCGACAAACAGGAATTTTCCGACCTGCTCCGCTCCACCAACCGCGACGGCGTGGAGGAACTGCTCGAATACCTTGACGAGGAGCCGATGCGCTTCTTCACCGCCCCGGCCAGCGTGAACCATCACCTCAACCATGACGGCGGCCTCGTGCGCCACTCCCTGAACGTATGCCACGCCGGACTGAAACTGCGCGAACTCGCCATCGAGGCACGCCCCGACCTCGCCCCGCATCTCACCCGCGACAGCGTCATCATAGCCACACTGCTCCACGACATCTGCAAGGCCGACATCTACCAACCCGTGCGCAAAACACGGCGCAACCGCTTCGGAATCAACGTCGACTTCGACACATACGACATCGACTACTCCAATTTCCCCATCGGCCACGGAGAGAAATCGGCCATACTCGCGCTCTGGACCGGCCTCGACATCACCAAAGAGGAACTCCTCGCCATCCGATGGCACATGACCGCATGGGAACTCCCCATGCAGTCGTATGAGGCACTGCGCAACCTCAACACCGCCCGCGACCTGCACCCCCTGTGCGCGCTCGTCCAACTGGCCGACAACTTCGCCGCCGCACTCACCGAGTTCGGAACAACCATACACATTTAGTTCAAAAAAAATCAGTATATTTGCACCCTAAAGCAAACGTTTAACAAACCCAACAATATGGACACCACAGATTTTTGGGCTTCAATCACAAGCATCATTGACGCGGATTTCACGCCCGAAGGTCTGTTGTCTTTAGATAGTTATGCAGCAGATTTCATCAGCGGGAGGTTGGTATATCAACGATTTTCACCGCAGCAACAGTATGGCTGCTCAGCGGGAGGTAATGCAAATGTTATTGCAACCCTTCTCGCGGGAGCAGAAGATTGCGCAAATCGAACGTATCCGCCGACACTCAGCGATTACCAAAGAGAACGCCAACGAGGAGCGAAGCAGGAAGAAGCCATAGAGAAATGGGCTAAAGTGGTTGGACTTTGGACTGAACATGTCGAAGACCAGTTATCTCAAACTTTAGGCGACTTGATTGCCCAAGGCGGAGAAGCGGAAGTTTACGACCATGGTTCAACATTAATAAAGTCGATAGGTCTTGATTACTTTATTCAGCCTGTCTTCGCCCTTGATCGCATTACGCTTCACAACACCTTTTTCCCTGAAACCGCATTAAAAGTTATCGGGTTTGGCAGAAACCAGAAAGGTGAATTTAAGATTCTGGCCGAACAGCCTTTCATCTGTGGAGAACCAATCAGTGAGCCTGAAATCGAAGAATTTATGCGCCAGATGGGCTTTGAGTTGAAAAATCCCCGAAATTGGACTTATGTCACCCCTGAAATATATTTAAGCGACCTGCACGATGAGAACGTGATTCGTTCATCGAGTGGAACAATCTTTGTTGTCGATTGTGATATTCGTTTTAATACCCCTGAGTTACGTCAAGGAGGAATACGGACGTTGTCCAATCATGTAAGATTTATTAATTAACACATGCCGCACTCACCGAGTTCGGAACAACCATACACCACCAATCATAACAGAAATGAGCCGATTGAGAATAACCATACTGCTCCTGCTCGCCACCGCGCTGATTGCCCGCGCCGACGAGCGGACACAGCAAGCCGTTGACCGATATGCCGCCGCAAACGGTATGGCATGCGCCGCCGCAGGCGTGGCCATCTACGACATCGAGGCCGACACGCTCATCGCCGGAAACATTCCGCGACAAGCCATCACCACCGCCTCAACCATGAAAACCATCATCTCCATCGCGGCCCTCGAACTGCTCGGAGGTGACTTCCGGTTCAATACCGAGGTGTACATCGACGGCAGCGTGCAAGGCGACACCCTGCACGGCAACCTGCGCGTCGTCGGGGCGGGAGACCCAACCCTCGGCTCGAGGCACATCAAAGGCCAACCCGACTTCATCAAGGAAATCACCGCCGCGCTTAAAGAGAAAAACATCCGCTGTATCTCCGGAGACATCATCACCGACCTCAGCCTGTACCCCACGCCGGCCTACAGTATCCACTGGGACGTGGGCGACCTCGCGTGGGACTACGGAACCGGCGTGCACCCGCTCAACTGGGCCGACAACGTGGCCAATGTCGCTTTCCGCGTTGACAAGTGGGGACGGTTCTCCAACTTCCGATTCATACCCGACGTGCCCGGCGTGGAAATCATCAACCAAATGCGATTCAGCACCGGAGTGAGCGACGTAGACTACGGCCTCGAATACGGCACACCCGGAATCGTGCTCATGGGTCCCGCAAAGCCCGGAAGTTACAACCTGCGCTGCGCCAACCCCGCACCGGCGGCGTTGTTCGCCGACTCGCTCCGACACAGCCTGACCCGCGCCGGAGTGAGAATCCTGCGGCAAGAAGTGGAAGCCAACCGGGGCACACGCCTGATTACGCACCAGTCGCCCGAACTCACCGACATCGTGTCCTCGCTGCTCGACCGCAGCGACAACATGTTCGCCCACGCCCTGCTCCGGGCCATCGCCGTCAGAGACCCCGCATGGCAGGGGCGTAACCTCGACCCAACCGGGGTGGCCGCCGTGAAAAAGGTGCTCAAAAAATACAACATCGACACCTCCGCCCTGTTTATGCGCGACGGCAGCGGGCTGGCGCGCATAAACCGAACCTCACCCCTGCTGCTGGCGCAAACCCTCGCGCGGGTGGCCGCCAAACAGTACAACGGGAAAACCCTCGTCCAACTCATGCCCGAGGCCGGAAAACGCGTCGGCACCCTCCTGCCGGCAACCGCGTTGAGCAAGCAAATCCACCTCAAGTCAGGCTCGATGAGCGACGTGCAGTGCTTTGTGGGCTACTACCCGGCCGACAAACCGCGCTACACCTTCGCCCTGCTGGCAAACAACTACACCTGCTCGCGCGCTGAACTCAAAAACCACATGGACCGCCTGCTCATCGCCATCTTCGGAAAATGAAACCATGCTCCGACTCATAGCCAAGATTCTGCTTAAAATCACCGGTTGGACTGTCGTTCCCGGCTTCCCCGGCGTGGACCGCAGCGTGGTTGTGGCCGCGCCGCACACCTCGGCAGTCGACGCCTTCTACTGCAAACTGGCCTTTCTCATCTGGGACGTGCCGCACGTCTTCCTGATCAAAAAGGACCAGTTCCGCTTTCCGAAATACATCTTGATGCGTATCCTGCACGCCATTCCCGTGGGTGTCGAGGGGCAAAACGTGATTCACGAAACCGTTGGCATCCTCAACAGCAACCCCCGCATGCACATCATCATCTGCCCCGAAGGCACACGCCAGGCCAACGCCCGGTGGAACCCCGGATTCTACATGATCGCCAAGCGCGCCGGTGTGCCCATCACGTCGTTCAAGATCGACTACATCAACAAGCGGATGTCCATGACCGGCATCCTGCCCGACGACAGCATCCGCAACTGCCTGCGCGCCATCGCCGAGACGCACGTCGACGCCCACCCGCGCCACAGCAGCCAATTCATTCCGCCGGAATACTGAGGCAACTATCAGACTAAGTTCCGCAGCGCGTCACCTCGATAGAGGTGCGATCTCTTTAACCCCACTTTGGGCGTGCGAGCGCAGCGAGTACGGCCTAAGTGGGGATGGGCGGCAGAAAAGCGGGGCTACCTCGATAGAGGTTGCACTTCCAGCCGCCATGTCGCAGTGCCGGACACACCGCCGCCGGTCACATGGAGGGGGCGTCTACCGGTGACACCGCGCCTGAGGCGAGCGGACGCCTGTGGTGCTGATGCGTCCGGACAGTCATGTATGCTTGATGCCCATTCGCTTACAGAACCCTCTTTTTCCGTCAGAAAATCAGCCGGTTGCAAAAAAATTTCGCAACCGGCTGATTTCTATTCCGCATTTTCCGGGAGGTTCTGGTTGACAGGAT
This sequence comes from uncultured Bacteroidales bacterium, assembly GCA_902772965.1. GTDB lineage: Bacteria > Bacteroidota > Bacteroidia > Bacteroidales > Muribaculaceae > Sodaliphilus. The sequence continues at coordinate 5,903 of CACYCT010000099.1, read as the reverse complement.
TATTTGACAACCACTTTCTGTCTGTTGTGGATGTAAATTCCGGGCTCTGTGGGACGGCCATGCAGTTGCTGTCCGCTGATGGTGTACCACAAACCGTCGTCGGTTGGTTTGGGCTCGGGACTAATTACGGTGATGCCGGTAGTCTCCGCTCTTGTGAAGGGATAGCCCACGGCTCCGGTGTCTTCGGTGTCAGGCACTTTGAGGTAGGCGGTGTTGGCGGGGACTTCCACGCTCAAGCCTTGCCCATCAAGTCGGTAGAATCCGAGTGTCTCCGTGCTTTGCGGCACATAAGCCGGTGCCGCCGCCGAGGAGTTGTCATAAGCCAGAACATAGTACCGGTAGCCGGCTTCATCATCAGTTCCTCCGCCGGTGATACCCCGCAGCATATTGAGTTCGTCGTTGTCGTTGTGGCAGTCCCCGCTTAGCCCGAAGCTGTAGGATGCGGGTTCTTGGGCGAAGAGCACTACTGCCTCATCGGCGGGAATGATGTCGAGGGGATGATAGGTGCGGCTCACGGTGAGATTGCCATTGTTCACCCAATAGGTGCGTGCCTCAATGCCTTGCGGCACGATGAGGTTGTGGTCTGCGTCGTGGTAGGTGCTCACGTAGTAGCCGTTGTGGCGGTAATCGTCGCTGATGACGATGTTTTTGGGCTCTTGCAGCAGCACGCCCACCAGAATGTCTTCTTCCGTGCTGATGGTGCGCGTGTCATCGGCTCCGACATCTTTGCCGTTATGGGTGAAACTGCTGAACAAGTATCCTTCGGCCGGCGTGTAGTCGTATCGGACGGTGACATACTGGTTGAGGCCGATGTAACAAGCGTTGTCGAACCCGATTCCGCGTCCGGTGGAGGTGCGCACGATGCCGATGGCTTCGTCAGCAGCCGAGATGCGTAAGGCGCGTTGCGCCTGGCCGTCGATGTCGTTGTTCTGCACCGCGCCGAAGGCGTCGGAACTTCCATAGTAGTAGTTGTTGCTCATTTGAGTTCTCAAGTTTTCGCCTATAATGCTGCCCCTGAGACTTTTGGCACATTCAACAACACCTATGTTAAGGCTGTTGGAGAGTTTGCCTGAAACCGAAACGCCTGTGATGCCGCCCACCTGCTGGTTTCCGCTGACCCTTGCCACGTTGACACACAAGTTGATGGTCGCTTGTTGGCTGTTTCCCGCGATGCCGCCGGCTATATATGTTCCGCCGTTGATGTCGCCGTAATTCACGCAATGCTCGATTGTGCCTTTGTAGGAGTATCCCGCAATGCCGCCGTGGCTGCTGTCGTCGATGATTGTGCGGCCTGTGCTTCCGATGGTTGCGCGGTTGGTGGAGTGGTTCACAGCGGCTTGGTTGTATCCCGCGATGCCGCCCACATTTTGTAAGCCGTAGACTGTCACGCCTTCAGCGGTGTGGCAGTCCGTTACCGTTCCGTTGTTGAGTCCTGCAATGCCGCCCACTCGGCTTTTTGCTGTGATGCTGCTGTTTCCGCCAAGTGTGATGCCGCTGACGACCGCGCTTGAGCCGATGTTGCCGAACAGTCCTTTACAGTCTTCGTCGGGGAGGTTGATCACAACGTTGTTCACCGCATGGCCGTTGCCGCTGAAATTGCCGTTGAACAGGCAGGAGGCGTTTCCTATGGGGGTGAAGGGCAGACCGGAGTAGTCGAGGTCGGTGGTCAGGCTGAAGTGGTTGTTCCCGAAATCGGTGCCCTCGTTCACAAAGGTTGCGAGTTTGTCGAGTTTCTCCACTGAAGTGATGAGGTAAGGCGACTCGATGGTTCCCTCGCCAATCCACGGGCAGTTGAAAACTTTCAGTGACACGCCCACCTCAATATCCTCTGTTGTGGTGAGATTGTGCGTTTTGGCGGTTCCGGCATTGTTGCCGTTGTGTGTGAAGCAGTCAATCAGGTAGCCTGAGGGAACGGTGTAGTTGTAAAGCAGGGAAATCGACTGCCCGGCGCCTATGTACCAGGCCTTGTCGTGTAGGAGTCCGACTGTGCTGTTTCCCTGCCGCTCAAGGCTTATGGTGTCGCCCGGGGCGAAGATGCGGAAGGCGCGTTGCGCCTGGCCGTCGATGTCGGTGTTCTTTACCGCGCCGAAGGCATCATCACTCCCATAATAGTAGTTGTTGCTCAATTCGGTTTCAATATTTTCTCCTGTGATGCTTCCCTTGAGGTTCTTGTAGCATTCAACGGCACCCAAGTTGAGGTTGTTGCTGATTTTTCCGTTTCTCGTGGCACCTGCGATGCCGCCCGTCTGCTGGTTGCCGTTGACCGCTGCCATGTTGAGGCAAGAGTCGATGTCGGCTTGGTTGCAGCCTGCGATGCCGCCGGCTTGGTAGGTGCCTCCGCTGATGGCGCCATAGTTGGCGCATTTCAGGATGGTTCCGTTGTAGTTGTATCCCGCAATGCCGCCGTGACTCTTGTCGTCGAAGATTGTGCGGCCTGTGCTGCCGATGATGGCGCGGTTGGTGCAGTGGTTCACAGCGGCTTGGTTGTATCCCGCGATGCCGCCAACATTTTGGAAGCCGTGGATTGTCACGCCTTCGGCGGTGTGGCAGTCTGTTATGGTTCCGTTGTTGAGTCCCACAATGCCTCCCAGATAATTTTTGGCTGTGATGCTGCTGTTTCCGCCGAGTGTGATGCCGCTGACGACCGCACTCGAGCCGGTGTTGCCGAACAGTCCTTTATAGCCATCGTCGGGGAGGTTGATCACAACGTTGTCCACCGCATGGCCGTTGCCGTTGAAATTGCCGTTGAACTGGTTGGAGGCGTTGCCGATAGGGGTGTAAGTCTTCCCTTGATAGTCGAGGTCTTCGACGAGGCTGAAGTAGGTGCCGTCATAGCCGATGCCGTTGTTGACGTTGTTGGCGAGCAGGTCCATGTCTTCGACAGAGGCGATGAGGTAGGGTGCGTGGCTTGTTCCGTTGCCCGCCCATGTGCCGGCAGGGCTGGTGATGAGCAGCGTGGCGGCAGTCTTGTTGCCGAAGTTGTTGATGCCTTGAATGTGGAAGGTGTGGTGTCCGGTGGCGAGGAGGGGGCTTTCGGGCTCGACGATGACGAAGTCGGTGCCCTCGACAAGGGTCACTTCGTTTCCGTCCTTGATGTCGATGACCGTCACCGCCGGGGAGATGGGCTCTCCGGTGTACTCCACCGGCGGCACGCTGATGCTGAACCAGTCGGAATGGTTGATGTCGCGCACCACGTTGTGTGACGACAGGCGCACCACGCAGTTGTTTGAGAGTGTGAGGGTGAATGTGCTGTCACCGGCCTCGGTGAGTGTGGAGCGTGAGGCGACGAATGTGGAGCGTCCGATGTAGCCGGGAGTCACACCGTCGTCGCACCACAGTTTCATCGTAATCTCGGCGTTGCTGCGGTAGTAATCCTCATTGTTGAAGGTTATCAGCGGGCTTGTTTGGGGCTGGTTGTAATGGCGGTTTCCGTTAGACAGGATCCGGTGGCTGACGTTGTTGTCAAAGGTCAGGCTGTAGGCGGCTTCGGCCGTGCCTTCGACATCGGTGCCCCTGTTGTCGTTTTCGTTGCCCAGTCCGCCCCTCGCTGCCGCCGGGCCGCCGTGAAAGTTTTGCTGCACGAAGCAGTCATCGTTCGGTGACATGAACCCCACCACGCTGCCGATGTAGCGTGCCGTGTTGGAAATGTCTTTTATCTCGCCGAAATTGAAACATTCGATAACGTTCCCGTACTCGGTGGCGGCACCTGTGATGCCACCCACGGTTTGGGCTTGGGAGTAATTGTTGAGGTCGATGGCAGCGCCGTTGACACACTGCCTCACGGTTCCGTATTTGACCATACCGACAATGCCGCCCACGGCTATGGGGTCACCGCCGGCCACCACAATGTTGACGCCGCTCCCGACGCTGCAGTTGCTGATGGTGCCTCCATGCATAGAGCCGGCGATGGCGCCCATTGAGCGAGTGCCGTAGAATGTGCTGTTGCCGCCCACGGTCAGGTCGCTCACCGAGCCGTCTACAATATAACCGAAAATTCCTGAACATTCGCTTAGGTTTACAACCACATTAACGATTGAATGACCTCGGCCGGAGAAGATGCCCGAGAAGGGGTGGTAGGGCGTGTCGGTGAACCGACTGTTGACCACGCCGATCGGGAAGAGATTTTTGCCCTGATAGTCAAGGTCGGCGGTCATGGCGAAATGCTTTCCGGCATAATTGTTGCCGCGGTAAACGCGGTGTGAAAGGCTGTCGAGATGCGCTTTGGTTGAGATGAGGTAGGGGTCTTCGCGCTCACCGCTGCCGCCGCCGAAGTTGTCTTGGGCCGGCATCTGGAGGGGCAATGCCAAGCATAACGCTATCAGAAGCATTGCCAAAGTCGGTCGTATAGGTTTCATAGTCGGAGTGATGTGTATGTTAAGTCAAAAAGAGAATGCTATGCTTGGGTAAATGCGGGAAAAAACGCATTTTTGGAAAACAAATATACGAAACACCTTGAAATCTGATTGTGGATGTGATTGTTTTTTATGTTTTTTTAAGGAACTATGATTGTATGGGTAATCCGGTATCAGTAACTGATTGCCGGAGGCGGCTTGGCATAACCCGCAACAGTTCCGGAGGCGGCGCATATTGCAAGCCCCACGTGCAGGAGGTTTGACCACGCCGGGGTTTTACGGTGTGTGCGGAAGGGGGTGTGTCCGTGTTGTTCTGACACACCCCCTATGCTCTTTTTAACGCGTCCTGAATGTCACTCGAGGTCGCGTCCGTGGCAGTTCTTGAATTTCTTTCCGCTGCCGCAGGGGCAGGGGTCGTTGCGTCCCGGACGCGGGCCGTTGACGATGGGTCCGGTGGGGCGTTGCGGTCCGTGCGAGGCGCCGCGGGCGGCCTGCTGCTGCAGGCGGGCGTTCCTTTCGATGGCGTCCTCTTCGCCTCCGCGGCCGGTGCGGTAGGCCGGACGGCGTTGCTGCGGCATCTCGCGGTGTTCGGTGGCGGCTTCGGCGGCCTGAACGGGGATTTGTCCGCGCATGAGCGTGGCGATGGTTTTCGCGTTGAGGTCGCCCACCATGGCTTTGAACATGTTGAACGATTCCTTCTTATAGATCACGAGCGGGTCTTTCTGCTCGTAAGAGGCGTTCTGTACGCTCTGGCGGAGTTGGTCCATCTCGCGCAGGTGCTCTTTCCACGTCTCGTCAATCATGAGCAGCATGATGGCTTTCTGCCAGGCTTTCTGGAGCGACTTGCATTCGGTTTCGTAGGCTTCCTTGATGTCGATGACGATGCCGAAGGTGCGTTTTCCGTCGGTGATGGGCACGCGGATGAGGCCTTGCGGTCCGTCGGCGCCCTGGGCAATCTGCTGGTCAACGATCTGGTGAATCACGGGATTGGCCACCTCGCTCAGGCGCTCCATCTTGCGGTTGAACGTGTCGAGCACAACGCGGTAGAGGGCTTCCACCTTTTGCGCGTTGTCGCTGCGGCGGTAGGTTTCCTCATCGAAGGGAGGCTCGATGGAGTAGGTTTTGAGCAGTTGCACGCGGAAGTCCTCATACTCGTCGGTATCATAGCGTTCAACGATGTCTTCAACGCTGTCGTAGAGGGTGTTGATCAGGTCAATGCCGATGCGCTCGCCGATGAGGGCGTGATGGCGGCGGGTGTAAACCACCTTTCGCTGCGCGTTCATCACGTCGTCGTATTCGAGCAGGTGCTTGCGGATACCGAAGTTGTTTTCCTCGACGCGTTTCTGGGCGTTCTCGATGGCGTTTGTCACGCGGCGGTCTTCGATGGCCTCGCCGTCTTTGAGGCCGAGCAGGGAGAGCATTTTCACCACCTTGTCGGAGGCGAACAGGCGCATCACCTTGTCCTCAAACGAGACGAAGAACACGCTCGAGCCCGGGTCGCCCTGACGTCCGGAACGTCCGCGCAGCTGTCGGTCAACGCGGCGCGACTCG
>CACYCT010000098.1 GCA_902772965.1 uncultured Bacteroidales bacterium | reverse complement strand
TACAGACAACAGCAGAATGCCCTATCTCACAAGAATTGGGTAAAGGGGCTTATGCGCTTGTTTTCAAGTTAAATGAAAGTGCCGTGAGTTTAAGTTTTTTTATTGTTTATAATGTAATGAATTTGAAATAAATTTATTACTTTTGCGCAAAATTTCCATTTAATTAAATACATTTTTTATGAAAAGATTTGCTACCACGCTCATGGCAGTTCTGCTGCTACTGCTCGGCGCGCAAGCTCATACAATCACCATCAACGATGAGTCGGTTGAGGGACGCAATGTGCGCCGCATCCTTTTTGATAAGGAGAATATCAAGCTGGTTTACGATGACGACACGGAGTCAGACCTGGTGAACAAAGGCTTGATCATCTTTGACGAACTCACCGGTTTGAAAGGTATGCGCGTATACACCGCCACGGCCGCAGTGTCGGGCGACGTGCTCACACTCAAAGGTCTGAACCCCACAAAAGGTGTAACCGTGTTTGATACCAACGGTCGTCAAGTGCTTGCTATTGAGCCAACCGGCTCTGAAGCTGCCCAAATCAACATCGGCCACCTCAACGAGGGTGTGTACGTGTTGCGCAACGGGGAAAACGTGATTAAATTTGTTAAACGCTAATTAAGGAGGACCATCAACTATGAAAAAACTGTTACTCGTAGCGATTGCCCTGCTGATTGGCATCGCATCTGTTCAAGCAAAAGTGGTGAAAATCACCCTCAAAGACGGTTCTACCCGTGTGCTCACGTCGTCCCAACTGGGTAGCCTTGACTTTGACGAGCAAGGCAACATTTCCGCAACGGCCTACGACGGCCGGTTTATCGACGACATCGGCGGCGCTGTTGACCAAATCGAGATTGACGATGAGGAGGAAGAGCTCGAAATGATTTCCCGCCAAGTGGAATTCGGTTACAACGACCTTGTGCTGTTCAACCGCAACGTGAAGGTGATAAATTTTGTTTATCCTTCGGTTGACCCCTTCGGCAAGTCGATTACCCTGTCGGGAAGTATCATCATCCCCGAAAACATTTTTAACGGCAATTGCAAAAGCGAGGGAATCTTGTTGTTCAACCATTTCACCGTGGCCAACAAGGACGAAGCGCCCACACGCGGTTACTACCAACTTGAAGGTATGTTCCTTGCCAACCCGCTCAATCCCAACTACATCATCATCGAGAGCGACTTCTACGGTTTTGGGGTGACTGAACGTTTCCCGCAAGCCTATCTCTATGGCCAAATCAACGCCAAGGCCACCCTCGACTGCCTTGAGCCGGCCAAGCGTATTCTTGAAGCGCGTGGCATTGACTATGGCCCGCTGCTGTTCAACCTCGGATACTCCTCCGGAGGTTTCGACGCAATGGCAACCTTGAAAGAAGCCGACATGAATCGCCCCGAAGTGAAATTCGACAAGACTTATGCCGGAGGTGGTCCGTACGACCTCGCGGCCGTGTATCGCGACTATGTCAACACTGACACCATCAGTTATCTCGCCGCCGTGCCTTTGTTGCTGGTGAGTTTCAACGAGTCGGGCAACCTCGGCCTGAAGTACAGTGATGTATTCAAACCCCTCTTGGCCGATAACATTGACGAGTGGATTCTTTCGAAAAACTATGCCACATGGGATATAATAGATTTGATTGGGCGTGACAAAAAGGTTTCGGATATGCTCCAGCCTGCCTACACCAACCTGTTCTCGTTGAACGCGTTGCGTATGTTGCTCGCACTCAACCAACAATCTATCGCCACCAATTGGCTCCCCAACACCGACAACCAAATCTTCCTTCTCCACTCCACGGACGACGAGTATGTCACCTTCCAAGCCGCACGGAATCTGACCGACTTCCTCACCCTGAACGGATTCAAGAAGAGTTTCATTCCCGGTAAAACCAATCTGCAAACCAACCTGATTATCCGTGACCAGGGTCACATCGTTTCGATGCTGGTTTGGCTCGCCCAGTCGGTGGCTCAGACCAAGGCATGGCCTGTTACCCACGATGGCGGCCTCGGCGAGGCAGCGTACAACAAATTCCTTGAGAAAGACTTCACCGTACCCAGCACAATCGCCCTGCTGACTTATATGAAAGTGAATGTGGGCACAATTGTTAAGGTGGTGCTCGAATCGTATGACGAGGAAGGCAATTTCAGCCTGATTAAATTCATGGCTGCCTGCAACGAAAACGGTTTGGACTTCATCAAGATTTCCCGCGCGCTTGACGACTGCGGAATCGACATTGATACGTTGATTGAAAAAGTTCAAGGTCTGATTGAAGCCTTTGGCGGAATCGAAGGTATTAAAAACGCTTTCGGTAGTATTCAAGACCTGATAGACTTCTTCCGCAACCTCAGCGGCAACAACGGCAATGTGCAGAAACTCCGCGCCATCGTCAACACCGACCAGACCATGGAACAGAACCCCATCAGCGCCTACGAGTTCGAAATGCTTATGTGGATGATTGAGAACGATATGATCAAGTTCTGATTCACTCATATCCCACCTGAACAGTTATCCCCCTGTCGCGCCGGACGCGGCAGGGGGATAATATCTTGTGAGGCGGTTCAGCGGCGGTTACAAGCCGTGCCCCCGCATTCCCTGCCCCCGCATTCCGGAATCCGAATTTGAAAAAAAGTAAAAAGTTAAGCGTAATCCGACGGATTTATGTACCTTTGCAGATTAGGTGGGTTCTATAAATTGCTCGAGTCGGGTTGGAGGCGATTTTCGAGCAGATTCTGATTCAACTTTGCGGCATAGTAGCGGGCTACAGGTCAATAAGTTGAAGCGGGAAATGCCGAACAGTGACCCAACACGACCGAAACAGCAAAACTCAATTCCGGAATTTATAGAACCCACCGATATTACAAGAACAGAACAAAACCTAACCCCATATGCCCACAGCAAAAGAAATCCGCGAAGCGTTCAAACGCTTTTTCGAGAGTAAGCAACACCACATCGTGCCCTCCGCGCCGATGGTTATCAAAGACGACCCGACGCTGATGTTCACCAACGCCGGCATGAACCAGTTTAAGGACATCATTCTCGGCAACAAGGACGCGCAGTTCAAGCGCGTGGCCGACAGTCAGAAATGCCTCCGCGTGAGCGGAAAGCATAACGACCTCGAGGAAGTGGGACACGACACCTACCACCACACCATGTTTGAAATGCTCGGCAACTGGTCGTTCGGCGACTATTTCAAAAAAGAAGCCATCGACTATTGCTGGGAATTCCTCGTCGACACCCTCGGCCTCGACCCGAAGAACCTCTACGCCACCGTCTTTGAAGGATACGCCGCCGAAGGCCTTGAGCGCGACAACGAAGCCGCCTCCTACTGGGAAGCCCACCTGCCCAAAGACCATATCATCAACGGCTCGCGGAAAGACAACTTCTGGGAAATGGGTGACACCGGCCCCTGCGGCCCCTGCTCCGAAGTGCACATCGACCTGCGCGACGAGGCCGACAAAGCCAAAATCCCCGGTTCCGAACTGGTGAACAAGGACAACCCCCTCGTGATTGAGATCTGGAACCTCGTCTTTATGCAGTACAACCGCAAGGCCGACGGCTCACTCGAGCCGCTGCCCTTCAAAGTGATTGACACCGGCATGGGCTTCGAACGCCTCTGCATGGCCCTGCAGGGCAAGCACTCGAACTACGACACCGACGTGTTCCAGCCGATGATCCAGCGCATCGCCGCCATGTCGGGAAAACAATACGGCGCCGCCCGCGACACCGACGTGGCCATGCGCGTTGTGGCCGACCACATCCGCACCATCGCCTTCAGTATCGCCGACGGACAACTCCCGGGCAATGCCAAAGCCGGATATGTCATTCGCCGAATCCTGCGCCGCGCCGTGCGCTATGGGTACACATTCCTCGGATTCCGCGAGGCGTTCATGTACCTGCTTGTGGACACGCTCATCGACAGCATGGGGGAGGCCTACCCCGAACTGCCCGCCCAGGCCGAGTTGATCAAGCACGTCACCCGCGAAGAGGAAGAAGCCTTCCTGCGCACGCTCGACACCGGTATGCGCCTGATCGACAAAGTTATCGCCGACACACGCGCCGCCGGTCGCACCCAAATCGACGGACGCGAGGCGTTCACCCTATACGACACCTACGGATTCCCCCTTGACCTGACCCAACTCATTCTCAAAGAAAACGGAATGACCGTCGATGAGGCCGAGTTTGACGCCGAGATGCAGAAGCAGAAGCAACGCGCGCGCAACGCCGCAGCCGTCGAAGCCACCGACTGGGTGGAACTGCGGCCCGGTGTGACCGAGTTCGTGGGATATGACCTCTCCGAGTGCGACACCGAAATTCTCCGTTACCGCCACGTGAAACAGAAATCGGCCGAGTTCTACCAAGTGGTGCTCTCGCGCACTCCCTTCTACGCCGAAATGGGCGGACAGGTGGGCGACCGCGGCTGGCTCATCGCGGGCGAACGGCGCATCGAAGTGACCGACACCAAACGCGAGAACAACCTGCCCGTACACATCGTTAAGCAACTCCCCGAAGACCCCACAGCGCCCCTGCGCGCCGCCATCAACATCGAAACCCGCCGCGCCACTGAGGCAAACCACACCGCGACACACCTGATTCACACCGCGCTGCGGAAAGTGCTCGGCGCCCACGTGGAACAGAGAGGCAGTTACGTCGACCCGAAAATGTTGCGCTTCGACTTCTCGCACTTCGCCAAAGTCACACCCGAGCAACTCCGCGAGGTGGAGCACATGGCTAACGCCATGGTGCGCCACGCCACAGCCCGCGAGGAGTTCCGCGACCTGCCTATCGACCAGGCCCGGCAGATGGGTGCTATGGCACTGTTCGGCGAGAAATACGGCGACCGCGTGCGCGTGATTAAATATGAGGATTCCGTTGAACTTTGCGGCGGAACCCACGTGGCCAACACCGGCGCCATCGGTATGATCCGAATCATCAGCGAGAGTTCCATCGCCGCCGGAATCCGCCGAATCGAGGCTGTGACCGGAGCCGAGGTGGAACGTATGCTCGACACCATCCAAGACTCCATGCTCGAAATCCGCTCCATGCTCAACAACGCCCCCGACGCCATTGTGGCCCTGCGCAAGTCGCTCGCCGAAAACGCCGCCCTGCGCCACCAAGCCGAAGAGTTCATGCAAGAGCGGATCAAGACCCTGGCCGACCAACTGCTCGCAAACGCCCGCCCGAACGATGCCGGAGTGACTGTGCTCCGCCTGCAGGGCGCGTTCCTGCCCGATGTGGTTAAAGGACTTGCCACCGCGTTGCGCGGGCGTGGGCTGAAAGCCACCGCCCTGCTCGCTGCCACAGTGAGCGAGAACCGGCCCATGCTCACCGTAATGCTCACCGACGACCTTGTCAAGGAAGGGCACAATGCCGGACAAATGGTGCGTCAGGCCGCAAAACTCATTCAAGGCGGCGGAGGCGGACAACCCGGATTCGCCCAAGCCGGCGGCAAGGACCCCGACGGCCTGAGTGCCGCGCTCGACAGTCTTGAGCAAATGCTGTAAACCCGAACCATCGGGGCGCGCACCACTGACCCGCGCCCCGATATTCTCTCAACGCTCCACACCCACGCTATGGAAGAATTCGACAAAAAATACTACAAAATCGGTGACGTGGCCGAGATGCTCGGCATCCCGATGTCAACCCTGCGATACTGGGAAACGCAGTTCACCATCATTCGTCCCCGTCGAAACGCCAAGAACATCCGCTTCTACACCCCGCGCGACATCGAAACGATTCGCATGATTCACTACCTCGTCAAGGAGAAAGGCCTCAAACTCGATGCCGCGCAGGAGCAGATCCGCACCAACCGCGACGGTGTGGATAAGCGCTTCGAGGTGGTGGAACAACTCAAGTCGATTCGCGACCGCCTCGCCAACCTCGCCGAGGCGATGGATTCCATCGGGAAGTGAAGTATTTTTCATAAGTTAATGCAATTATTTACCGGACTAATGGAATTACCAGCGCGGATGCGTCGCGGCGAGATGTTGCTCGTTGCCGGCCCGTGCAGCGCGGAGAGCCGCGGGCAAGTGTTGCGCACGGCCGAGGCGCTCAGTGATATAGGTGTGGGCGTGCTGCGCGCCGGATTGTGGAAGCCGCGCACGCATCCCGACACCTTTCAGGGCGTGGGTGTTGAGGGTTTGTCGTGGCTCACAGAGGCCCGCCGGAAAACCGGTATGCTCATCGCCACCGAGGTGGCCACGCCCGACCATCTGCTTGCCGCGCTTGACGCCCGTGTCGACGTGGTTTGGTTGGGCGCGCGAACGGTTGCCAACCCGTTTGCCGTGCAGGCATTGGCCGATATTCTGGCCGCGCGTGAGGGAGAACTGCCCACGGTTTTGGTAAAGAATCCGATCAGTCCCGATGTGGAATTGTGGATAGGCGCTTTGCAGCGGTTGTGGAACGCCGGCGTGCGGCGACTGGCGGCCGTTCATCGTGGATTTGTCAGCGGCCACAGTGCACCCTTGCGCAATGCCCCGCAGTGGGAAGTGGCCATCGCCCTGCGCTGTGAATGCCCCGAATTGCCGATGTTGTGCGACCCCTCGCATATCGCCGGTGATTGCGCCTTGGTGGCCGACATCGCCCAGGAAGCCCTCGACATGGGATTCGACGGACTGATGATAGAGAGCCACATCGCACCCGAACACGCACTTTCTGATGCCTCCCAGCAACTCACGCCTGAACAACTCGGCACTTTGCTTTCCGGGTTGCGGCCACGCCGCAAAGGCGACGCTTCTGAAGAACTCAATCTCTTTCGCCGGCAAGTTGATGACTGCGACCGGGAGTTGCTTGAAACCCTTGCGCGGCGCATGGAAGTGGTGGAGCGCATTGGCCGGATCAAGCGGCGCGACGGAATCGCCGTAGTCCAGCCCGACCGGTTCAAGCAAGTTTTGGCGCGACAGTTGGAGTTGGCCGCCGCGCTTGGCCTTGACGCCGATTTCGTTGCGCGGGTGTATGCTTTGGTTCACGACCAGGCCGCCAAGCGCCAACTCGGCGACGAGCAGAACGATTTGTGACGCATTGATCCCCGCAAGTTCCGAAGTGGAACTTCGAAGCACGCAAACAGTTTGTTGCCGTAGTTCGAACGAACAATTATTCATCCGCTTCCGTCTGCCGGTGCTGGTAGTGACACGCCAAGAAAACACATTGGTCACCACACCGCTGATTCCCAAAGCTTGCTTGATTTGGCGAATGTGTTGGAAGCATACGCGCTCGAAAGCTAACCCAGCCCATACCAATCGAATTCCGGACATTCTTCAAAAGTGCGGCGTATCAGATATGTCTTGCCCACTCGTCGACGGCCATACACGGCCACAAACTCAGACTCCGCTGAATTATAGGCTTGTAGCAGTTCGCTTTTTTCTTTTATAAGAACTGAAACCGGGCACACGCATGACGCGTGTGCCCGGTTGGTGGGTTATAGGGTAGCAACTGTCTTACTCGGCCTGGCCCCAGTTTTGACGGGAGAGGCGGAGGTAGTTGTTGTAACGCCACTGGGCGTTGTCCTTGGCGGCCTGGAAGAGTTCCTCAGCCTCGTCGGGGTACTGTTTGAGCACCGATGCGTAGCGCACTTCGCCGCGGAGGAAGTCTGCGAACTCGTCCCAGTTGGGCTCTTTGCTGTCGAGGGTGAAGGGGTTCTTGCCTTCGGCTTCGAGGGCGGGGTTGTAGCGCCACAGGTGCCAGTAACCGCATGCGACGGCTTTGGCCTCTTCGGCTTGCGACTTGCCCATGCCGGATTTCAGTCCGTGGTTGATACAGGGAGCGTAGGCGATGATCACCGAGGGGCCGTCGTAGGCTTCGGCCTCGCGGATGGCCTTGAGGCATTGCGCGTTGTCGGCGCCCATAGCCACTTGTGCCACGTAGACGTAGCCGTAGGTGGTGGCGATCAGGCCGAGGTCTTTCTTGCGGATGCGTTTTCCTGCGGCGGCGAACTTGGCGATGGCACCGATGGGGGTAGCCTTCGAGGCTTGTCCGCCGGTGTTGGAGTACACCTCGGTGTCGATTACGAGGATGTTCACGTTCTTGCCGGAGGCGATGACGTGGTCGAGGCCGCCGAAACCGATGTCGTAGCTTGCGCCGTCGCCACCGATGATCCATTGCGAGCGTTTGACGAGGTATTGTCCGAGGCTCTTCACCTTAATGTCGCAGGGAGCGTCGGAGTGCTCGATGGCGGCGAGGATACGGTCGGCCAGGTCGCGGCTGCGCGGGCCGTCGTTGATGTTGTCGAGCCATTCGCGGTAGAGGGCTTTGACGTCGTCGGCCACTTTGTCGCATTCGATGGCTTCCTCAACGAAACCTTTCACGCGGGCGCGCATCTTCTCGTCGGCGACGGTCATGCCGAGGCCGAACTCGCAGAAGTCTTCGAACAGTGAGTTTGCCCAAGCGGGGCCGTGTCCTTTCTCGTTGGTGCGATAGGGCGTGGAGGGAACGGAAGCGGAGTAGATGGAGCTGCAACCGGTTGCGTTGGCCACCATTTCGCGGTCGCCGAAGAGTTGCGAGATGAGTTTGACGTAGGGCGTTTCGCCGCAGCCGGAGCATGCGCCGGAGAACTCAAAGAGCGGGGTGGCGAACTGGGAGTTCTTCACGTTTGAGGCGATGTCGACGAGTGCTTGTTTGGAGGTGACGTTCGCGCTGACGTAGTTCCAGAGACGTTGGTCTTCCTCGTGGCCCATCAGGGGCACCATTTCGAGCGCTTTCTCGCCGCGTTTGCCCGGGCAGACATCGGCGCAGTTGCCGCAGCCGAGGCAGTCGAGCACGTCAACCACTTGCACGAAGGCCAGTCCCTCGAGGCCTTTGCCGATGGCTTTGAGTTTCTCTTCCTCGCGGAAGGGCGAGGCGGCGGCTTCGGCTTCGTTCATCAGGAACGGACGGATTGCGGCGTGGGGGCAGACGTAGGCGCACTTGTTACATTGGATACAGTTTTCGGCTTTCCATTGTGGAACGAAGGTGGCTACACCGCGTTTTTCCCAAGCGGCTGTTCCGGGATCCCAGGTGCCGTCTTCGCGTCCGCGGAAGGCGCTCACGGGGAGCAGGTCGCCGTTTTGGGCGTTGATCGGGCGAACCACGTCGTGGACAAACGCGGGCGCGTTGTCGGCGGCGTCGGGTTCAACGCTGAGGTTGCTCCATGCGGGGTCGACTTCGAGGCGCAGGTATTCGCCACCGCGGTCAACGGCCTGGTAGTTCTTGTTCACCACGTCTTCACCCTTGCGGCCGTAACTCTTGACGATGAATTTCTTCATCTGCTCGACGGCGAGTTCCACGGGAATCACTTCGGTGATACGGAAGAAGGCCGACTGGAGGATGGTGTTGGTGCGGTTTCCGAGGCCGATTTCCTGAGCGATGCGTGTGGCGTTGATGTAGTAGACGGTGATGTTGTTGTCGGCGAAGTATTTCTTGACCTTGTTGGGCAGGTTGGCCGCGAGTTGGTCGCCTTCCCAAACGGTGTTGAGCAGGAACGATCCGCCGGGTTGCAGTCCGCGAGTGACGTCGTACATATGCAGGTATGCCTGCACGTGACATGCCACGAAGTTGGGCGTGGTCACGAGGTAGGTCGAGCGGATCGGGCTGTCGCCGAAGCGGAGGTGCGAGCAGGTGAAGCCGCCCGACTTTTTGGAGTCGTAACTGAAGTATGCCTGGCAGTGCTTGTCGGTGTTGTCGCCGATGATTTTGACGGAGTTCTTGTTTGCTCCGACGGTTCCGTCAGCTCCGAGGCCATAGAATTTGGCTTGGAAGATTCCTTTTCCGCCCATGGCGATTTCTTCTTTCTGGGGCAGGGAGGTGAAGGTGACGTCGTCTTCGATGCCGATGGTGAATTGGTTCTTCGGCATGGGCAGTGCGAGGTTCTCGTACACGGCGAGGATTTGCGCCGGTGTGGTGTCTTTCGATCCGAGACCGTAGCGGCCGCCAACGATGACGGGGGCGTTCTCTGCTCCGTAGAAGCAGTCTTTCACGTCGAGGTAGAGCGGTTCGCCGGTTGCGCCGGGTTCTTTTGTGCGGTCGAGCACGGCGATGCGTTTTGCTGTGCTGGGCACGGCGGCGAGGAAGTGCTTGGCCGAGAAGGGGCGGTAGAGGTGCACGGCAACGAGGCCGACTTTCTCGCCTTTTTCGGTGAGGTAGTCGATGGTTTCGCGGATGGCTTCGGTCACGGAGCCCATGGCGATGATGACGCGGTCGGCGTCTTTGGCGCCGTAGTAGTCAAACAGGCCGTATTTGCGTCCGGTGATTTCGCTCACCTTATTCATATAGTCTTCCACGATGGCGGGCACGGCGGTGTAGAAGTCGTTCGACGACTCGCGGTGCTGGAAGAATACGTCGGGGTTTTCGGCCGTACCGCGAGTGACGGGACGGTCGGGGTTCATGGCGTTGCGGCGGAAGGCGGCGAGCGCTTCGTAGTCAACGAGGGGGCGCAGGTCTTCCATGTCCATGGCCTCGACTTTCTGGATTTCGTGTGATGTGCGGAATCCGTCGAAGAAGTTCACGAAGGGCACGCGTCCTTTGATGGCGCTCAGGTGCGCCACGCCGGCGAGGTCCATCACTTCTTGCACGGAGCCTTCGCAGAGCATGGCGAAGCCGGTTTGGCGGGTAGCCATCACGTCTTGGTGGTCGCCGAAGATACACAGGGTATGGCTGGCGAGTGTGCGTGCCGAGACGTGGAACACGCCCGGGAGGAGTTCGCCGGCGATCTTGTACATATTCGGGATCATCAGCAGCAGTCCTTGCGAGGCGGTGTAGGTTGTGGTGAGCGCGCCTGCCTGGAGCGAGCCGTGAACTGCACCTGCGGCGCCGGCCTCAGATTGCATTTCCTGAACCAGCACGGTTTCGCCGAAGATGTTTTTGCGTCCTGCGGCGGCCCATTCGTCGACGTGCTCGGCCATGGTCGATGACGGAGTGATGGGGTAGATGGCGGCCACTTCAGTGAACATGTAACTGATGTGTGCGGCGGCCTGGTTGCCATCACAGGTCATGAATTTCTTTTCTCTCATGTTGTTGTTTTAACCGGTTAAATTAGTTATAGTTGAGTGTTTTAGGTTCGGTTTGTACCGCCTCCGGCGCGAGCGTGCCGGAAACATTCCGCAAAATTACAAAAACATTTTCATTCATCGGGAAAACTTTGGGGGTTATTTATTTAGGAGTGGAGTAATCGGAATGAATCGGAGGATTCCGGGTTGTGGAACTCTCGGATTTTTCCGGTTTTTCGGCTTTCCCTTTTCTTTGGCATGGTTTTTGCAGGTTATAAAAATATTAAATCTTAAATCACGACCCACACCATGGCACAAGAAACACAAATCGGCATGGGCGTTCTCTCCGGCGAACTGCCCCAACTCGACCCTGACAACATCCGTCAGCAGCAGGCTTACCACCTTGTTCGCGACACCAACACCAGTTTCTTCCTTACCGGGCGCGCCGGTACGGGGAAAACCACTTTCCTGCACAACATCCAGCGCATGGTGAACAAGCAGTTTATCGTTGTCGCACCCACCGGTATCGCCGCGCTTGTGGCCGGAGGAACAACAATCCACTCCATGTTCCACCTGAAAACATCTTTCCTCGAACCTGGCTCACGCGGCGACAACTTCCGCCGCGACCAGTACGACACAATCCGCTCGTGCGACACGATTATCATCGACGAGGTCTCCATGGCGCGATGCGACCTGATAGACGCCATCGATGCCACGCTGCGATACCTCACCGGCTCGCGCCGGCCCTTCGGAGGAAAACAAATCATCTTCTCGGGCGACATCTTCCAACTCCCGCCCGTGCTCCGCAGCGGACCCGAAACCGAGGCCATGCGCGCCTACTATGGCGATTGCGCGCCGTTTTTCTTCAACGCCAAAGTGTTTGAGCAAATGCAGTTGCCAACCATCGAGTTTGTCAAGGTCTACCGACAGGAGAATCCGCTCTTTGTCAACATCCTGAACAACATTCGCGAGGGCGTGTGCGACCACACCGACCTCGAAGAACTCAACGCCCGTTGTGTCGCTCCCGACCGCTCCGGCGAACCCATCATCGAGCTCACCCCCTACAAAACCAACGCCGATCGAATCAATTCCGACCGCCTGGACACCCTCGCCGGACAGGCACGCGTGTTTGAGGCGGAACTTGACGGACAGTTTGAGACCAAACAGGAAAAGGGCACACTCAAAGACGACCAACTGCCGGCACCCATCAAGTTGACGCTCAAAAAAGGCGCTCAGGTGATGTTCACCCGAAACGACATGGGCCGGCGTTGGGTCAACGGAACCATCGGAACCGTGGTCGGGTTCACCGACGATGGCCTGATTCAGGTAAGTGTCGGCGACAAAGTGTATGATGTCGAGCCCATCGTGTGGGAATCGTATGAATACAAGTACAACAAAGACGAGAAAAAACTCACCCGGGACATTACCGGAACTTTCACCCAGTTTCCGCTGAAACTCGCCTGGGCAATCACGATCCACAAAAGTCAGGGTCTGACCTTCGACAAGATGCGTCTCGACCTCTCGCGCGGCGCCTTCGCGCCGGGGCAACTGTATGTGGCCCTGAGCCGTGTGCGCTCGCTGGAAGGACTTTACCTTACCCGCCCCGTTCACTACTCCGACGTTATGAAAGACAACGATGTGGCGAAATATGCCAGCGGGTTCAACAACGACACGCTCATTCAGTCGCAACTCGAGGAAGGCCGCCGGCTATATCCCTACCTCAAGGCGAACGACATTGATGGCGCCACGGGCGAGTATGTCAAACTGATTGTCAAACGTCTTGCGGAGTCGGACTTGCGGAGCGCGGTTATCAACGTCAAGAAAACGCTCGACATGATGTGCTTCGACCACCACCTGCTCCACGCCACCGATGGCGTCGCCACTGTGAGCGACAGCACCCAAACCGGTTTGCTCATCAACGCTTTCATCTGCCTCTATGGCGGCCGCGAGCGGCAGGCCATCGACTATGCCGACCGACTGCTTGGTCAACGCAAACTCTACGAGGCGTTGTTCATCAAAGCCCGTGCCCTGGCCTTGCTCGAACGCTTCAAAGAAGCCGACGACTTGAACGTGGAAATCTTGGATATGCTCAAACCCGAAAACGGCGGCTCGAGATTTGACTTGAAGTTCCTTGCCACTTTCGCGCAGGTGAACGAGGCCTTAGACGATCCGTACTTATATGTGTATCATGCCATTACATGTAGAGAACCGAATTACCTCACCGGCCAGGTCGAGTTCCATCGCGCCATGCATAAGGCCGGACGCGACCTCGTTGTCGCCGAAGGCGAGGACATGCCCACGTTGGCAGAGGCGTTCAACCGCATCTCCACCGCAGAGCAATGGGCCGAAACGCTCAAAGAGCATATCAGGAACAGGACCGACGAGTTCAGCGAATTTATCAGCGTTGAGGAAGTGCAAGATTTCAGTTAAGGTGCCATAATTTGGTTTATATCCACTGTCGCCGGCGGGCAAACTCTCGCCGGCGGCTGTGTTTTTATTGTGGACAATGGAAAATATCTCGCTGAAAATGTGTACTTTTGTGGTTTTGAAAAACTGAATGAGTAAAATGAGAAAGATTCTATTCTCAATATTGGTGCTGCTGTCGGCATTGCCGATGGCGGCGGGTGATGTGGTTTCCGACAGCGTTCCTTCGGGTCGCAAGAAGGTGGCCGTGGTGCTCAGTGGCGGCGGCGCTTTCGGCGCGATTCATGTGGGTGCGCTGCGGGTGATAGAGCAGGCCGGATTGCCGGTGGATATGCTTGTGGGCACCAGTATGGGCAGTATCGTGGGCGCGTTGTACAGCGTGGGTTACGACAGCAATGAGATCGCTGCCATGTTCCGCACGATGGACTGGGCGGAGTTGTTTCTCGACCGTGACGACTACAGGCGGCTGACTTTGTCGGAGCGTGAATCGCAAGACACCTATTTATATAAACGTGATTTCTACGTCCACGGAGGCATCGATCCCCAGCCGGGCGGCGTGATTCGCGGAAACCAGATTCAAAACACGTTTTCCCGCTTTTTGCAGGGATATACCGACAGTTTGAACTTTCAGACCGATTTGCCTCGCCGGTTCGCATGCGTGGCCACCGACCTGGTAACCGACACGGCTGTCGTGCTCACGCAAGGCTCCATAGTGGAGAGCATTCGAGCGAGTATGTCGATTCCGGGTGTGTTCACGCCGGTTCGTATCGGCGATATGGTGCTTGTTGACGGCGGCGCGAAAAACAATTTTGCCGCCGATGTTGCGCGTCAATTGGGCGCCGACATCGTCATTGGCGTGGTTTTTGATCTCGGCTTGGGCACCGACAAGGAATATCGCACACTGATGGACGTGCTCGAGCGCTCGGCCGGAGGCGATATAAGCCGTCGCGCGCGCGCCAACGAGAAATATTGCGACGTGCTGATTAAAGTGCCGGTCCGCGGATATTCCAGCGGCAGTTTCACGCGCGGCGCGATCAACACCCTGATTGAGCGGGGCGAGAAGGCCGCCGCCGAAAAATTGGACTCACTCAAGTTGCTTAAACTGCGCGCCGGAGCGCAGCCTGATAAGGACTACTCGCTCCACCTGCGGCGCATCGCCGACTTGCCCGATGAGAGCAAAACACATACGGAACTTGTCGATTTGCGTGAAGACAAGGTGCTGCAGGCCGCGGTGGGACTCCGGTTCGACAACGAGGACATTGCCGCCGCGATACTCCACGGACGTTACTTCCGCGCCGGACGCGTGAACAAGCAGGTTGACCTCACCTTGCGCCTGGGACTGCGCTCGATGCTTCGTGTCGGAGCCGACCTCGAACCGTGGAGGAACAAGAAGTTCGGACTGAGTTACGCACTGTGGTACAAATACTCCGACCTGTACACCCACGGCAAGCGAACCAACAACCTCTCAACCATTTACCAGCACGCCAACCTGAAGTTGCTCTCCTTTGACGCCCCCAATTTCGACCTTGAACTGGGTGCCGGTTGGGAGCATTACCACATTTTCAACCGCCTTTGGAACGAGCGCAGCGCGGTCACCGTCCCCGACAATACGCATTATCTCAACTATCATCTCCGGATACGGTTCAACAACGAGAACCGGCGCTACTTCACAACCCTCGGCACGCGCGCCGAAGCCGCCGTGGGTTATTACACCGACAACTTCGCCCGATGGAAAGGGCATAGCGGATTCACGGCAGTCACGGCTCTGTGGCAAACCACAATCGCGCTGTCCGGCTCCACGCATTTGCGCCCGGGGCTGGAAGGACGGTTCGTCTTTGGCGACGATGTGCCCGTGTTCGCCGGTAACTTCGCCGGCGGCAATCGGCACGGCAAGTTCTTCCCGCAGCAACTGCCGCTGATGGGCGTGTGGCATGTGGAGCGTTTCGACAACAAGTTTGTCAGCGCCTCGCTGCGACTGCAGCAACGCATCCGCGAGCAGCATTACCTGTTGCTCGACGGTGTTGTGGCCGAGCATAACGAAGAGATGAGAAACCTTTTCGACCGCCGTCCGATCTGGGGCATCGGCCTGTCGTATTTCTACGACAGCGGTTATGTGGGGCCGTTGGGCGCCACCTTCAGTTGGTGCAACCACACACACCAGTTGAACTTCCTCATTTCGCTCGGCTATGACTTTTGATCTATGCGCCTGATTATTAGATTAAAAGCCGGTTTTTCCTGACATCTCGGACACAAACATTTTGAGATTTTGCGGTTTTTTGGCTAAAAATATTTTGAGATTCTGCGGGTTTTCGGCCAAAAAAATTTTGAGGAACTATGTTTTTTGTCTATTTTTGCCGCATAAATTCAAAAAGATTTTGAGGTATGCAAGATAACCCCCCAATCTTCAGGCGTAAGATTTACGACCAAATGCTTCAATGGAAGCGGGTCAAAGATGGCTCAACAGCCCTTATGATTAAGGGAGCCCGACGTGTCGGAAAATCAACCATAGCGGAAGAGTTCGCCCGTAACGAGTATGAATCATACATAGTTGTCAACTTTGATAACGCGCCGCAGTCGGTTTGGGAAGCGGTTGATAATATTGCTGATCTGAATGATTTCTTCTTCCGATTGCAATTCATTTATCATGTAGACCTCAAAGAGCGCAAGTCGGTTATTATTTTCGACGAAATCCAGAAAGCGCCAATGGTGCGTCAGGCCATCAAGTATTTGGTTAAAGACCATCGCTACGATTATATAGAAACCGGCTCATTGCTCTCAATAAGGCGTAATGTTCAGAATATAACTATTCCCAGCGAAGAAACCCGTTTGACGATGTTCCCGATGGATTATGAAGAGTTTCGTTGGGCAATGGGCGACTTCGTCACTTTTCGACAAATCTCGGAAACTCTTGTTCGTCGCCGGCCATTGGGTGAGAAACTCAACCGCAAACTGATGCGTGATTTCAGGTTGTACTTGCTCGTTGGAGGAATGCCGCAATCAGTAAATGCGTATCTGCAGAGCAATAACCTAAGTCACGTAGATCAGGTAAAACGCGAGATACTGCAACTCTATGACGATGATTTCCATAAGATTGATGGTTCCGGGCGAATTGCGCGATTGTTCCGCTCCATTCCCTCGCGCTTGAGCAGGCATACCTCTCGTTTTGTGCCCGATGACTCAACAAGCCGTTCTGTTAATCGTGAAGTTTATGAGCGTATGCTCTCTGAACTGGAAGAGAGTTTGTGTGTGAATTTCGTCTATCATGCCAACAATCCTTCTGTAGGACTTGCCATGAATATGGATAGCGACAGATTCAAACTTTATCTTGCCGATACCGGTCTGTTTGTGACACTTGCTTTTGGGGATAAGGGCATCACAGAGAATATAATTTACCGGCAACTGTTATCTGATAAACTGAGCGCGAATTTAGGATATGTTTATGAAAATGTTGTTGCTCAAATGCTTAGAACCGCAGGTTATGAGTTGTTCTACTACACATGGCCTACTCCAAGCGGGAAACATAATTATGAGATAGATTTCATTCTGTCAAAAGGTAAGAAAATATGTCCTATAGAGGTGAAGTCATCGGGTTATAAGACCCATGTATCCCTTGATCGTTTTTGTGAGAAATTCTCTTCGGTTGTGGCCGAACCCTATCTGATTTATACCAAGGATCTTTGTCTTGACCGGCAGACTATTATGCTACCGGCATATTTAACTCCGGTAATGGCAAACTTAAATCATGGTGGAGGTCAAGAGGAGTATTGATGTGGTATTGCTGTCAGTTTTTTCTTAGGAAACGGATATGAGTAGTGGCTATTCTTGTCTATTTACCTATTTGATTTTATTAATCAGCTGATAATCGTGATTTTGCCCATTTTGATGTCGCAAACATTTTGAGATTTTGCGGTTTTTTGGCCAAAAACATTTTGAGATTCTGCGGGTTTTCGCCCAAAAAAATTTTGAGGAACTATTGAAAACAGTAGTTTTTAGAGGTTCAAGGTCTCTTGAAATGTGAGGAAAAAAGGTGTATAGGTCAAATTGCAGGATAGTTTGATTGTACTTTGCGTCAATGGGTCAAATTGCAGGATAGTTTTTTGGTCATTTTCTGCTGCTTTTCAATTGGCGCTTTGTATCTTTGTGCC
>CACYCT010000097.1 GCA_902772965.1 uncultured Bacteroidales bacterium | reverse complement strand
TTGCGTCTTCCAACAGCACATCATCATTATTATATTTTCAAGATTATGAAATAATGAGATTATGCATTTCTATCTTGAAAGTTCAGAGGCGGCGTGGCAGGTTACTGATGGCCTCTGTTTGAGGGTTGGAACAGTTGAATTGCAGGAACGCTTGGAACATCATGAACATCGAATAGACAATTCGCGCCGGAGTCGGGTCGACAACCCGACAGCCGTCTTCGATGACTTGTAGAAGTTTCAACTGTTTCTAAGGTGGGTTCTATAAATTGCTCGAGTCGGGTTGGCGGCAATTTTCGAGCAGATTCCGATTCAACGCCGCGACATAGTAGCGGGCAACAGGTCAAGAAGTTGAAGCGGAAGATGCCGGAAAGTGACACACCCCGACCGAAACCACTTAACTCATTTTCGGAATTTATAGAACCCACCCTAAGTGTTTTGACTTCATCAATGTAGACAAATGGTTAAAATTTAAGAAAAAATGTTAAATGTGTTAAATTTCATTATGTTTTAAATTTATTTGCTTGAAGTTTAATAAAGTATTATTATCTTTGCAATGCCAGAATCAATATGTTGAGTTTGTGTTTTACTGATTGTGATTGTTCCGATGAGTTATGGTGCATTCTTGTATTGTTCTCGGCTTTATTAACAATTTGTGGCAAATTAAAATTTTGAACCAATGAAGAAATCGACATTGCTTTTTATTCTTCTTATCTGCAATGTGCTCTATTCATTCGGATTTGAAGTTACTCGTGAGATGGCTCTTAATGCAGTTTCTGTGTATAGAAATCTCTCTTCTGATACTGCATTTTATTATTGCGCACCTACAGATACTTTAATTAACAATAGTGACTGCCGAATCGATTCCATGCCCACCGGAATTGCTTGGCTTACTTCGAACACGCCCAAATGGTTGGTCTTTACCGACGAGCAGCCACTTAATCATGCTTGGTCGCATCCCTGTCACTATTATTATGTTCCGCGGCAAGTAGACGATTTAGAGAATTTGCCCATAGTAGTGTTTGAAGGTAATATCAGTTCCGTAAATGTCCATAAACACTTTAACCATACAAGATTATGCTAAAGCACCTGTTTTTGTTTATTCTATGTTCGCTGTCTGTGGTTCCGGCGGTTTGGGCTTCAGCAGATGATGATTACACGCCTTTTGTCCGCGAGGGTAGCGAGTGGGGGTATTATTATGGGGGCACACTTGCGCAAAACGACCCGGACAAAAACTTTTACTTCCACATCCAAGGCGACACCTCAATCTGCGGTATTGAGTACAAGAAAATGAATCTGAAAATCGGACGTTCCAGATATTACTACGACCCTTCTGAGGGCTATGTCTACGACTCCCATTTCGAGAAATACTGCTATCTCGCCGTGCGTGAAGAGAATAAAAGAGTGTATGCGGTGAGGTTGGATGATATCGAACCATATGCTTTCGGAAAAGTTTTTGAGCCGGATGTCCCCGGCCCCTATCGGGAACTCACCGGCGAGGGTGTGCTTTACGACTTTAACGACCCCTTTGAGTTCGCCCTTGAGCTGAACGTGGCCCGATATGGAAACACCACCGAATATTATCGCAACCGGATGATTGTCTGGCCGGTGGACGAGAGCGATGACCCGTGCGTCAAGGTGGAAGGCCGTAATGGATGGCTTATCCGCAACAGATCGGGCGGAATTGTCAGATGCGGCACGATTTTTGAGGGAATCGGTAATTGCCCGCCTGTTGATGAAGGTAATGTGGCCTACCTGGAATACAACGCACGCTGCTGCACCCGCGGCAATTTAATATATATGCGCAATAACGAGGGTGTGTATGAATATATTGCGGATGGTGTCGAGGTGACGGATATTGAGAAGATCCGCACGAAGCCGGTGAGGATTGTCGCCCGCGTCGTCAATGGCGTGTTGCAACTCGACCTACCCGACAACACCGGATCTGCCACGATTGATGTGCTCACCCTTGGCGGCAAGACTTTGGCCCGCGGCTCCGGAGCCGGCGGGCGCGCCGAAATCGCTGTCAACCATTTGAATGCGGATGTCTACATCGTGCTTGTGCGTGCGCGCGACTATCGCGCGAATATGAAGATAAGAATTTGATAAACGCTTATAAATCAGAATGATTATGCTTAGACACATACTTGCTTTCAGCCTTATTCTGCTAACGTTGGCTCCGGTGATGAAAGCTGCCGACGTTGAAGAGTACACGCCCTTTGTTCGAGAAGGCAGTGAGTGGGGATATTGTGACAACGATACATATTACGGTTACCATGCCTCCAATCCGTTTAAATACTATTATTATATCCGCGGCGACACTGTCATTAACTGCATCGAATACAAGAAGTTGAATCTCAGGTCGTTGGTCAGATCAAGAGACTACAGCGGTTATGAAGATTTCCCTCCCGCCTATTCCTTTGATGGGTGTTATCTGGCGGTGCGCGAAGAAAACAAACGTGTTTTTGCGGTGGTGGTAAACGAGATTGAGATAGCATATTCTTGTGAAGGAAGTTTCTTGCCGTGGATTCAAGGACCCTATTATGACCTAACCGGAGAAGGCGTGTTGTACGATTTTGAAGACCCGCTTGAGTTTGCCGTCTACCTGATGGCAGCCCGATACCATAACTTTGTAGAAAATTATCGTAACGTATTATCTGCCATTGAAATTGAGGATCCGTGTGTGAAAGCCGAAGGAAGACGCGCCATACAGATTCTCAAGAATGGGCGTGAACGTGGCACTATCGTTGAGGGCATTGGACTTTGCTCGCCCACCACCAGAGGCGAACTTACATCGTTGGATTTTATGGGCATAGTAGCTTGTGGGGCCCGCCCATACTTGCTGTATATGCGTAATGGCGATGGGGTGTATGAGTACATTGCCGATGGGGTGGACGTGACCGCCGTTGAGCGCATCCGATGCGATGTCCCGGGAGCGGCCATCACCTTGGTTGACGGCACGCTTGAGTTTTACCTCCCTGCCGAGACCGGCAACGCTGTGGTCGATGTGCTCTCATCAGACGGAAAGTCTGTGGCTCACCTGATTACGTCTTCCGGCCAAATGCGTGTTCCGGTCACGCACCTCACCGCAGGAGTCTACGTGGCGCAGATCCGGTCGGACAAGTTCCGGCAAAACCTTAAGTTCATCATCAGATAAGGCTTTTCCGTACTCCACCCTATTACGGCACACCACCTGAATATGCCCCAAACTCTTTCCAGGCATTCCCGAGGTGTGCCCCGATTTTTCCGTGTATGTTCGCTGCTCTTGACCATGTATAGCCAAAGTTATTGACAATTTGAGCAAGTTATCAACATTTCAGTGAATTTAACGCGCGAATTTACAATAGTTCCACAAAAAAGTATTTACTTTGCAAATTAAACACACACCGGTTCATTCCAATCGTAGATTCACAACAAAAGCATATGGGAAAAACCATCGCAATAGCCAACCAGAAAGGTGGCGTGGGAAAAACCACCACCGCCATCAACTTGGCAGCCTCACTGGCCACCAACGGCAAGCGCGTGCTCTTAATTGATGCCGATCCGCAAGCCAACGCCACATCCGGCCTCGGCATTGAACCCAAACAAATGACCTCAACCATCTACGAATGCCTCGTAGACGACTACCCTATGGCCGGAGCCGCTGTGGACACCTGCGTGACAAACCTTAAACTCATCGGCTCAAGAATCGACCTCGTCGGCGCCGAAGTGGAACTGATCAGCAAAGCCGACCGCGAGCGGGTGCTCAGAAACGGCATCAGCCCCGTCAAAGACCAATTCGACTTCATCCTGATCGACTGCAGCCCGTCGCTCGGACTGATAACCGTGAACGCGCTCACGGCAGCCGATTCCGTCATCATACCCGTGCAGGCCGAATACTTCGCCCTCGAAGGAATCAGCAAACTGCTCAACACCATCAGAATCATCAAGTCAAAACTCAACCCCGCACTTGCCATCGAAGGCTTCCTGCTCACGATGTACGATGCAAGACTGCGACTGGCAAACCAAATCTACGAAGAACTAAAAAGCCACTTCGGGCAAATGGTGTTCAACACCGTAATCCCGCGCAACATAAAACTCTCCGAAGCCCCGTCACACGGACTGCCCGCCATCCTGTACGACCCCAACAGCCGCGGAGCCACCAGCCACGTCCAACTGGCCAAAGAAATCATCACCAAAAACAAAACCGACTAACCCCAAAACCACATATGGCATTACAATGCGGAATCGTCGGACTGCCCAACGTCGGCAAGTCGACACTATTCAACTGCCTTTCAAACGCCAAAGCGCAATCGGCCAACTTCCCTTTCTGCACCATCGAGCCCAACGTAGGCGTCATCACCGTGCCCGACGAGCGCCTCAACCGCCTCGCCGAACTCGTACACCCCGAGCGAATCGTCCCAACAACCGTTGAAATCGTCGACATCGCCGGCCTCGTAAAAGGCGCCTCACGCGGAGAGGGACTCGGAAACAAATTCCTCGCCAACATCCGCCAAACCGACGCCATCATACACGTGCTTCGATGCTTCGACGACGACAACATCACACACGTTGACGGCTCAGTCGACCCCGTGCGCGACAAAGAAGTGATCGACACCGAACTGCAACTGCGCGACCTCGAAACCATCGAGTCACGCATCGCCCGCGTGCAGAAACAGGCCCAAGCCGGCGACCGCGAGGCCCGCGTGGCATACGACGTGCTTGCCCGATACCAGCAAGCGTTGGCTCAAGGCCGGAACGCGCGTTCGGTCGAACTGCTCAACAAAGACGAAGAGCACGTGGCACACGACCTGTTCCTGCTCACCAACAAACCCGTCCTGTACGTTTGCAACGTGGACGATGCCGGGGCGGTCAACGGAAACCACTACGTCGATGCCGTGCGCCAAGCCATCGCCGATGAAGACGCCCAACTGCTCATCGTCGCCGCCCAGACCGAAAGCGAGATCGCCGAACTCGACACTTATGAAGAGCGCCAACTCTTTCTGAGCGAGATCGGTCTGGAGGAATCGGGTGTGAACCGCATCATCAAAGCCGCCTACGCCCTGCTCAACCTGCAGACATTCCTCACCGCAGGACCCAAAGAAGTGCGCGCGTGGACCTTCCGCCGCGGCAGCAAAGCCCCGCAGTGCGCCGGAGTGATACACACCGACTTCGAGCGCGGCTTCATCCGCGCCGAGATTATCAAGTACGAGGACTACATCACCTACGGCTCGGAAGCCGCCGTCAAAGAAGCCGGCAAGATGCACATCGAGGGAAAAGACTACGTCTTCCAGGACGGCGACATCGTCGTGTTCCGGTTTAACGTGTGACCGAACCCCGTCCCCCGGGCCGGTTAATCCTCAAGATAGTCATTCGCGATCTCTCGCAAGTCGTTGTTTGAGAACTCTATCGTGAGTGACTCGCCGGTCTATGTTTCCCCATAAGAAAACTGATTGATAATATGCTATTAATCAGCAATTATCATATATTGAACAAGCCGAGGTCGCATCAAATGGTTTGTTGAAAGCCCCTCCCCGATTTAAGCGACTTTTAGCAAATCGAGAATTGAATATACCTTGCTCATGTGTTCAAAGGTAAAATACTGATCATCGAGAATCATCCACTTGTTTCTCTCTTTGACAGACATTTTACTAATCTCGGGAAACATGGACACGGGAATAATAATCTCGCGCCCATCTGTAAGGCGAGCGATGAACTTTCCGCGAATTGCGGTGAAATTCAAGTCCTTAATACCTAACTCTACGTTTGGAATCTTGCACATGATTGTTGTCCTTTAAGATGATTTTTCTATGTCCTTCGGTTCGGTTTTCTCACCTCGGAATGCTTTTGAAATTTGTTCATTAATGAAAGCCCAATGATTGTTAATAGCATCAACTATCAACTTGTTCTCACGGCCGAGAGAGTTGATTGTGCTATTTCCACACATTGTTCGCCACCGCTTTCAATCCATATCTTGGCGACAGACCGAAGATGTCTTTTGCCTTTTTTGAAGACGTGAACATGGCGGCGATTTTCGCTTTTCTGTTTTCCGCTCAGTTTGATTTATGAAATATCTATTGAAAATCAGCAATATAGCGCAAAAATCCAGAAGTTTCAGGACTTCTGGATTTTCTGTTTTGATTATATCTATCTGGTTACTTGCTCGACTTGGCTGCGCGGATGGAGCTGTAGGCGAGGAAGCAGATGATGGCGATGTACATCACGAGGCCGAGCACGTTCTGGGTGGTCTCGGAAAGTGATGTCTCGTACTTGAATCCGAAGAAGAGCAACGCTGCGCTGACCACGCCCATAAGCGCGCCGCCGGCGATGAAGCCGCTGGCGAGCAGGGTGCCGCGCTCGGTGCGCTCCTTGTTCACGGCCTCGTCTTTGCTGCGGGAGCCTACAAACCAACTCACGATTCCGCCAATGAGCAGCGGGGTGTTGAGTTGAAGGGGAATGAACATGCCCAGCGAGAAGGGCAGCGCGGGCACTTTGAGCCAGTTGAGCAGCAGGGCGAGGATGGCGCCGACGATGTAGAGCATCCACGGGGTCTCGCCGCCCATCATGAGCGGGTCGATCACGGCGGCCATGGCGTTGGCCTGTGGGGCGACGAGGGCGTTGTCGCCCACGAAGCCGTAGGTTTTGTTGAGGATAATCATCACGCCGCCGACGGTGGCCGCGCTGAGCAGGGTGCCCACGCCTTTCCAGATTTCCTGGTTGGCGGGGGTGGTGCCGAGCCAGTAACCGACTTTGAGGTCGGTGACCATACCTCCGGCCATGGACAGTGCCGTGCACACGACGCCGCCGATCACCATCGAGGCCACGATACCGCGCGAGCCGTCAAGTCCCACGGCAACGAAGATTCCGCTGGCGATAATGAGTGTCATCAGTGTCATGCCGCTCACGGGGTTGCTGCCTACGATGGCAATGGCGTTGGCGGCAACGGTGGTGAACAGGAAAGCAATCACGACAACAACGATGAAGGCTACAATGGCCTGGACAAGGTTGCCGATCACGCCGATATAGAAGAACACGAATGTCACGATCAGCGCCGCTGCGAGGGCGAACACGAGTGCGCGCATGGGTATGTCGCGTTGGTGACGCTCGACTTTGCTTTGGTCTTCGCCACTGCCGCTGAAGGCTTTTCCGGCCAGTCCGGCGGCCGAGCGAATCACGCCCCACGACTTGATGATACCCAGGATACCGCTCATGGCGATTCCGCCGATACCGATATAGCGGGCGTAGTTTTTGAAGATGTCGTCGGCGGGCAGGGAGGCGATGGCCTCGTTTCCGTACGCACCGAGCAGGGGCACGACGAGCCACCAGATGAACGCGCTGCCGGCGAAGATGATGAACGCGTAGCGCAATCCGATGATGTAGCCCAGTCCGAGCACGGCCGCGCCTGTGTTGACCTTGAAGAGCATTTTCGTGTTGTCGGCCAGTTGTTGCAGCGCTGGTATGGCGGTTGTGGAGAGCACTTCTTTCCACCAGCCGAATGTGCTCACGATGAAGTCATACAGTCCGCCCACGAGTCCGGCGATGAGCAGGGGTTTGGCTTGCGCGCCTCCTTTCTGGCCGCTGATAAGCACCTGTGTGGTGGCTGTAGCCTCGGGGAAGGGGAACTCGCCGTGCTTCTCGCTCACGAAATACTTACGGAAGGGAATGAAGAAGAGCAGTCCGAGCAATCCGCCGAGCACCGAGCTGAGGACGACTTCGAGGAAGTTCACCGTGATGTCGGGGTATTTGGCCTGCAGGATGTACAGAGCCGGCAGCGTGAAGATTGATCCAGCCACGACCAGTCCGCTCGAGGCGCCGATGGATTGGATGATCACGTTCTCGCCGAGTGAGTCTTTCCGTCGGGTCACTCCGG
Source organism: uncultured Bacteroidales bacterium (assembly GCA_902772965.1). Classification (GTDB taxonomy): domain Bacteria; phylum Bacteroidota; class Bacteroidia; order Bacteroidales; family Muribaculaceae; genus Sodaliphilus. The sequence goes on along the minus strand of CACYCT010000097.1, from coordinate 3,922 downwards.
CGATACCCGCAGCGATGATGGCGATGGGGATGGCGGCTTCAAACACTTGTCCCACTTTGAGGCCGAGGTAGGCCGCGGCGGCGCTGAAGATCACGGCCATGATCAGTCCGAGCGACACGGAGTAGGTTGTCACCTCGGGATAGTTTCGGTCGGGCCGCAGCACGGGGACGTATTTTTCTCCCTCTTTCAGCGGCCGGAACGCGTTGTCGGGCAGCGACATTTCGTCGTGCGGCTTCGTGTTTTCGATTTCGTTCATAGGCTGATATGTTTTTAAGTTTTTTATTAGCGTAGCGGAATCGGGTGCAAAAGTAGCAATATTTCAGCGAAAAACCAAGAAAATCTGGTTTCTTCTGCACATGCGGCTGTGAGGAGACTATTGAGCCATGTGTCAGGATAACAAAAACAACATTCCCCACGGGGCGCGTGCCGGTGGGGAATGTTGTGTGCTGTCGGTTGTGTGCCGAGGGGTTAGTTGAGCATGATGTTGATGAGGGCGTTGATGTCGGAGACGTCCGCTTTTCCGTCGCCGTTGATGTCGGCGCGGTTGTCGTATTTGCTCAGTGTGTCGAGTCCGACAAGTGTGTTGACGAGCAGGTTGAGGTCGCTGATGTCGATTTTTCCGTCACCGTTGACGTCGCCTTTGGCGAACGCGCCTTTTTTGGTGACCACGAGCGTACGGGCTTGAGTGTCGAGTGTGAAAGTCCAGGCTCCGGGGCCGATTTTGAAGGCGTTGTCGGTTCCGTCCGAGCCGAGGGGTAGGGTGGTGCCGAGGTTGTCGTTGTTGATGAGCAGGTCGGCTTGGGCGGCTCCGAAGCGTTTGTCGGCGATGGCGTCCCAGTCGGTGGCTTCGGCGGCGAGCGCTTTGGAGAAGGAGAAGTAGGAGTAGCCGGAGTTGTATCCGTGAGTGGTTACGGCGGCAGTGTAGGTGTGGTCGTCGAGGGGTGTCATCAGGAAGCCTTTGTTGGCGAACCATCCGCCCACGTTGTTGACTTCTCCGAGGATGAACACGGAGTCGGGTTCAATTATTTCTGTTTCAACGGCGCCGAGCAGTCCGTAGAGGGTGTAGTAACCGCCGTTGACGAAGTCGAGGTCTTCGGTTTGCGCGCCGCCTGATTTTCCGTCGTTGAAGATGATGTTTGACGGACGTGTCCCGTCGGTGATTTCTCCGGCGTCATAGAGCCAGATGGTGTTTCCTGTGGGTGCGGTTCCGACTTGTGTCATTTTTGTTCCGGTCCATGCTCCGGTCCATTCTTTTCCGAGTGCGTCCCAGGCGTAGGCGTGGGGTGTGGCGTATTCCGCGGTTTCGAGGTAGCAGTAGACATGGTTGGGAATCGGCGTGGCGCTTTCGGGGATTTCGTAGCCGATGTAGGGTGTGATGGCGTTGGTTACGTTTTTATAGGTGGTGTAGTCGGAGGAATAGGTGAAGAATGCGTTTCCGGCGGAGATGTTCTTGATGTCTTCGGTCTGGTTGGTTTCTCCTCCGGCTCCGTTGTTGAAGATGACGTTGACGGTGGACTGGGAGAAAGTCTTGTAGTACCATTTGGTTCCGGCTACATAGGTGAAAGGCAGCGTCCGAATGGGAGTTCCCGGCCAAGCCCGGTCGATGGCCTGGTCGGAGGTGTCCCAAGCGTATAGGTGGGTGCTTGACTGGTCGTCGGCTTTGATGAACACGGTTGTTCCTCCGTTGTTTTCCGGAAATTCGGTTGGTGTGATGGACTGTGCGATTCCGCCTCCGATTTTGGTTGAGTTACGCCAGTCGAGTCCGACGCTGACGAAGAATTTGTAATTGTTTCCTTGCTGGACGAGTTGGAAGCCCGAGGGGGTTCCGTTGGAGGTTGCAGGGCCGAGTTGGAGGTAAACCTTTCCGTAGTTACCTTGCGTTTCGATGATGTATCCGCCGTTGGAGGGTTGTTGGACGGTGATGGGGCTTTGGTTTGTGATTCCCGCTGCCCGACGTCCGTGGATGAGGTTGGTGATGGCTTGTTTGTCGCTGATGTAGTGTGAGAGGAAGATGCAGGGGGTTCCGGGAATGGCGAGGATGAACGCGTTTGCGGCGGCGATGTTGTTGTCGTTGCCTAAGCGTGAGTGGTTACCCTCGCGTCCGGTGTCGTGGTTGTCGACGAAGGTGACGGCCCACCGGTTGTACCACACGTCGGCGGCGAGTCCTTTGTCGTCGAGCGCTCCCCAGTTGCCGCTTCCGAAGGCGTCGTTGATGCGGTATTTGAGGCAGTAGTCGAATGTTGCGCTTTGGCGCTGGTTGTTTCGTGTCGTTCCGTCGAGCCACCAGCGGAGCACGTCGGCGTTTCCGTCCCAGAACTCGCCCACGCTGAAGTAGGGGTGCAGCCAGTTGTTGTATTTTCCGGTGAACTCGGGTAAGTAGCCTTTTGTCTGGTCGAGCCGGTAGCCGACGTATCCGAGTTCGTTCTGGAGGAAGTCCATATAGGTTCGGATATTCTCTTGCGTGGTGATGTTGGTGTGGTCGAGGTCTCGTGCGCCGTCGAAGTTCTCGCCGGTGTCGTCTGCTCCGGTGGTGGTGTATCCTTGGGTGTTGCACTCGTCGTTGCGGCAGATTTGGGCGTAAGTCTCGTTGTCCCAATTCACGGAGTAGGTTTTTCCGGACACTTGTCCGCGCACGGTTTCCTGTGGGAAGTTTACCCAGTCGCGTCCGTCCTTGTGGTTGAGCACGAGGTCCATGATGAATCCTGTTCCGAGGGCGCGGTAGGTTTGGATCATGTTCCGCAGTTCGGTTTCTGTTCCGAAGCAGGTGTTGTGGTTGAACCAGTACATGGGTGTGTATCCCATTTGCCGCGCTGTTCCTGTGGCGTCGACGCGTCCTGAGTTGGGGATCCAGATGAGGTCGAACAGGTCGGCGAGTTCTTCGGCGTTGTTGGTGAGGGTGTTCCAGTTTGTTTCTTCATAACTGTCCCAATAGAATCCTTGCAGGAGCACACCGCCGTAGTTGGCGGGCCAGCCTTGCGCTGCGGCGAGCATCGGCAGTAGGGTTACAGCCAATGTAAGTAAGATTTTTTTCATGTCCGGAGGGGTAGTATGGTTTTAAAATTATTATCGTGGTTGGTTGAAATGATTGTCAAAGTTACAATTATCACGCGGAATGCTTTTTTTGGGAAAGATTGTTTAAGATTCAATTTTGGTGCAATCGGTTGCATTTTCCGGTAGGGGTGGTTGTTGAATCGGGGCGGCCGCGCGTGTTCAGATGGAAGACAACCAGCAGAAGACAAGAAATTGGAACAAATTACTTGGAAAAAAACTCGCATCGATGAGAGACAGGACAAAACTTGTGTTGATGAAAGACAGAAAGACAAAACTGAGTTGATAAGGGACAGAAAGACATGACCCGCGTCGATGAGGGGCAGGACAAAACTTGTGTTGATGAAAGACAGAAAGACAAAACTGAGTTGATAAGGGACAGAAAGACATGACCCACGTCGATGAGGGGCAGGACAAAACTTGTGTTGATGAAAGACAGAAAGACAAAACTGTGTCGATGAGGGGCAGAAAGACAAAACTCTCGTTAGTGCGTGGGGATATAAATCCGTTCCTATTCGATTGATTTGTTTAATTTGTTGTTCCTTTAGCTGTAAATCCGTGTTTTTTTGCCTTTCGCTTGTCTTCATGACGAGTTGAAGCGGCGGTGCAAATCGCCGGCAGGCGATAACTAACGTGAAAACCCCGCCATGACAGGAGCGGAGCGACTGAATGGTGGGGATGAGGAGGCACACCGCAAGCCTTAAGTCTCTAAACCGCCCAATCCGGGGTTGACGGCAATTTTCGAAACCGCAATTATAACAACAACCCACAATTTAATTCGAAAACATCACGGCACTTTCATTTAACTTGAAAACAAGCGCATAAGCCCCTTTACCCAATTCTTGTGAGATAGGGCATTCTGCTGTTGTCTGTA
>CACYCT010000096.1 GCA_902772965.1 uncultured Bacteroidales bacterium | reverse complement strand
GCCGACGAACTCCATATCGGCGACCGAATCGCTCATCAACAGTTCGGCCTCGCAACCATCACAGCCATCGACACTTCCCGACCCGACCACACCATAGATGCCGACTTCGACATCACCGGACATAAAAAACTTATACTAAAATTCGCCAAATTCAAAATCGTAAAATGACTATGCGAAAATTGATCACTTTCCTGCTTGCCCTGCTCGGACTCAACGCCACCACAGCCTGCTCCGAAAACTTTGCATCGGTGGGGGTTGACGAGTTCGACAGCCAAATCGCCAATCCCGACGTGCAACTTCTTGATGTCCGCTCGGAGAAAGAATATGCCGACGGACATATCAAAAACGCCATCCTGATTGACATCAACGACAGCAGTTTCGTCAATCAGGCAAAAGCCAAACTCGACACCGCGCGCACCGTGGCCATATACTGCCGCTCCGGACGCCGCTCGGCAAAAGCCGCTTCAGTGCTAACCGAAGCCGGATTCAATGTGGTAAACCTCAAAGGCGGAATAGAGGCCTGGAAAAAGGCCGGAAAACAAGTCATTATCGGCGAGACCGATGACGTGTTCACCACATCACGCGGATTCAGAATCACCATCACTCCGCTAATCCACGCCACCCTGCGAATCGACGCACAAGACCTGCACATCATCGTTGACCCGGTGACACGGCTCGGCGACCGTGTCGTGGACTATTCCAACACGCCCGAATCCGACTTCATTTTCGTTACCCACGAGCACGGCGACCATTTCGACCCGGCGCTCATCAAGCAACTTCGCGTCGACAACACAACCATCGTGACCAATCAGCGATGTGCCTCGCAACTCGGTTTCGGAACTGTTATGGCTAACGGCGACTCAATCTTGCCCGGCCCACTGCTCGCCGTTAAAGCCATTCCCGCGTACAATACAACCGAAGGACATCTCCAATTCCATCCTCAAGGACGCGATAACGGATACCTGCTAAACCTTGACGGTCTGCGCATTTACATCGCCGGCGACACCGAGAATATTCCCGAAATGGCCAACCTCGGACCGGTTGACATCGCTTTCCTGCCCTGCAACCAACCCTACACCATGACACCCGACCAACTCGTCAAAGCCGCCAAGACAATCCAACCTAAAGTTCTTTTCCCCTACCATTTCGGAAAAACCGACCTTACCGGAATCGCAGAACGATTGAAAGGTGTTGACGTGCGTATTCGAAAACAATTCGAGTGATGATTCTACAGCCCGACCACGACCCTATGGGCGCGGCCATACGGGAGTACCACCTCACCGGCCGCGCCGACACCCTGCACGTGTTTACGCTCAACCACGAACCTGAGCAGGACACCATGCCGCTTGACCTTCTTTTCCGAACTCCGGAGAAGATGACAGACATCGAACTCACCGCCCTTGACCTTGCGCAGGGACGAACACTCGATGTCGGCGCAGCCGCGGGATGTCACTCGTTGGCGCTCATCGAAAGAGGCATCGAAGTGACTGCCATCGACATATCACCCCTATCGGTTGAAACCATGCGCCTCCGCGGAATAACCGACGCGCGCAACGATGATTTCTTTCAACACGCCGGAAGTTATGACACCATCATCATGCTCATGAACGGCATCGGTATCACAGGCACGCTCGACCGATTACCGAAGTTTTTCACCACCATTGATGCTTTGCTAAGCCCTGGCGGTCAGGTGCTCTGCGATTCGTCTGACCTTACCGAAGGTTTCCGCGCAGGGCTTATTCCGGATTGCGAAAATGATTATTACGGCCACTTCCGGTTTCAGATGCGTTACCGCCATATCAGCGGAGTGCCTTTCGACTGGTTATACCTCGACCCCGTCAATCTGAGCCGAACCGCGCTACAACATGGCTTCCAAGCCGAAATCATACTCACCGCCTCAGACCAGACATTCCTCACCCGAATCACACGGCGATGACTCACCGTCAGTTTCCAGAAGCGTGATAGAGTAGGGTAGAGCAATTTTCAGGACGCAGAATCTGCGAAGCGGCAAGGAGAATGTCATCGCGGTTAAGGCTGCCGTAACTATCCGGTTCTGTGTTGATCAGTTCGGCGCTACTCATTTGCTCAAATGCGCAAAGAAGTTTTGCAACGTTGGCATACCCCACGTTTTGATAAGCGTCAACGGCGATGTGCTTGTTGACATATTTCTCCAACTCATAATCAGTAACACCCTCGCTCTGCAGCCGGTCGAGTTCAGAGTCAACTGCTTCGGCTGCGATGGCGAAGGATGTTTCGGGAGAAAGGCGCGCAACGATGTAGAACAGTCCGGGGTCGAGAGTGCCGCTCACGGAGCAGGAAATGTCGGTAAACAGGTCGGTGCCGAGCATAAGTTTCTGATATAGCCTCGAGGAAGTGCCATTGGAGAGTATATCACTCAGGATGTCCGCGGCGGGGTATTGCTCACTCATTCGTTTCCCCATGTGATAAGCGCGGAAAATAACATTTTGCGGCACATCGCGTGTCACCTCAAGATGGCGCGGGGCGGTCTGCTCAGGTTCCTCAGGAAGGGTTTTGTGCGGCACGTCACGCGGTTCGATGTCACCAAACCATTTCTCAACAAGACGTAAAGTATCACTTTCACTTATATTTCCAGATACACACAGAATCAGGTTATTAACCGCATAATTTCGTTGATAGAATTGAGCAATCACCTCATGTGGGACATCGGCTATGTGGTCGGTTGAAATTCCGATGGTTGGCCAGCGGTAGGGATGTTTGGTGAAGGCCAAGGCGGAGAGGAGGTGGGAGACGTCGCCGTATGGGCGATTGATATGCGTTTGCTTAAACTCTTCGATGACAACGCTTTTCTGCACATTGATACTCTCGGGCGCGAGGTTGAGACTGAGCAAGCGGTCGGATTCGAGCCAGAGCGCGGTTTCGATGTTCTGCGCCGGCAGGACATCGTAGTAGTTTGTCATGTCTACGGTGGTGAATGCGTTGTTTTTTCCGCCGGCGTTTTCAAGTGGCGTGTCGAAGTTTACGGCGTTTCGCGAGCCGGTGAACATGAGGTGCTCCATCAGGTGTGCCAAACCTGTGTGTCCGGGGTCTTCGTCGCGCGCGCCGACGTTATAGAGCAAGTTCAGCGCCACCATGCGGGTGGCGCTGTCGTAGTGATGGAGCACGACAAGGCCGTTGGATAAGCGGTGTCGGGCGAAGGTTATCATGAGGTTATTACTTGATAACTTTTGCGGAAATGATTTTCACATCGTCAATGGGCCGGTCGTTGGCGCCTGTGGTGACGTTTTGAATCTTGTCGACCACGTCCATGCCCTGAGTCACTTGTCCGAACACGGTGTATTGACCGTCGAGGTGCGGCGTTCCGCCAACAGTGGTGTAAGCCTCACGTTGTTCGGGCGTGAGCGTGAAGGGTGCTTTGGCATATTCGGCCTCAAGTTGCGCCACGAGCTGCTCTTGCAGTTTCATCAGTCCGGCCTCGTCTTTGGCTTGCTGCATGCGAATGATTTCGTCGCGGTGCTGCATGGCGAGTTGGTTGAACATGTCCTGCTTGCGGGCGTCAGCCATACGGAGTTCCATTTGAGCGAGTTGGTCGGCTGGATACACTTTTCCGGTAACGATATAGAACTGGCTTCCGCTCGAGCGGCGCTCGGGGTTCACCTGATCACCGGTACGGGCAGCCGCAAGGGCACCGTATTTGTGGAAATACTTCGGATAAACAAACTCTGCCTCAATAGTATAACCCGGGTCACCGTCGCCGAGCATTTGCGTTTTTGTGGCGGTTTTTGAGTTGCCGTCACCGGTTTGAACCATAAAGTCTTTGATGACGCGATGGAAAAGAACACCGTCGTAGTAACCCTCGTTAACGAGTTTAACAAAGTTGTCACGGTGTTTCGGTGTTTCGTTGTAGAGTTCAACGGTGATGTCACCGAGCGATGTTTTGAGCAGAACGCGGGTGTTTTCGGTCATTGTCTTTTTGTCGTTTTTTGCTTGCGATTCGTTTTCGCTTTGGCTTGTCATAGAGCATGAGATGGCCGCCACGACAACGAGCAAGAGAATCAGATAGGATTTTTTCATTGTCTTCGGTGTGATATTTAGCGAACTCCGTTGAGAAGTCCGTGTTGTTACAAATCGAGAGCGCAAATTTCGGTAAAAATCCTGAGATGGGCAAATTTTGCTGAAGTATGTGTTGTTAAATCATGCCGGTACATTGAAAGGCGTATGAAATAAGAAATCCGCCTAAAAAAACGGCAAAATTTGTCAGATTCAAAAAAAAGATTTAACTTTGTCAAGTAGAAAGCAAACAACCGCATTGCCGTTGTGTGTTTTCAAGTGAGAAAGAAATTGTTTAACCTCTAATAAATCATTTTATTATGAAACCGCTTAATATTATCCTCGCCGTGATTGGTGGCGCTGTTGCCGGCGCAGCCATCGGCCTGCTGTTCGCACCCGAGAAAGGAACCGACCTTCGTTCACGTATCGCCGACCTGCTCCGCGAGAAAGGCGTGTCGCTAAAAGGTAACAAACTTGATGAACTCGTAGACGAAATCGCCGAGGAAATCAAAGAGAAAGTGTAATCCATAAATCCCAATCGTGATGAAAGCCCTGAATATCATCTCCGCTTTTCTTGGCGGCGCTGTTGTCGGATGTGCTGTGGCGATGCTTTTCGCCCCTGAAAAAGGCTCCGACCTGCGCTCGCGCATCAAAGACCTGCTCCGCAAACGCGGCATCGACTTCAGCGACGACGAAGTGGAGCAACTCGTTCGCCAGATCAGCGCGCAAATCGAAGAATAACCACGCTTGGCCACGCCACCCTGCCATTCCGGCACAGGGTAGGGGATTGCATACCGAACTGGCACCGCCCATACGTATGCAATTCCCGAACGTGTGACCAAATGTCGGTTGACAATCAAAACCCCATATACAACACCTTTAATAATTAGGTATGAACCAAGATGTCGATTATAAAAAACTCATAGACGAAGGCCGTCGGTTTCTCTCGCTGGAATGGGAGTATTCAAAACTCACCGCAGTGGAGAAAATCGCCATTCTGCTCTCTGCCATTGCCTCAGTGACGGTGGTGGGCATTCTGTGCGTATTCGCCATATTTTACCTATTGTCGAGTTTCGTGGAAGCACTCATCACATGGACCGGCAGTTCTTGGATAGCACACCTGATTGTCGTGTGCCTGTTGGGGCTATTGATTCTATTGGTTTTGGCATTTAAAAACACGTTGATTGTCAACCCGATTACGCGTTTTGTCACCAAACTTTTCCTAACGCCGCCCGACAATGACCGAAAATAAACCACCCCTCGCGCTGCCACTGCCCGCCGAACCTTCCCAATCCGAGCAATCAAACTGGGACGGCTATGACCTTGACACGCTGCGCAAACTCCGCGCCAAAGCGTTACTCCGACGTGAAATGGGACGCTATCAGATGCAACACTCGTTCGACAACCTGAAAACTCGTGTCGATGACCAGGGCATCCGCGGGCTTCTGTTCAGCAATAAGACCATCGGCAAGCTCCGCGTTACCGACTACGCACTGCTTGGCTGGCGTCTCGCAAGTTCAATGTTCAAACTCTGGTATCGCCGAAAACGGTGATTTTCTCAGTTTTTTTGAAAAAATCGCAGAAAAGGCATTGCGGATACAGAAAAAGTATTTATATTTGCAGTCCCTAACAAATGATTCGCATAGGGAAATACTTAGATAACCAACCCGATTCACTCATAAAACCATCTTGCCTATTGAAGTGATTACTACCTATTAATCAACAAAATAGGAAAAATGAAAACTATCCAACAGACGAGCGACGAGCAACTCGTGGCTCGGTATGTAGAAGGTTGTAACGAGGCTTTCGACTCGCTCATTGAGCGACACAAAGATCGTGTATACGCCTATATTTTTCACTCCGTTAAAAACGAAGACCTTGCCGACGACATCTTCCAAGAGACGTTCGTAAAAGCGATTATGACCATCAAGCAAGGTCGATACACCGAGAACGGCCACTTTCTTGCGTGGATAACCCGCATCGCGCACAACCTCATCATCGACTACTTCCGCCAAACCAAAGCCGAAAACCAGCAGTCGACCGATGACACAGAATACAATGTGCTCAACCGCAAAGAACTTTCAGAGGAAACCATCGAAGACACCCTCGTGACCAACCAGATTCACAGCGACATTCGCCGCCTCGTGCGCGCGTTGCCCGAAAGTCAGCGGGAAGTGTTGCTCCTGCGCTACTATCGAAACATGAGTTTCAAGGAAATCGCCGAGCACACCCAAGTGAGCATCAACACCGCCCTCGGCCGTATGCGCTACGCCATCTTGAACCTCCGCCGTATGGCAAACGAGTACAACATCTCGCTCACCATATAATTCGCCGGAATAACTATTGCGAGTAAAAAAACAGGCAGAAGTCGAACGATCGATTTCTGCCTGATTTTCCATTAAACTGGGCTTCACACCGAAACGGAGCCTTTGATAGTCGGCCACGGGTCGTAACCTTCGAGGGTGAAATCATTGTAACCGAAGGCAAACAGGTCGGTCACGTTCGGGTTGAGCAGCATCTTAGGTCGCTCACGCGGCGCGCGGCTGAGTTGCTCGCGCACTTGGTCGAGATGATTGAGGTAGATATGCGCGTCGCCGAATGTGTGGATAAACTCACCCGCGCGTAGTCCGGTCACCTGAGCCATCATTTGGAGCAGTAAGGCGTAAGACGCGATGTTGAATGGCACTCCGAGGAAGAGGTCGGCACTACGCTGATACAGTTGCAGGCTCAGCCGGCCGTCGGCAACGTAAAACTGGAACATGGTGTGGCACGGCGGTAGTGCCATCTGATTCACCTCGGCCACATTCCACGCGCTCACGAGTATTCGGCGCGAGTCGGGGTTGTTACGAATCTGGTCAAGCACTTGCGCGATTTGGTCGATTGTCCCGCCGTTATAGTCAGGCCATGAGCGCCATTGATGACCGTATACGGGTCCGAGTTCACCGTCGGCGTCGGCCCACTCGTTCCATATGCGAACGCCGTGCTCCTGCAGGTAACGCACATTCGTGTCTCCCTTCAAGAACCATAGAAGTTCGTAGATAATCGACTTGAGGTGAACCTTTTTGGTGGTCACGAGCGGGAATCCGTCGTCGAGGTTAAAGCGCATTTGGTATCCAAAGATGGAGCGTGTTCCGGTTCCGGTTCTGTCGTGTCGTGTGGTGCCGTGGTCGAGCACATGCTGGAGAAGGTTGAGGTAGGGTTTCATTGACGCGTAGGGATAGGTGAGGGCCAAGTTCCGACCATAGCGTTCGAAATGAACCGCTAATGATGTATCGGCCTCTGTGGATTCGCAAAATTAAGAAAAAGTTTTCTTTTGAGGTGTATTCCGACGGAAAAATATGTCAGAATCAAATCTTGTCGTGTGTCTAAAACATTTGCCTGGATTTGATTTCGAGATAACGGTTGACCACGTCAACACTGAGTTGGTCGGGTGATGTGAGGAGGGCGAGGATGCCCGCTTGGCGGAGAATGTTGACGATAAGCAGTTTCTCGCGCTCGATTTTTTCGGCTATCACGTGCCGGTAGTAGTCTTCGGTGTTGACGGCCCGGGAGTTGATGAACTCCTGCAGTTGCGTGTCGCTGAAGAAGACCACGAGCAACCTGTGTCGTTGGTTGAGTTGCTGCAAGTAAGGCAGTTGCCGGTTGAGACTGTTGAGGCCGGAGAAATTGGTGTACAGAATCAACAGACTGCGTTTTCTCACAAGTTTTATCACATTGGCGAGCAGCGCCGACAGGTCGGATTCTCCGAAAGAAGTTTGCTGGGCATAGAGTGTTTCGAGAATGTTCCGCATGTGTCCGGGTGTTTTAGCCGGTGCGAGGAAATCGTTGAATCGGTCATTAAAGGTGATTAGCCCGGCCTTGTCGTCTTTTTTTATGGCGATGTGGCTCAGTACGAGTGTGGCGTTGATGGCATAATCGAGCAGGGTCATGCCGTCAAAGGCTTGTTGCATGAGCCGGCCTTTGTCGATAATGGAAATGATTTGCTGCGAGCGTTCGTCGCGGTAAACGTTCACCATGAGTTGGTTGCGGCGTGCGGTGGCAGTCCAGTTGATGGTTCGGTAGTCGTCGCCCTGGACATAGTCTTTAACTTGTTCAAACTCAGTGTTGTTACCCACCCGACGAATGCGTTTTATTCCGAACTCTGTGAGGTTGTTGCTCATCGCGAGCAGTTCGTAGCGGTTGAGCATAAGGTAACTTGGATAGACTTTGACATCCACCGGTTCGGCACAGGTGTATCGCCGTTGGATTAGTCCGAGTGGTGTGGAGGCGAATACACGTATGCGCCCGAATCCGTACACACCTCTTTCAGTGGGACGAAGTGAATATTGGATGGCAGTCTGTCCGTGTGCTTTTATTTGGCTGGTGAAGTTGATGTCACGGCGCTGGAAGATGAATGGGATTTCGTCAATAACGTCCACATGGATAGGGTAGGGATAGTCATTGTTGACGGTAATTTCGACAGGGTTTTGATCTCCGCAGGAAAAGCGTGTGGAACAATCCCGCGTTGCACTCACACCGCGCTTTCTCCATAGAAGAAAGCAGTCGACAGCAATGGTGGCTCCAAACAGCGCGAGCAGCACAATACCTGTCGGGAACAGCCAACTCCACCAATATCCGGCGGCGATGACGGTCACGATAGCGATCGCGATGATATAGAAACGTCGTGGAAGAAACATGGCCTTGTTGTGGCGGTTGGGGATTATTTGGGTACTTCCACTTTGTTGATGAGTGTTTGCACAACCGAGATGGGAGTGAATCCCTGCATTTCGGCTTCAGCGTTGAGCATGATCCGGTGTTGCAGGATAGACGGGGTAACGGTTTTGATGTCGTCGGGTGTGACGAAGTCGCGTCCTTGAAGAAGCGCATAGGCTTTCGAGGCTTGCAGCATAGCCACCGCTGCGCGCGGTGAGGCACCGAGGAAGACGGCTTTGCTCTGTCGGGTCTGCTGCACGATGGCCACGATGTAGCGCAACAGGGTGGGCTCAACGAGCACCGCCTTGAGCATGGTCCGCATCTGAAGGAGTTGTTCTTGGGAAATTACGGGTTGTATGTGCTCGAGTTTGGTTATGCGCGAGTTGGTTTGGTGACGGCTTAGGATTTGGAGTTCCTCTTCGGCGTCGGGGTAGTCGATGGTGATTTTCATCATGAACCGGTCGAGTTGCGCTTCGGGCAGTTTGTAGGTCCCTTCCTGTTCAACGGGGTTTTGTGTGGCGATGATGGTGTAGATTTGCCCCATAGGGTAGGTTGTTCCGTCGATGGTGACTTGACGCTCTTCCATAGCCTCAAACAGTGCGGCTTGTGTTTTTGCGGGTGCGCGGTTGATTTCGTCAACGAGGATGATGTCGGCGAATACCGGTCCGGCATGAAAAGCGAACTCAGACGTTCTCAGGTCGAAAACGGTTGTTCCGAGCACGTCGGAAGGCATCAGGTCGGGGGTGAACTGAATTCGGTTGAACCGCGCGTCAACGAGGCGTGCGATGAGGCGTGCCGTGAGAGTTTTCGCCACACCGGGTACTCCCTCGAGCAGAACGTGTCCGTCAGCGAGCAGGGCGGTGAGAATAAGTTCAACGGCCTGTTTCTGTCCTACAACAACCGAGGCGATCTGGTCGCGGATGGTTTGTATGTTTTGAGTCAGATTGGATGTGTCGATACGTGAGAGGTCGGTTGGTTGCATATCGGGTATGAGTGATTTATAGGTTATTTAATACTTTATTAAGGAAATCGATGCTCGTCATGAGTTGTTGGTTTGTTATTTTCTGCTCCGTGTCGAGCAACGACTGTATGAGGTTGAGATCGGTTTTGAGTTCTTCGCGCCCGATGCCGGTGGCATCTTGCAGAGCCTGCAGGTTCTCGTTAAGTTGTGAACTGTCGTCGAGGTCAATCATGATTCGGCGGCGAATGTCCTCAACAAAGTAGTTGTATTTTTTCCGCAACAGGTCGGCGTTGTCGCGGCGGCGGAAGTAGAGCGAGCCAATGTGGTTCACCATGGCGAGTGATTGGTTAACCGGCGGTGTGATTACGGGTATGACACGTTGCCGTCGGCGGGCCGTGAAAAACATGGCCAATACGATGAGCAGCAGGATTAGATACGTGGCCCAACGCAAAGGCGGATTGGCCAGTAAAACACGGAGTTCGGACTCGCTTTTACCGGCGATTTCAGTTTTTTCGGTCGGGTCGAGGCGGATGACGGGATACTCGCTAACTTGTGACAACAGTCGCATCAGCATCGGGGACTGTCCGTAGGTGAGCACACTTATGTTGGTGAACAGTCGGGGTGTGCCCAAGACAATCAGTTTGCTGTTACCGATGTTAAACTGCGCCGCAATCGTGTCGCACGACAATTTGCCGTCTTCATTGGTATAATAGGATAGGATGAGCGGCTTTCCTCTGAGTCTGCCATTGAAACTGAACTTGTAGTCGTTCATGGATACAAATGGGGAGAGAATCCGGGTTGACAGATCGGTTGTATAATTTCCTGTTCCGGCTTTCCACACGAGTAAGTCATGTTGCTGATTCTTATACGCGTCTTTGAAAAAATCAAGATTTTGTTTATAATAATAACCAGAAAAATTTCTGCGTGTTTGTATCAATCCTAATGAATCTTTCAACAAATTTGTGGCATCACCATAATAGTACCCATCTTCATACGTGTATATTTCGGTATTAACTAAGATAATGTTGGTGTGCTGATGGAGTTTTTCCATAAGTTCATCAAATTGCACTGAACTATTCGGCACCAAAATACTGGTGTGCGAAATGGAGTCCAGAACAAGTTGACCAAAAGTTAAAGGTGAAACTGAATATCCGTTGGGCAGTGAAGCGGAAAACACGGAGTCCATCACGGCGCATCCGAACGGGTTGTAGTCTCTATGGGCATAGGTGGTATCCCAATCAAAGGGTTTGGGCCGGACGTACTCAATCACGAGCATGACGAGGAACAGCAACACAGCGCACACAATGAATACACGACTGATTTTCATGACTGTTCACCTCCTTCCTGGGATTGCTCCATGTTTTGCTCGCTGAGAATGAGCGGTGTGATCCGGTCGATGAGTTCGATTGAAGATTGCCTCATCTGATGAAGTGTGTTTTCCGTGGCCTCAAAGTTTCCGTATCGGATTCGGAGGAACTCGTTGGTCATCTGTCGGAATGTGTGGTCTGTTTCTTCATAGGTGTATTGAACCGGTGTCTTGTAAATGGTCCATTGGATACGGTTGTGGTCGGCCAACCAACGAAGGGTTTTGAGATAGGTCAGGCGCGTCGCTTCGCGGAAGTCTCCTTTGGATTCGGCTATCCGGATCTGCTTGTCAAAGTCAACACCGTATATGTTGTCGGCTTGCTCATGCGATTCGGTGTCGTCACCCGAAGATGTGAAAAAGCCTACTTTATTTAAAAACAGATAAACTACAATAACTAAAATCACCAAAACACCCACAATAGTCCAAACTCTGGCTTCGGTTGGTGATGATGAAAAAATAGTTCTTAACAGACCGTTTATCCAATCATTTAAAAAATCCAGAAATGATTTTTGCTCCACCTGTTGCACCCCATAAGCTAATTCACGGGCGTAATCCAATCTATGATCGGTTTGAAAACCGGCCAAAGTCGCGGAGTCGGCCGATAGAGTGTCGGCAAGGGCTGGTTGTATTTTAATCAACAGTGACATATCGGATTACAGGTTTTCAAAATGGTTAATGTCGTCAATTAGAGTAACGTCGTCGGTTTCTTGTGCCGTACTCCCATAGAGGTATCCGCCTGAAAGAATGCCAGTTCCAACGATGATATAGCTTGCGAAAGTGGAACAGATAAGCATAATGTACTGAAAGACAAGCAAGATTGTTTTCACGAAATCTTCGGGTTGAGAGAGTGAGAACGTGGACGTGAAACCAAAGATGATCATTACCAGAAGCATCGCCACCAACCACACAACTGTCAGTAAGACGACTAACACCGTTATCAGTCCGAGCAAACTGCCAAGTTTCTGCTTGGCAAGCCGGTAAGAGCGCTTCAGGGCAGGGACAATCTTGAGATTATCTATGATATAGGCTGGAGCGAGGAAAATCACAGGCGCAACACAGATCAGGATAATTAAGACCAAAAAAGGAATCACGAAAAAAAACTCGGTCAACTCAAAAAAGACAAAGTAAGTTAATGCTCCGAAAATGAGAGCCAAAATCGACATTCGCCACAGATTTCGACTGAACGGCCGGGCAATTTGCTTGAACGTGAGTGTGCTTAACGACTCTTCGTGGTCCATATCCCAACGGACAAGTGTCCAAATCAGTGCGTTCAACAAGGTGAAGCCGATTAAACTAAAGCAGAAAACGACCTTCATACTCCCAGTCACTGAATGGCCATCATTGACCGCATCTTCAATAAACGACGATAGGCCGATGGTCTGTACAATGCTCAGCGGCAGCAATAAATACAGCAACCACGGGAAAAGCACCTTCATATTGGTGCGATGCCATTCCACGGCGGCGTTCATACACTCGCCCGCATTCCGCGTGGCAAAGAAGGGTATCTTATCACTTTTCTTCATCGTGGGCGAGTTTATAGGGTAAATAAACGTAGTAATACAACACAAACGTGGCCGAGAGCAGGATAAACCCGAGCCTGGGCGCAAACCCGGCATCGGTGTAACGCGAGAGATACCCCTCGACAAAAGCCGCGATGATAACCACAGGAACAGTTCCGACCACGATTTTCAGGCCACGCTTTGCGCTTCGACGGAAAGAGACCAGCCTGCCGTATGTGCCCGGGAAGAGCCAGCCGTTACCCATCACGATACCGGCACCGGCCATTATCACGATGGTGCTGATCTCAAGCGTACCATGCAGCATAACCGCCAGCATGGCCTCACCCAACACCCCCTCTTTGTAAAATAATGTGGTGAACGCGCCAATCATAATGCCATTCTTCATCAAATATAACAGCGGGCCAAAAGATGTGAACAATCCCATGGCGAACGCGTTTAAAGAAACTTTGACGTTGTGAAACATAATTACGATAAACGATTCAGAACTTCCTCCGGACCGATATACCGCGGCGGGGTCTCCATTGTGGATGTTTTCAATGGTCATTTCCACGTAATAGTCTCCCAAAACCAAGCGCGAGAAATCGTAATCCATCAACGTGGAGAACACACCAATGGCGAAAAAAGACAAGAATGCTACCAGCGAGATGAGCATTTCACGGCGGGCATCCCACATAGCCAACGGCACTTCGCGCGTCCAGAAGGTGCGGATTCGGGACCAGTGCTCGCGTTTGTTGTCGTAGATGTTGTTGTGTATTTGCAGGGTGAGGCCATTCAGATAGCGTGTCACATCAGATCCGGGATAGTGTGTCTGAGCGAACGCGAGATCTGAGGTGAGTTCATCATAGATATCGGCCAGATCATCGGGGAGCTGCGCCTGAGCTTCCGAGATGATGAACTCGTAATCGTGCCATTTTTCAAAATTTTGTTTAATAAAGAGTTCTTCGCGCATAAATTTTTCATGGTTTTAGAATATGCAAAGTTAAACAGTCGCTCTCAGATAAACAAAGGGGTCAAATTGTTTTAAATATAATTAACCAATAATGCGAACTCCGAAGGGAGTGAAGCCTTCGGAGTTCAAGAAATGGGGCAGTTCAGGTTCTGCGTCTTATCGCTTCTTGATTTTCATATATTTTGCCTTAACTGTCTCGTAGGAGTTTCGGGTAAGTTCCTTCAGCAGTTCGTCAGGTGCCGTATCGGGATTGATGCCTATCCAGTGCTTGTGTGATCCGTTGTAAGGATTTCCGATACAATCATATTCCGCCTTCAACTCATCAATACGCTCTGGCTGACACTTGACCGAAATCACCGTGAAATCCTCGCAGTCGAAGAAAGAGAACATGTGACCTGACACATAAAACACCAATACTCCCTCTCCGCTGTTGAATTTCCGGAACGGGAATTTTTCTTCTATATCATCGCCTAACGACAGGCAATACTCACGATAATCTTCTATGTTCAAGGCTTCTGCTCAATTAAAGTTTCTTTCCCAACTGATATGCCTGCTCACAATACTTCGTTCCTTTGATACTCCCGGCCGTCCAGATACCCGGAGCGACAACGCTGCCCACATCTTCCCAACCCATGTAATCGGCGATGGTTTTATAGTGGGCAAGCATGGCCTCGGCATCGGTCGCTGATGTGTTGGCGTATGCCATCAGAAATGCGCATTTCTTATGTACATGCAGCGCGCCGTTGATGGCATAGAAACGGTCTATTACGGTTTTCAGTTGCGCGGAAAAACCAAAGTAGTACATCGGTGAGCAAAACACCACCATGTCGGCCTTAATGATTTCAGGGCGCAGTATATTGGTGAAATCATCGTCATAGATACACGGGCCGTCCATACCGCAGTGATTGCACCCGATACAGGGGTGAACCTCACTCGATGCCGCATTGAAACGGAAAATCTCATGCCCCGCCTCTTCTGCTCCCTTGATAAACTGGTCGGCCAAGTGATTGGTGTTCCCATTTTTACGCGGACTTCCTGTCAATACAGTTATTCTCATACCTTTCTTCTGTTTATCGTCTTCTGCAAGAATTGATGTAAAAGGCATGGCAAGCAGTAGGGAGCCTACTGCCGCCATGCCAGATTTCTTGACGAACTCACGTCGGTCCATAATGCGATTTTACGCGTCAGAGATTACTCTCGACCCAATTCTTCAACTCCTCCTTTGAAGCGCGATTCAGGAGTTTTCCCTCTTTCCAGTTCAAATCGGGATAGGTGGCCTTCAGGTCGGCGCAGGCTTTCTTGATGCCGCTGCCTCCGGATGTGGCAAAGGGTATGACGGTCTTACCCTGGAAGTCATAAGCCTCCATAAACGTATTGATGATTGTGGGGCAGGTGTACCACCAGATGGGAAAACCGACGTACACCACATCATAATCCTGCATGTTCTGGAGTTTGGCGGTGATGGCCGGGCGTGAACGCTTATTTTGCATTTCTACCGACGAGCGGCTCTTTTTGTCATTCCAGTCAAGGTCCGCATCGGTATAAGGCTGTTCCGGCTTGATCTCGTGAAGGTCGGCACCTGCCGCATTTGCCAATTCCCGGGCGACACGCTCGGTTGTTCCCGATGCCGAGAAATAGGCTACTAACACTTTCTGTTCCATTTTTGTCTCTGTCTTGTTTTGTGCGCAGGCACTGAGGCTGACTGCCAGCAGTACCATAAGCGATATTACAATCTTATTCATATTCGATCATTATTATAGGGTTTCTCCGTATGCCTTGCCCATCTTGACGCAGTCGCCGATGACATCGCCTCGCCGATGTTCCAAGAGTGCTGACCAATCGTTGCATCTCCGAAACCCATGCAGCCCAAGCAGATGCGGGACACATGGAGGTAGCAGTTTCCAAGTTTTATATATTCCATATTTGCCATTGCGGTGTCTAATTTTGACACTGCAAAATTGCAACAATTCCGAAAAATAAAGACTATACGATTCCCTGATATATCAACCTATTTTACAGATTTTGGAATCGGTTACTGAAGTATCGGGAACAGACCGGGTATGCATACTGGGATTTTTCCATCGAGTCCGCTTGATGTATATGTTTGTTTCTTCGTAAAAATCATATAACGCTGAGGAAAAAATTAATCCCCGGAATCACCATTTTTTAATGAGGCAATCCGGGGATATTACTTTATGTAGCCGACTATCCGGCTTGTTGGCGGAGAGAGAGGGATTCGAACCCCCGGTGCATTGCTGCACGCCGGTTTTCAAGACCGGTGTAATCGACCACTCTACCATCTCT
>CACYCT010000095.1 GCA_902772965.1 uncultured Bacteroidales bacterium | reverse complement strand
TTGTTATCAACTTTTAATCTCGACAACGGGTACTATGAATATTGGAGACAAAATTCCTGAGGTGCTGGGTGTTGACCAGGACGGTCGTGAACATCGTGCCAGCGACTATGCAGGCCAGAAATTGATCATCTATTTTTACCCCAAGGACAACACATCGGGGTGCACAGCCGAGGCATGCAGCCTGCGCGACGGCTACAGCGATCTGCGCCGAGCCGGCTACGCATTGTTGGGCGTGAGCAAGGACTCGGCCCAGTCGCACACCAAGTTTGCCCAGAAGCACACCCTGCCCTTTCCGCTGATTGCCGACACCGAGACGCGGCTGCAACAAGCCTTCGGGGTCTGGCGCGAGAAGAAGATGGCGGGCCGCACCTACATGGGCACGGTGCGCACCACATTTGTCATCGACGAGCAGGGCACAGTCACCCACATCATCGACAAGGTCAACAACAAGGACGCTGCCCGGCAGTTACTGACCCTGCTGCAATAGTTGGCCGTAGTCATAGGTCTTCCGGACGATGCGCCGCGGCGGGCGGATCTTTCGGGTTGCGGCAGTCTGGTCTCATCATCCGATACGCCAAATGACCACATTACAACATACGCCGCGTTTTCTCATAACCACTTGCACACTGCCGGTGCCTCTCTTATTGCGTTTTCGACGGACAAAGCAAAGGTAACAAATCCCAACGCGAGACACCCATTTTTCGACCAATATTTTATTCACATTCGGCATTCAGTTGGTTACAAAATCAGCTCGCTTAAACTGTCGAAGTCAGGAGCAGAAAGACGTTTAGAACTACCAGCCTTTGATTTGGAAGCAAATGCCGATATTCACGCCGAGACTGTGCGACAGTTTACTGCGATAGTCTTTGCGACTGACATCGAAAGTTTTTACCAAATATGCTTCATCGGTGACAGATGCAATCACACCAATGTTTGGCGCTAAATATGCCTTAATGCCCACACACGGCGAGAAGTAGAAGTTGAATGCCTGGTCGTGGTCTTTATCAACAAGTGAATATCTCTCGAAAGTGCCGACGGCCTTCTTCCCAAACATTCCGAATGCGCCAATTTTAAGACTTGCAAATGGAGAAAAGCGTTTGTCAACGAAGAAGTAATGCGAACTGATAAAGAGAGGAATGGCAGAGTACTTGAACTTGTCGTGATAACTGTAGCCGACACCTGCGCCGAGCGTGAATTTCTCGTTGACGAACACCTCATGCTGATAGGTCACCGTATAGATCCTGTCGCCATAACTTCCCATTGGCTGGCCAATGGTGAAATTGACAACGTTCAGGCAACCGCCATTTGGGTCAAAAGTGTTTTGTCCAATCGACAAAAACTGCATTACAAGCAATAATGAGCAAAGAATGATGATATTTTTCATGCATGTGGGCATTAGTTCGTTGTCTAAAAAAGGCCGGACCATGCCAGCCTTTTTTAATCGGAATGTTCTCTGTGCTGTCAGTCTTCATTGCGATACTCGAGAATATCGCCGGGCTGGCAGTCAAGCGCCCGGCAGATGGCGTCGAGTGTGGTGAGGCGCACTGCCTTGGCCTTGCCGGTTTTCAGAATCGAAAGATTGGCTATGGTGATACCCACACGCTCGCTCAACTCGTTGAGCGACATCTTGCGCTTCGCCATCATCACGTCCAAATTGATTACTATCATGGCCAGTACGTGTTAGATGGTTAGTTCTTGTTCTTTGGCTGCGTCGTATGCCAACTTGTAAAGCAATGCCACAATCAATGCAACCATGGCATAAACAAACGGGCTGTCGGTGAGAACCACATTGAAATGCTCGGATGTCGAACAGGCGATGCTCATGTTGTCACCAATAAAAGAGTGAATGGGCAGTACAATCGTCATGACCCAAAGCAGCGCCACATTGGCGTGGTTGAATATCTCACCGCCTCTCAGATATTTGAGAATATTGAAGACAAAAGCCGCCATCAAACCTGCCATCAACAAGATAGTGACACGATTTAAAGTGAAAATGGTCAGCTTGAGTCCCATGCGAGGCGAGCCCCAGTTGATCACTCCATGACCGCTGCCTGTGGTCAACACGAAATAGGTCTGGACGGCATAGAATGCCACCCACAACACGATGCCGATGAGTGCGAGCACGCACGCAATCTTCAGAGTTCTGCTTGATGTTTTTTCCATAGTGAAACACATTTAATTCATTAATCCGCCGCAAAGATAAGTAGATTTATCGTTTTGCGATAAATATTTCTTGCATTTTAATGATTTTTAATTCTTTGTCGGCAACACCAAACTTTCGAAATGACGTCATCTGCAAGAGCAGCCGTATCGGCTTTCGGTGTCGAGATAGAGAAATCTGCGATTAAGCGAGTGCAATTTGAGTCTGCTCAAGAATTGCCGAGTGTGAGCGGATTATGCAAGGAAAGCATCTCGCCCGAACCTTCAGCCCGGCAAACACTTGCAGGCCAATCCCGACCCGCTGCCAGATGAGCGACAAATTTCCCGAAAACAGATGCGGATAGCCGGAAAATGCCTAACTTTGCCGGTGAATTTAACGGCAGCATGATATGAAACATAAGGTAAAAGTCACAGTGATAGACAAAAAACTCTATCCAGAGTTGCAACAACAGTTTTGTGCCGACCCTGATTCCGGCATGTGTCCCTGCTATAACGTGGGCGACGAGTTCATTTTTGAGCGTGACGGGGAGAATGACCATTTCTGGCATGGCGGCCTGAACACCCTGGTCAAGACCGACGCAGACCCCGACACAGTAGCCGGCGGTCCAAAGATGCCCCACTGCTCCGAGGCGTGGGACGCCATCGCCCGCTATATCTATGCCGGATTGCAAGGCGGCTCAATCATGAAAGGCTGGATGAAACGAGAGAACGAGATGATCTGCTGCTGTTCAGACGGAACCCGACCTGTCATTTTCAAAATTGAGCGCATAGACGAGCAATGAGATGAATCAGAGCTAAGCGTTCCGACAGTCAAAACATCAAATAACATAATTCAATAATCATCAGACGATATGAAAAATGTGATAGTAATATCCACGAGTTTGCGTCAAGGCTCAAACAGCGACATGCTCGCCGAGAAGTTTGCCCAGGGCGCCATAGCCGCCGGAAACAATGTGGAGAAGATTTCCCTTTCGGGTAAGAATATCCAGTTCTGCAAGGGTTGCCTGGCTTGCCAGAAGTTGGGTCACTGCGTCATCAAAGACGATGTGAACGACATCATGGCCAAAGTGCTGAAGGCCGACGTCATCTGTTGGGCCACACCCGTCTACTATTACGAGATGAGCGGGCAGATGAAGACGCTCATCGACCGTATGAACGCCATGTATGGCTTGGATTACCGGTTCCGCGATGTCTATCTGCTGACAACCGCTGCCGAGGGCGACGAGCAGACACCGAAGCGGGCTGAAACGGGATTGACCGGTTGGATAGACTGCTATCCGGAGAGTCGCCTGGCCGGTACGCTCTTCTGCGGCGGCGTGAACGCTCCCGGCGAAATCGAGGGCAATCCAAAACTTCAGGAGGCCTTCGAATTGGGCAAGCGCATAGGATAATTTGTCTTCTGTCATTGAAATGCAACCTCTATCGAGGTAGCCTCGCCCCACAGCCCCCAGCATCCCCACTTAGGCCGTACTCGCTGCGCTCGCACGCCCAAAGTGGGGTTAAAGAACTGCAACCTCTATCGAGGTTTCACATTGGGCGCCTTGCCGCTATGCCGGATACACACGCTCGGCCGCAGGTTTGCTTGTATCAGCCACACACTGCCGGTTTGCTTCTAACAGACACACGCCTATTAGAACGATGGCGAAGATATGCCTTTCTCGTAGGTCGTATATGTATTGTTGTTTATACGCCAAAACGGAGATTCAAAGTCTAAATCTTCCGCCGTCGCTTCGTGGAATGGATACTTGCCACTATACCAAGTATAATTGCTGCCAGAAATCGTCACATGGAGATATATCCACGACTGCCCCTTTTCCCAAGCCAGATACCACTCGCCACTCAAGTCGCCGTCTTCTTCGGTTTTCCAATCAGTCCACACTTCTTCACCACCTACCACCGCTTTTGTGCGATGCAACCACTTTGCATAGCCAGTCACTTTACCATCGGCACTAAAATGGAGTTGTTCGAAAACCTTGTTGGCGTCAGTCTGTTTTTCCTGAAACCAAGAGCCTACGACTTTTTCGTTATATTTGCTCCTGAGTTCGTTTGTTTTCAGTTCATCCCCGTTAATCGGGTCATCTCCGCCACAACCAACAAGAGTCACAGCAACTGCCATAAACAGCAAGAATACGATTTGTTTCATAGCTTATTTTTTGTTTATTACTGATTGATGAACGAGTAAAAAGCATTGATATTATCTCATGTGAAGATTGTTGACTATTTTTTACTTTTGGCGGGATTAGTTGGAAGAATGGCTATTCATCAGGCTTTAATGGCTTGTTCAGAAGTTCCATTGACTGGTCTTTCTTATCCGCCGATATTCAGTGGTACAGGCATAAGTCAGGCGGTTGTTTCACCATAAGATTGAGGTTCAGCGAGCGCAATGGCAAACTTGATTGAACATTGCCGGCATTTATTCCGCATGTAAAGCGGTTATCGCGCCG
Organism: uncultured Bacteroidales bacterium; assembly: GCA_902772965.1. Classification (GTDB taxonomy): domain Bacteria; phylum Bacteroidota; class Bacteroidia; order Bacteroidales; family Muribaculaceae; genus Sodaliphilus. Next base: position 1,310 of record CACYCT010000095.1, on the reverse strand, counting down.
GTAAGGCACGACAACCGCTCGTGTGCGTAGAATACGCCGTTGGGTGTCTTATCTCACGATAGCCTTCCGGCCGTCTTCTATGACGATGCCCTTGTAGTCCTTGCCAACGGGCTGACCCATCAGGTTGTAGCGCTGTCCGCCGCGGGGCTTGGCGGCGTTGAGGTCGGTCACGCCGGTGGCCGTGTCATCGACCGTGATGGTCACGTCCTCGGCAGTCATGGTGAGCGTCCATGTGCCGTCGCCATTGTCCACGAGGTTGCCGTTGCTGGCCTTGAAAGCGGTAGCCCCCGGCGCACGCATCACCGGCGCGGATTGCGCGCCACTTTCTGTCTTCGACAGATAGAGAACCACTTGCTGGCCGGCACCGGCATAGACCACAGTGTTGAATGATAGACCCACAGCGGCCTCATCGACCAATTCAACAACAACGTTGTCACCGCCGGTGACCGTGAAACCCCGTTGAGCCTGACCATCGCGGTCTCTGCCGCCGATGGCACCTATGGCGCAATTGCCGGCGTAATAGTTGTTGGTGTATATGGCACTAAAGTTGTAACCAACGATGCCACCGACCTGGCTTCTTGCCGTTACACTGCCAATGTTGAGGTTGTCTATAATGCGTGATGACGAATAATAGGCACTTGCTGCAATACCACCGGCTTGGTCATCATTGGCAGAAACGGATGCCTGATTGACGCAGCGTTCAATCGTGCCTGCGCAAAGGCCGACGATGCCGCCCGCCTGCTTATTTGATGCTTTCACAGTAACACCCGGGGCTGTCGTACAGTCGCTTATCGTGCCGGAGAATAGTCCCGCGAAACCGCCAACACAAGTTCCTCCCGTAATGGCGCAGCCCTCACCCAAGTGGAGGTCGCTGATGACAGCGTTGTCATCCACAACAGCAAATATCGCCACATAGGTGTCGTCGGGACGGTTGATAACCATGTTGGTGAACGTGTGGCCGTTGCCGTTAAAGGTGCCGTTGAAGCGCCGCTGCAGGGTGCCGATCGGCAACGGCTCGGCATTGGTGTAATCGAGGTCGTTCTCAAGACTGAAGTACACACCATTATAATCGCCCATATCTTCCATTTTGAGCGCGATGAGTTTCATGTCCGTCACGCTCTTGATCAGGTAGGGGGCTTCGGCGGTGCCTTCTCCTTCCCATGTGCCTGTGGGTTGGGATATTTGCGCCACGAGCGACAATTCGCTCGAGTCGAGGTGATTGCCGTCGCTGTGAGCCTTATAATACACAGTGTGGGAGCCGACAGAAATGGCGGTGGGCAACTCGGCGCTGTATTCCCCGTTCTCAAGAC
>CACYCT010000094.1 GCA_902772965.1 uncultured Bacteroidales bacterium | reverse complement strand
GGCTACACCAACAAAGCCGTGCCTCGAAGAGGAACTTCCACAGAGCGGCCGTCACACGAGCACAAGACAAACGTCAGGAATCAGCGCCGAAGACGTCCTCTATGCCAGAGTGCGTCTAACTTCAACACCGCATCGCGGGCGGCCTCTATGGCTGAGTGTATCTACAGTCATCGGTGCGCCGGAGGCGTAGATTCTATAAAAATATCACAGACTTATCCACAAGATTCGTTATAGAATCATGCTTTTTGCTTTTTTTGAAAAAATATTTGCACAATCCAGATTAATATCCTATATTTGCAAAATCAAAGAATCGCGCACTTTGCGCATTTCTAAAACCATATGTGTCAGACTGAAATCTGACTTTTTGCAACCATTTAACAATCATCAAATTAACATGAAAACTTTAAAACAAATATTCATTGTCTTGCTGGCTTTGTTGCCGGCATTGAATGCGTTCGCTTTTCAAGTGACGAGCGAAAAGGCAATTGAGACGGTGACAGCATTTCGAGGTATGGCCGCGGATTCGGGTTTGTATTATATTGCACAAAGTGACACCTTAATTAATAACCGCTACTGTCATTTCGACACATTACCAAGTTCTGCTCTTTGGGCTGCAACCAATGCGGCAAAGTGGGTGGTTTTCGTTGACGAGCAACCGCAAAATCGAATGTGGTCGCATCCGTGTCGCTACTATTACGTTCCAACTCAAGTCGAATCCTTGGATCAAATTCCAGTTGCAGAATTCGCAGGGTCATTTTATCCATATTTTTTGAATCCTCAATTGGCATATGGCTCCCAAATCGAACAACAACCCAGCCCCGAGATAACATCATTTTCCCCAATAATTAATCAAACTAATCCACAATCACTTTCTCGGGGTCCATTGTATGTTGTCATGATTGCCGGAGGTAGCAATCCGGGAGACAACAACGAGATTTTTTACCAAAATACTAAATATCTTTATAAGGTACTTACGCAAAAATACTCTATTCCAAAGGATAATATTTTTCTACTGTTTGGTTCTGGAGGAAGATTTGCAAATGATGCCAACAATGGCAATTTCACCATGCCTACGGATTTTGACGATGATGGAATCAGTGATGTAATCGCATCCACCAATGTTTACTATGTTGACTCAATATTCAATCATGTCGCCCAATTGAATGATATTGAAAACTCACATTTAATGGTTTTCTTCAATGCGCACGGCAATGAATCCGGAACAATCCAATTGTGGGAGGTAGGAATAGATAATCACGATTTTAATCATAATGAAATAACTCCTGATTCTCTTCGATTTCATCTTGACGAAATTCCGTCTTTGTCACAGTCACTCATTATGATGACGTGTCACTCCGGTCACTATTTATCATTGGCAGACGATGCAAGAGTTGTGATAACCGGCTGCAGAGCAGATGAAGTACTTGTTGATTTCGAAGGAGTTAAAGATGGAGCCACATTCCCTCGCAGATTTATTAATGCCCTGAATGAATCAACCGAAGGTGGAACCAATTTTGAATTTCCCCGAATCCCAGACTCTGACGGTAATGGTTGGGTGTCGATGTTGGAGGCTTATCTCCATGGTATTGACTATAATCCAATATATCCATCTTCTTTTAATTCTGAAGAATATGGCCATCCTCAGTACAGCAGCAGATGCTCAAGATTAGGGCAGACATGGGCAATCAATCATTTGCCTGACCCTTATGGTTTTCTTCTAAAGAATAATAGCAATCCCAATGATAATGGGCTCAGTACCATCGACCACTATTCCATCGGGTACTTTCCTTGGGAAAGTCCGGATATCTGGATTCGCCGTGCAAACGATGGCTTGACTAATCAAGAAACAGAAGCAATCCCCATTACCGGGATGAATGATAAGGCATATATTTATACACGTGTCCGCTCACAGGGTTATAAGCCTTATCAAGGGCAAGGAAGGTATTTGCACTTGCATTGGGCCCAGCCTGCACTGCGCCACTACAAAGAGAGTTGGATGAGCACATCCTTGCCCGACACTTGGCAGCACGAGATTGCTATCCTGCCTTTGGCAACACCGATCGACACATTATCTGATACGATTATATGTTATCAGTGGAATATTCCTCAAGCGGTCGCGAACCAAGTTATCAATCAATATGGCGGGATTTTCCGACCTGCGCTTTTGGCTCGTGTTTCTGATAGTGCCAGTAAAGCAAATCTCGACCATGACGGTTTGATTTACCCGTTCATTTATTCCTCATCAAGAAGTGTATTCACTCAAGAGGCTATGGCGGTTCAGAGTTATGTTACGAACGATTCGACAAATCACTCGGTCTCAGTAAGATTGCCTCTATTTGTTAATGAGAATGACACACAACCTTTGGAGATTCTGATAAGAAAGAAGAATTATGGCGATAATTACACGAATGGCATTTCGATAAGCATACAACTTGATTCCATGTTGGCGGCAACTCGTTATGACAACATTTCGCAATTCAATTTAGCCTATTACGACACTCAGATTATATCCTTTAACAATTTAGTCCCTGACCGAATTTATTGGCTGACGGCAACCGCGAACATAAATCCGAATACAGTCCTGCAAAATCATAATATCGCCGAAATCCCTCTTGTTCTAAGAGCAGGCTTTGTTGAAGTTGGAGGCGTGACCTTCCGGCTGAACCTTTTGGCTCGCAACAACCAACTCGACCCCGGTATTTCAGATTCAGGAGGAGATGATGGCGGCGAAGACCCCGATTATCCCGATTATCCCGAACCTGCAGATTCCGATGGTGCAATTACACCCCGGATGCTTTACCTATCAGGAGTGAACGAGCCTGTTGAATGTGAATGGCTGGACAATAACGGTAACATTTTGGGGCGCGGCGATTCGCTCGCCATCCCGATGAATGCGAAAGGTGAATACACCCTTTCGGTCCGCGCCTTATCTGACGGCGCAACGGCAAGCGTGTCCAAGGCCATACGTCCGATTACCTGCATTAAAGACATCAGAGTTGAGAATTCGCACCTTGTAGCGACGCTCCGCCGCTCCGCAACAAGCGATTTGACAATCTCTATTCGATCTACCCTTTGCAACAATTCTGAAATCAGCACTCCTGTTACTGAAGGTTCCAAAACTGTGAATGTGCCTGTTTCGGGATTGAACCCCGGTTTATACTTGGTATCGTTACACGATGGCAACCAAGTGCTTGAAACCAAACAAATCTTTATCAATCAATAACCCTTTAAACCAGCGCAACTATGTTCAAACAACTACTTTACATCCTCACTGCCATCTTTGCCCTCAGCCCCTTGTCAAGTTTGGCTCAAGAGAAGACATTCACCGGCACACCACTTGTCAGAGAAGGGAGTGAATGGTGTTTTCGCGCGGAAAGATATGACAGAATATTAAGAAAAAAGGTTAGTTTTTACTACTATCAGTACATCAAGGGTGACACGATTTTGAATGGAGTTCAATACAAAAAACTCTATGAGGAATGCACCACTTGCACCTCGGAAGGGACTGAGTACATCAACCAGACGGTGGCTTTTATGCGCGAGGAAAACGGGCGTGTAAGTGTGGTCCAGGATACCGCCATGCAGCTTATCGGCTCCTGCGGTGTATCGCTGATTCGGATGAAACTCGTTCGGGGTGAGAATTTTGTCTTAAATAAACATCATGAATACGTGTTATACGATTTCAATGACATTGACGGCTTTTTGGATGAATGTGACTCAAAGATAAACCAGACCGAGGAGATTACCGATTTCTATGCCGTTCCTGCCACTGATGTTGAGAACTTGCGTGTCTCCGGGCGAACTTGCTATGATGTTCATGACAGACTTCACCCGTACTATGAAGGTGAATACACAAGATACATGGAAGGTGTGGGTTTTGACACAAACATCTATAAGTATCATGGAGATCTGACTTCATTTTATTTTTTTGGAATTGTACTTTGTGCCGGACCTCATCCACAAATGGTTTACATGAAGAACCCTGAAGGTGAATATGAGTTTATGAGAGAGGAATTCATGCCCTCGGGCATTGATTTGCTAAAACACACGGATATGAAAGTGACCGCCGGCGATGGGCATATCGCCGTTTCGCTGCCCGACTACGTGCAATCGGGAATGCTTGAGGTGATTGATCTCAACGGGCGGGTTGTGGCCACTCAGGCGGTGGTAGGCAATCATGCCGATATGTACCTCAAACACCACACGCGGGGAATGTACGTTGTCCAATTCCGGGCCGATGGACATCTGGCCGTGCGGAAAGTAATCTTGTAATCCGTTGTTCACCAAGTCCGGCAGGTCTTAACGCCTTTCACTCTTGCAGAAACCGTCGATGTGCGCGGCACACTGCTCGACGGCACAAACGTGATTGAAACCAGGCAGGTGATGATTCCGTAAGTAAACAACATCTATCATAATTCACATAACTATGAAAAAGATTCTCACCTTTCTCACTCTTATGTTTGTGTTGGGCAACTACGCGGCTTCCGCATGGACATCAGATGATGACTATGTGCCCTTAGCGCGCGAAGGTAACGAATGGGCATATAGGTCGTTCTTCAACATGAACGAACCGATGTCTTTTGACCTTAGCCCTGAGAAAAACTTCATCTACCATATTCATGGAGACACAATTCTTAATGGCATACACTATAAGAAACTTTATTACAAACGTTGCTCTTCCTCATTTGACAACTCAACAGGAACACGACAGGAAACCGTTGAACTGGACACTTGCGTGATCGCGCTGCGGGACGAAGGGAAAAAAGTATATGCGGTTAACCTGAACGTGGACGCTTCACAGTTGGGATGTTCATCATTTGTGCCTTATCTACACGGCGTGCATTGGGAATCGAACCGGGAAGGTGTCTTGTATGATTTTGAGAATGTGTATGATTTCATGCGCGATAAATACCTCGCGATGTTTGGAGATGATGACTATCACCAATCAACGTTTGATCGTTTGGTTTCCGCGCAAGAGATGACAACCGACCGAATAAAAGTTGAAGGCCGGAAATCCATTCACATCTATGACGGAGTTGACCGCGGAATCTTTGTCGAAGGGATTGGCATTTGTCCTCCCTACCGCGATGCCGATTTACTCTTCTTCAGCGTCCGTACACAATACTCAGGCCATCCCGGTGGAGAATTAATGTACATGAGAAACGGAGACGGAATTTATGAGTACCTTGCCGAAGCACTGGAGACGACTGCGGTTGAAACGATGAATGCCGACAAATATAAGCCGGAAGTGTCTTTGCATGAACGGCAGTTAACAGTCACTCTGCCGGACATTTCCGGGCAGAGTGTGGTCGAACTGGCTTCAATCGATGGAAAAAGAATACTGAGTGTGCCCGCAATCATGCCGCAAAATCAAATTCCACTTTTCGACTTGCCGGCCGGAATCTACGTTGTAAGAGTCAGCTCCAAACAGTCCAACCACAGCACGAAAATCATTTTGAGATAGCCTCAGCAAAAGAGACGTTAACCAAGAGAAGGTTCTATCGTGCGGGACACTTGCCGAAGAACCTTCTTCTGTCATACATCATCCGAGCCTTGACATCTCAGATAAATAACAGCCACAATACTACCCGAAAACGGTTAAAGCAATTCAACTCAATGTAATTTTTGTTAACACCAACTACCTTTTTTGTCAGAGTTTTAAAAATATGCATTACCTTTGTTCCTCTAAATCAAATTATCTAAAAAGCACAAAAAACCATGAATCTCGGAATCGACGGAACGGACGCCATTTTACACAACAATACCGCGGCAGGCAGCTATAGCCGTGTATTAATCGAGGCCTTGGGCGAGTATTGCCCCAAGGAGCATTTTTATATCTATACAACCCGGGTGGGAGACAGAGTCAGAGTCACGCCGCTGCTCACCTATCCCAACGTACGCCTCAAGGAATGCAAGAAAATATGGTTCCGCAAGTGGTGGAGAGCATACGGTGGAATGGCCAAACAGGCCAAACGACATCGTGTGCAGGTGTTTCACGGCGTTGGAGGGCTGCTCCCGATGAAAATCAAAAACGCCCCGTTTCCCTCCGTGCTCACCATACACGACCTGTCTACTTTCCTCTACCCGAACGAATACGGGTTTTGGCAACGATTGCGCGACAAATACCGCATCAAAGAATCGCTTAAAAAAGCCGACAGAATCATCGCGATCAGTCAAACCATGCGGGACGATCTGCTCTCGGTGTTCAAAATCAACCCGGAGCAAATCAACGTCGTTTACCCTGCCGTTGACAAACGGTTCTGCAACACAATCTCGCCCGCGGCCGTTGACGAGGTGAGGGCACGATACCGCCTGCCCGACCGGTTTGTGCTCGTTGTCAGCCAGATGGTGGAACACAAAAACGTGCTCCTCGCGCTGAAAGCCTTCGAGATCCTGAAGGAGAACACCGACTTGGAACTCGTCATGGTGGGAGAAAAAACCGACTACTACAACAGCACCATACACCCCTATGCCGGACGGCACGGACTACTCAACCGAATCAGGCACATCAACCGGGTTCACTCGCACGACATGGCCGCGCTCGTGCGCGCAGCAACGGTATCCGCAATTCCCTCCAGACACGAGGGATTCGGCCTGACCATCGTAGAGGCGCAGGCGTGCGGAGTTCCCGTGGTGGCCGCGGATGTGCCCGTGCTCCGGGAAACCGGCGGAGACGGTGCCGTCTTTGTTGACCCCGACAGTCCCGAAGAAATGGCCGAGGCCATCAACAAGATCGTCAGCGACGACGACCTCAGAACGCATCTGATCGAGCGGGGCACGAAAAACAAAGAGCGATTCAGCGCAGCCAACCTCGCACAACAGATGATGATCATTTATCGCGAGTTGAGAGACAACCATTCCAGTTCGAGATAACCCCGCTCCCCACTCTCCCGTGGCGGCCTGACCGCGGCCTTCAGCCGCGCGCGGTTTCGCGGATCGCGTGCGTGCCGGGATTTCAGAGTATGCCGGCTTTGGCCTCGGTGTGGTGCGCGTAGGCCTCGGCGGCTTTGCAGCGGCACTCAAGTCCGCGGAAAGTTTCCATCGGAATGTGCCAGCCGTCGAGCAGTTCGGGCATGCCCTGACTTACGTGGCAGAGGCATGCGCGGTGTTTTTGCTCCTGCACGGCGGTGATGTCGACCCAATCGGTCGGGGTGAACATTTGCGATTGTGTCCCGCTCATGGCCTCGGCGTAGTAGAGTTGGAAGGTGCGGTTCAGTCGCCGCCAGGCGTCGAGCACGAGCAGGCCGCAAATGGCGTGGTCGCGGTGGCTGTCGATGGGCCAGTGGGTGATTACGACGTCGGGGCGCTCGGCTTCAATCAGGTCACGCATTTCCTTGTATCGCGCGAGGTTGATTTCGGTATTGCCGTCAATCTGGTTCATGAAGATGTGTCTCGAGCCCACCACCTTGCAAGCGTTCTCGCTCTCAACCACGCGTATGGCGGCAGCCTGGTCGTGTGATTTTCCGGCGATACCGGCTTCACCCCGGGTGAGATAAACGGCCACCACGTCGTGTCCGGCGTTGGCGAGCAGGCACATCAGTCCACCGGCGCATGTCTCGGGGTCGTCGGGGTGCGCGCCGATCACAAGCACCTTCGCGCGTTGCGTTGCCTTGTCGCCTTGACGGTTTTCGGCGTTGAGGCTCAGTGGAATGCCGAGCACGGCGGCTCCGGCTGCGGCGTTGCCGAGTAGGGTCAGCATTTGTCGACGGTTCATCGTAATTTAAGTGTAAGGTTATGAATGATTTTTGAATCTAACAGCGAGGTTGTAATCTGTAAGACACACGCCCCCCGCCGCTTCGTGTATCTGAATCGGATATACACCCCCGCCGCTCGGCCGCAGGTTTGCTTGTATCGGACACACGCCAGTTTGCTTGTATCGGACACACGCCCCCGGCCTACGGCCACCCCCCTCTAACTTAGATGGGGAACTCAACCTCGCTGGCGTTCAGTGCGTTAGCAGTTCCTCCCCTAAGTTAGGGCTTTGCGGCGAAGTCCGTGTGCTTTATCGGCGTTCTTGGAAATTGAAGGTGTTTTGGTCGATGAGCGTCTGGAAGTCGGAATATCTGCGGGCGAGTTTCATGTTCACGTATGGGTCTTCGTTGCGCAGAAGTTCGTGCCGGCTGCCGTATCCGTTAGCCAAAGCGCTGCGCAGGTAGTTGATCGCCTGAGTTTTGTCTCCGGCCTCAAACTCACCGATGTCGCTGAGCAGCGCGGCGGCCACGAAGTAGCATTCTCCTCCGGGAAGGATACCTTTCTCTATGATTTGGCGAGCCCATTGGCGGGCGTCCTCTTCGCGTCCGAGTTCATGCAGGGCGAATCCGCGCAGGAAGTACATCTGGTCGTCGGCGTTGGCGGCTTGCTGGAAGTCGGCCTTGGCGACGGCGGGCTGGTTCAGACGGTACTTGTAGATCCATCCGCGCAGCAGAAGGCCTTCGGGGTGTGTGGGATAGGCTTGCAGGAGCGTGTTGGCGCATTCGAGCGCGTCGTTGTCTTTACGCTGGTCAAGCAACAGGCGGGCCTTGGTGAGCAGGGCGTCGGCGTTGTTGGGCTCGGTTTTGAGTGCGAGGTTGAGGTTTTCGAGTGCCTTGTCGGTTTTCCCGTTGTTCCGGAAACGCTCGATCTGCGCTCTAAGCACGAGGTATTCGGGCGTGACGGCTCCGGCTTTTGCGATAGCGATGTCGACGTATTTGAGCGCTTCGTCGTAGTCGGAGAGGTGGAAGAGGCAGCGTGCCGTGTTGAACTCGATGGTGTGGTAGTTGTAGAGGTCACCGGCGATGATGGCGCGCAGGTTGTTGAGCGCCTGTCCGTAGTGGTGGTGACGCATGGCGATTTGTGCGCGTACATACTGGAACATGCCCACTTGCGGCGCTTTGTCGGCGCTGGATGCGAGCGCGGCCATCACCTCGTCGTAGTGCGTGTCGCTCATGGCGAATAGTGCGCGCAGCGATCGGCCTTCGTCGTCGCCAACCGACATGGCCGAGATCAGGTCTTGCGCGGCGGGCTCGTACTGCTGCATCTCGTTGAGCAGGTCGGCGCGGTTGATGTACACTTGCGGGTCGGCGGTGAACAGCGAGACGGCTTTGTTGGCCCATTGCGCTGCCTCGGGGAATTTGTTGCGTTTGACTTCCACTTTTCCCATCCAGTACATCGCGTCGTAGTTCATCGGCGACTCGCGCAAGATGGTCTGGAAATTCTTCTCGGCGGCGTTGTAGTCCTTCACGTGGTAACTGGCCTTTCCGAGCATGTCGATCACGGCGAGTGACTTGGGATTGAGTTCCGCGGCCTGGCGCAGGGTTGAGATCTCGTCGGCATAATTGCTATTGTGGTCATAGATTTTGGCCATCAGCAGGAGTGTTTCCACTTTGAGGTCTTTCTCTTTCTGCGGTATTTGCTCGAGCGTGATTTTGGCGTCTTCGAGTGCGCGGTTGTAGTCACCGTTGTAGAAGAGTTGGTTGGCGCGCGCGAAACGCGCGTTGTAGTCGGCGGGGTTGTCTTGCAGGTGCTGGTCGTAGACTTGCATCACGGCCGACTGCATTTTTTGCCTCAGCCGCTCGTCTTCGTCACTGGTTTGCGCGAAAGCGGCGAATGCGGTCACCGTGAGTGCGAATGCGATGAGCAGGGAATAAATTCGGTTGTTCATATCTGGGAGGTATTATTTGATTTCGTTGATGTGGTTCATGGTTTTCCGGAGCACGGACAATCGGGTGAGCAGTCCCTCCAGCAGGTCGAGGCGGAGCATGTTTGCCCCATCGGAAAGCGCCTGTTCGGGCTTCGGGTGTGTCTCGAGGAAGATACCGTCGGCACCGGTTGCGATGGCGGCGCGGCCGAGCAGTTCGATGAATTGCGGCTGTCCGCCGGTGACACCGGCCGACTGGTTGGGCTGTTGCAGGCTGTGTGTGATGTCGACAATCACGGGGGCGTATTGCCGCATGATTTCCACGCCACGGAAGTCGACGATGAGGTCTTGGTAGCCGAATGTGGTTCCGCGCTCGGTGATGGCCACGTCATCACATCCGGCTTGGCGCACTTTCTGCACCGCGTGCTCCATGGCTTGCGGCGAGAGGAATTGCCCTTTTTTGATGTTGACCATCCGTCCGGTTTCGGCCGCCGCGAGGAGCAGGTCGGTTTGCCGGCACAGGAACGCGGGGATTTGGAGGATGTCGACGTATTGCGCGGCCATCCGGGCCTCACCGGCCGAGTGGATGTCGGTCACGACGGGAATGCGGAATGTCTCACCTACTTTTTGCAGGATTTTCAGCGCTTTCTCGTCGCCGATGCCTGTGAAGGAATCGAGTCGCGAGCGGTTGGCTTTGCGGTAACTGCCTTTAAAGGCGTATGGTATTCCGAGCCGGGAGGTGATTCCGGCTATTGTTTCAGCGATTTCCATAGCCATTTGTTCTCCTTCGATAACGCATGGTCCGGCGAGGAGGAAGAACTGATCGGAGTTGGTGAGTTGCTGTATCATTGCGGTTTAAGTTGGTCGATTGTGTGAATGGCGGAGAGGGCGGCGAGGGCGGCGGTTTCGGTTCGCAGCCGGCTTTGTCCGAGACTGACGGGAATGAATCCGGCGTTGAGCGCGGCCTCCACTTCGGCGGGAGAGAAGTCTCCTTCAGGCCCGATGAGGATCTGCACGTTGCTAACGGGCCGGTAGGCTTGGGCGAGTGTGGTTCGCCGCTGCCGGGGCAGATTGGGGTCGCAATAGGCTATAAGCCGCTGTCCATCAAACGGCTCATCTATGAATTGCGTCATTGGGGTGATTGGGTCAAGGCAGGGCAGTGTGGCTTTGAGCGACTGTTTCATGGCGGCGACCAGTATTTTCTCGATACGCTCGGGTTTGAGGGTGATCCGCTCGGAGTTGTCGCAGCGCAGGGGTGTGAATCGGTCGAAACCGATTTCGGTTGCTTTCTCGGCGAGCCATTCCATGCGGTCGAGGTTTTTTGTCGGCGCCACGGCAAGATGGATGCTGTGCCCCCAATGCGGTTGAACGCGCTCGGAGGAGAGAATCTCGACGCGTGTGTGTTTCTGGTGGGCGAGTGTGATGCGCGCCTGATAGAGCGTGCCGAGGCCGTCAACCACTTCGACGACTTGCCCCTCGCCAAGACGGAGCACACGCACGCAGTGGTGTGATTCAGCCTCGGTGAGGGTGCCGGTGGCGGCTATGTCGGGGCAGTAGAAGCGGTGCATCGCGCGGTCGGGGTTATTCGGCGGCAGTGGTGTCGGTTATCACACCGGGTTCGGCTTTCTTCTGCGGGTTCTCGAAGATGAGCCAAAACGCGATAGCGACCACAAGGGCGTATCCGGCGAAAACGTACCACGACGTGCTCCATCCCTGCAGTTGGGCGGCCGGCTCGGTCTGGCTGTAAACGAAATGGTTCACCACCTGCTGGGCGCTGAGCGTGCCGATGGTGGCGCCGATGCCGTTGGTCATGATCATGAACAGTCCCTGCGCGCTGGAGCGGATAGACTCGTCGGTTTGCTGGTCAACATAGAGCGCGCCGGAGATGTTGAAGAAGTCGAACGCCACACCGTAGACAACGCATGAGAGCACGAACAGCAACACGCCCGGCATGGCCGGATTACCCATACCGAAGAAACCGTATCGGAGCACCCACCCGAGCATGGCGATCATCATCACGTTCTTGATTCCGAACCGCTTCATGAAGAAGGGAATGAGCAGAATGCAGAGCGTCTCGCTCATTTGCGAGAGTGAGATGAGGGCGTTGGCGTGCTGGGCTGCGAAGGTGTCGGCATACTTGGGTATGTCGGCGAAACTGCTGATGAACGCGTTGGCGAAGCCGTTGCTGATCTGCAGCGACACGCCGAGCAACATCGAGAAGAGGAAGAAGATGGCCATACGTTTCTGCTTGAACAGTGCGAAGGCGCGCAGGCCGAGGATGTCGACCAGGGAGTTGCTCTTCTGCTGATTGTCGCACGGGCAGTTGGGCAGTGTCAGGGCGTAGGCGGCGAGCACGAGGCTGAGCGCGCCGGAGACGATGAACTGGCCGAAGGTGTGCTGCATGCCGGTGAAGTCCACGGTGAGCATGGTGCAGATGAATCCCACGGTTCCGAACACCCGGATCGGGGGAAAGTCTTTCACCGTGTCGAGGCCGGCCTGGTTCAGCGCGTTGAACGCCACGGAGTTGCTCAGGCCGATGGTGGGCATGAAGAAAGCCACCGAGAGGGTGTAGAGCGTGAACAGGGTTCCGAATTGCACGCTGTCGCCGGCGGTGTAGGCGTAGTATCCGGCTGCGATCATAAGCACTCCGGCGAGCAGGTGCGCCAGCGAGAGCACTTTCTGTGCGGGAATCCACCGGTCGGCCACGATGCCGAGCAGCGCGGGCATGAACAGCGACACAATGCCTTGCACGGCATAGAACCAGCCGATCTGCTCGCCCATTCCATGCGTTGCCAGATAGCCTCCCATAGATGTGAGATACGCTCCCCAAACGGCGAATTCGAGGAAGTTCATCACAATGAGGCGTAATTTGATATTATTCATAATCAGACAGTTGAGTTATGTGTTAGCGTATTTGGGTGTGTAAATATTCGGTAAAGTTACTGATTTTGTCCGGATTGCCCGGTAAGTTCGGTGATTTTTTTTTGGATTTCGGCCGCCTGCTCATAGTCCTCGTCCTCGATGCATTGCTGCAGTTGCCGTTGAAGGCGTTCAAGCGGGGTAAGGGTTTCCTGCTCAATGTCTTCAAGGTCGCTTTCCGAAACTTTGCGGATTTTACCGTGGAAGCCGACGGTGTCCATCACATCGGCGGCACACAGGATGGGGGCGCTCATACGGAGCGCGAGCGCGACCGCGTCGGACGCCCGGGCATCGATTACCGTAATCAGGCCTTCGTGCCGCAGTTCGATATCGGCGAAGAAGATACCGTTGTCGATTGTGTGGATTCTGACGCATTCGAGGGTGTAGCCCGCTTGATGGCAGAGGCTCACCATCAGATCCACCGTGAGCGGCCGTGGAAATTCCACGCCGTTGACCACGGCGGCGATGGCCTGCGCCTCGGCCGGACCGATCACGACGGGCAGACAACGGTCGCCGTCGGTTTCGCGCAGGAGCATCAGAAAGGCGTTCCGGTCGTGCGCCGCGCGCCCGGTGCCCATCACTTCGAGTTCGATGTATGATTGGTCGTTCATGATTGTGCTACATATCGTTGATTGATAATCCTTTAAACGTCACTTGATAACCGCGGAAGTATGCCTTGATTCGCTGATATTTTTCTTGGAGAAGGGCTATGTCGATTTTTTGCGGGTTACGCTTCACCTCAGCGATGATTGCCCGCTTGTCGAGTGCTTCGATGGCGATGAGGTCGATTTCGTTTTGTCCATGGCTGTCCCACCAGTGAGAGACATCTGTCACTCGGTCTTTCTCGGCATATAGTTGACGGAAATAGCGCTCAAGCATTGTGCCACTGAATTGGGTGTATCCGGTGGCGATTGCCTCTCTGAGGAGGTCAAGTTTTCCAAGTTCCACCATTCGACGGTTATGTTCAATAAAACGGAACCAGAATGTGAGAAAGTTGTCACTGATGAAGTATTTGACTCCTTGAGTTTTCGGTTTTGCCTTGAAGGGGCGAACTTTTTGAATGATTGAGTACTGGGTTTCCAAAGTCTCAAGGTATCGCCCGGTGTTTTTTCCGATGACACTGTCTATTTCCAATTGCGACGTATGTCCGGAGGCTATCAATTGGAGAATACTGTAGTAAGTTTGGTATCGACGTCCGAACTCCCCTACAAGTAGTTCTGTTCCTTCGTCGATGAATATGCTCGCGGGAGAACAAACCAGGTTAAGCATCCCGTCTTCTGTGACGGCTCGCTGCACGCAAAGTTGCTCCACATATTTCGCGACGCCTCCGGTGATGGAGTAAAACATTAACAGGTCGGCTGGCGTATAGCCCGGATTGTGGTCAGCGAGGATTTGTTTAAGCACAGCGATACGAAATGGTTTGAGTTCGATTTTCGCTGTTTTTCGGCCAAAAAGCGGCTCTTTACTGTTCTCGAAAATTTTATTCATCATACTGTACACACTTCCGCATGCGATAAGATGTATTCGCGCACGGTCTTTGTGCCGATCCCATACCCGCTGAATGTCGCTGATGATACCCTGTCCGATTTCTTCAAGTCGCTGAAACTCATCAATAATCAGGGTCACCTTCTGTTCATAACTATACCGCAACACATGTTCAATCAGTTCCGCTACCGACCGCGACTGTCCATAAATGCGCATGTCCAATACAGATTCAATCTCGTGTTGTAATTCAGCGGCTTGAATGGCTTCGCTTTTCTTTCCGACAAAAAAGTAGATATAGCGCTCCCCCTTGAAGGCGTGAAGCAGCAAAGAAGTCTTTCCCACTCTTCGCCGTCCGACGAGTAAAGTCAACTGTGCCGTAGTTTCGGCCAATAGTCCAATGTGTCGCAGTTGACTGATTTCTTGTTCTCTATCGTAAAATTTCATAGATTTACAAATTTGTAATTTAACGGCGGTTAAATTTCAGAGTCCTGTTCCGCCGTGATGATTCCGCTTCCGTAACAGAGGTGGGCGTCGCTGTCGTAAATCACGGCGAACTGGCCCGGGGCTATGCCCTGAACAGGTTCCTCGCTCTGAATGCGCCACAGGTCACCCTCACGCGTAAGCCGGGCAGGAAGAAACGCGGGGGTGTGGCGGTTTTTAAACGAGATTTCCACGCCGTCGGCGGGAATGTCGCTCCACGGGCAGCCGCAAATCCAGTGCATCTCGGTCAGAGGCAGCGTGCGCCCGTATTGCAGGGCGGTTCCATAGCCGCCGGCAACGTAGATGATGTTCCGGTCGATGTCTTTTTTCACAACGTACCATGGTCCGCCGCTCAAGCCGAGACCCTTGCGCTGACCGATGGTGTGAAACCAGTAGCCGCGGTGGGTGCCGAGGGTGCGTCCGGTGGCTATATCCACAATCGGTCCCGGACGCTCGCCGAGGTGGCGGCGGATGAAGTCGTTGTAGTTGATCTGGCCGAGGAAACAGATGCCTTGACTGTCGCGGCGCGAGGCGTTGGGCAGGCGCACCTGGTTGGCGATTTGCCGCACTTCATGCTTGGGCAGGTTGCCGATGGGGAAGATGAGGTGGTTGAGTTGCTCGCGCGTGATGCGGGCGAGGAAATCGGTCTGGTCCTTGACGGGGTCAGCGGCCGTGGCGAGGTATTTCACGCCGTCGACAACGGTCGTGGTGGCATAGTGCCCGGTGGCGGTGAGGTCGAAGTTGTGGCCCCAGCGCTGCTCGAAGAAGCCGAACTTTATCATCCGGTTGCACATGATGTCGGGGTTGGGCGTGAGGCCTGACCGGACGGTGCGGAGGGCATATTCCATCACGTGGTCCCAATACTCCTGATGCAGCGAGACCACTTCCAGCGGCAGCCCGTAGCGGTGGGCAATCAGGCTGCACATCTCAATGTCTTCCTCGGCTGAGCAGTCGCCCTCGCCGTTGTCCATGCCGATGCGGATGTAGAACAGAGTCAGGTCGTGCTCGGCCTGCTCCGCGAGGCGGTGAACCACCACCGCGCTATCGACACCTCCGGAGATGAGAACAGCTATTTTCATGCGCGCTCAATGATATCGTTTTCCTCGTTCTGGTCCACCAGATGAACCGCGATAATGTAGTCGAGCGAGATTTTTCCCGGGCCGGCCAGGAGAATATACAGGAAGATGCCGATAAACATGATCGGGTATCCGGGCTGGAAGTTGAGCACTGAAACCACCTGCGAGGTATTGGCCTGAAGGATAATGTTCTCGGCCATGCACATCATCACCAGCGGCGGCAAGACGGCGTAACGGGTCATGAATCCGAACATGATGCACGCCGCGCAGATCACTTCCATCACGAGCAGCGCGGTCATCGATGTTCCGGCCGACATGCCGAGGAATCCGTCAAAGCCCTGATGCATACCGTCGGACAGGTGCATCAGTTGCTGGGTGCAGATGTGGAGGAACATCACCCCCACGAACAGACGCAAAAACAGACGCGAGAGGTTGCTGTAGGTGTGTCCGGCACTGAACAGTACGAGTTTTTTCAACAGAGATTTCATATCGTCGCGAAATTAGTTGATGGCTTGTTTGAGTTGTTCGATGTCAACGTTTTTGTTGAGAATTTTCCGTTCACCGTCAAGCAGATAGCAGCATGGGAGCATACGGAGGTCGATTTGTTTGGCGGCCTGGTCGGAGTAGGCGTTGGTCCAGTTTTGTGGTTGCGCGGCGGCCCAATCGCTGTCGGGACGGCCGAGATAGACTTGAATCACGGCGAGTTGGCCCGAACTGATGAGCGAATTGATGTTGATGTCGGTGCTCAACCGGAGCCGGGCGATGGAACTCTCAGACGAGTTGTCGGTGAACAGGATTAGGAATCCCTTGGCCTGGAGTTCCGACAGGCGCGTTTTTTCCCCGTCGGAGAGGTTGATCTCAAGGTCGGTGATGATACTCCCTTCCTGATTGTGCTCAATGCGCTTGATTTGCTGCTTATAGTAGTTTCTGATGTCCTTTTTCAGGGTCGAGGTCTCGGCCATCGATTTGGCGAACTGGAGGTAAACCTCGTCGGACCAGTACTCGGCGTAGGGGCTGTAGAGGGCCTGTTCGGCTGTTTGCCCGATACGCACGAGGTTGTTGGTGTTGCTCCGGGCCTTGAACATGAAGTCGCGGATAGAGGCAAAGACGATGTTGCGGTTGGCGTATCTGAAAAAGGTGACGTAATCGCGGAAGGCGGTTTCAAACTTGCCCTGCTCGGGCAGGGGGCGGGTGATGTCGAAGTTGTCCCAGAAGTGCTGGATGATGTAGTTACACCGGCTCTCGAGCGTGGAGCAGGAATCGGGCGCTTGCGGGTAAGGGAAAAGCGTTTCGGCTTGCTGTGCCCGGGTGTTAAGGCAGAGCACAGCGGCGAGCAGGCAGAGGCTTATGAGACGTTTCATTTCTGTTTCAGTTGTAATAACCTGCAAAATTACAACTTCCCTTCCAACGCGACAAACGTTTACCACATTTTAACAGTGCGTATTCACTGAGGGAGAGTAAGAGGGGAGTTGATTATCGGTTACCCCACCTCTTGATTGCCTCTTCGCATAGTCCTTTGGGCAGCCATGTGTTAATGCGCATCAGTTTCTGAAGCCTTAATGCAGCTATTTCGGAGAGAGTTGTGTGATGTGTGACCATCATATCCATAACACCGATTATTCCTTTCACATTCAGCCCCATTGCCGCAACGTTTTTACGAAGGCTTAAGTCTCCGGTAAGAACAGTGGATTTTTCAGATTTCGTTGCGCAATACAACACGGAACAGTCTTCGAATGACAGATTTCCAATCAGTTTTGCCCTAAGTTCTAAAATCTCAACATACTGGCCTGGTTCGAATACACATACTTCAAGCCGCCCATTAGAAACATATCTATCAATTAGCGCACGTTGTTGCTCATCCTTGATTTCATTTAGAACAAACTCTGTGGTCTTAATAACGTTTGGTAAAAGAAAAAATTCAGGCAGCAGTTCGACAGAGAAAAGATCGAAAAAGATGTTGGCATCTGTGATTAGTATCTCGTCCATATTCACACCAATTGAAGCCCTTTCCTTACCTCCTCCAATGATTGGCTGAGAAGAGCTGCCGCCTTGCTCATTGAGATCAGTTCTTTGGCCAAAGCCATATATACCAATGCTTCAAAACGACCGCAATTTTCCGGCGGAAACACACTCGACTCCACATTAACCTTAAATGAAGCACTAAAATTTTTCTTCTTGTGGAATGAAGCAAATCTATTTTCTGAAATAATATCCAGAGACCGAGCCTTCATCATCTGTGCATCGACACTGATTCCATAGTCTCTTTGTATAGTTCGCAACTCATTCAGAGAAATATCATGTCGCCTATCGCCCATGATAGCCTTAAACACCTCGCTTGGCAATAAGAACTCATTGGCAAACGAATGACAGATTTTCTCTTTATCAAGACCAGAGTTTATCTCAAGCACAAGATGGCCCAGTTCGTGAGCCAAGGTAAAGCGCTTGCGCTCAGGATTGTAATTACGGTTGACAGCGATGAAATAATACTTTTCATCAATAAGACCGCTAACTCCATCGAAGTCGGGTTCGCTATCAATTTCAATCACCTTGATTCCTTTACTCTCAAGTAGATTGATTAATCCCACAATACCGTCTGAGCCTAACCGCCAAGCTTCACGCAACTTCATAGCGGCACCAACAGCATCACCAAAACAAGAGACACCATATCGTGCAAGTGCAACCGGAGAAGGGATTCCCAATATTTTCTCCACTTCGATGTAACGCTCGGCGAATTCCTTGATATGTTCATGTATGCTTTTAATCGCCATTTTACCAAGTCTCGCTCTCTTCCTGAACTCAATATGCCCTAAATCAACCATTTTGCCGCGGAAGAAATAGTCCACGCTCATGCCAAGGGCTTCGCATAAATTAATAAGGACAGATGAGTTAGGCAACATAGAGCCTTTCTCATACTTAGATATGGCATTCTTGCTGACCCCTACGGCATCTGCAAGCGCGTCCATACTCATCCGCTTCATTTTGCGAGCGGCAGCAAGACGTTCTGAGAAGATTTGGTTCACCGGCATCATAGTTTGCTCAATTTTGGTTGACAAAGGTAATGTAATTTTTCTGATTTGTCAACCAAAAGGAAGAAGTTTTTTCAGAAATATGTTGTAAAACATAAAAATGAAGATATTCTATAGTTCGACTGCTCGCATTCGTCCGTGCCTGGCTTACGGGGTTTTCGCACACTCGCTCGCAGCGCCTCGCGCCGGTGGGTGTGTCATAACCCATTTTAACGACTCCACGAACAAACAAAAGAGAAAACTAACACTCAAATAAAGAAACGCAACGCCGTCGAGGGCACTGCGGTGACGCGCCTTTAGGTGAGCGCGGCAGGATTCCTTATTTTCCGAACCGCGCCTGAACCACGTTGACCACGTAGTCGCCGAGGCGCTCACACTCGTTAACGGTGTCAACAAAGGCCGTACCGGTGGCGTAATCGTAGCGGTGCTCGTCCACGGCTTTGATGTTCTGGTCTTTCAGATTGCTGCGCAACTGGTTGATCTCGTTCTCAATGCGATAGGTCTCATTGATACTGAGATTCTCCAACCGGCCGCCGAGAACAACGTTCATCTGCTCAATCGCCTCAGTGGTGAGCCGGAGCATGTCGTGGATTTGCGTGAGTTGCTCGGCGGTGAAGCGGTGACCGGTGCGGCGATGACGGTTCTGGGCACGGGCGAGGTTGTAGCAAGCGTCGCCAACACTCTCTATCTCGCTTATTTGACGCAACATCATGCGAACTTTCTGCTTTGTCTCATCGCTCAGGTGGTTCTCACTCACCTGCTCCAGATAGCGTGCGATGGCGATTTCTATCTGGTCAAGGATATCCTCCTGCTTCTCAACCCGGGCAAGCAGAGGCGCGAAATCTTCATCTTTCTCGGTATCGAACAGTTGCACAACGAGCGCAAACATATCCTGTGCGCGAAGTCCCATCTGGATAACCTCCTTCTGTGCTTGAAGAACAGAGATTTCCGGTGTCTGGACAAGGTTTGACTCGATGTATTGCAGCCGGAAAACGTCCTCTTCCTGTGCGGGTTCGGCTGATTCGGGAATAATCTTGCAAACGGCACGCTCGATCTGGCTGATAAACGGCAGGAGAAATATCGTGTTGGTCACGTTGAAGCACGTGTGGAACATCGCCAAGACCACCGGCAGGCGCGCCGCCTGACCGCCCACGCTCGGGTCATAACCCACGATGCGGCACACCAGATCGACAAACGGATAAAACACAACCATCACCCACACCACGCCTATCACGTTGAACAGCAAGTGGGCCAGGGCTGCCCTGCGGGCCGCCGGGCCGGCACCAAGCGCGGCAAGATTGGCCGTGGCCGTGGTGCCCACGTTCTCGCCCAGCACAAGGGCGATACCCAGATGAATCGGCAACACACCCGTGGAACACAGCAAAATCGTGATAGCCATCACAGCCGCCGACGACTGAACAATGCAGGTGATGAGCGTACCGATGACGAGAAAACACAAGATAGTGAGGTAACTGCCGGTGTCAAACGAGGCGAAGAAGTCCACCACAGCCTGATTCTCTGCCAGATTCAAATCCTTGCCTGCCTGACTGAGCATCACAAGCGAAAGCAGCATGAACGCGATGCCGAACAGGAAGTCACCCCCAAAGCGGAGGCGCTTGTTATATATAAGCAATACGCCCGCAAACAGGGCGGGGAACACAATCATGTTCAAATCGACACTGTAGCCCAGCGAGAGAATCCACGCCGTGAGCGTTGTGCCGATATTGGCGCCCATAATCACCGAAATCGCCTGCGCGAGGCTGAGCAGCCCGGCCGAGACGAACGAGACCACAAGCACCGTCGTGGCCGACGACGATTGCACCGCCGCCGTCACGAACGCACCCGTAAAAACCCCCATCAACCGATTGGAGGTGAGCGCGCTCAGTATGTGACGCAAATGAGCACCGGCCATCTTTTGCAGTGCCTCGCTCATCATCCGCATGCCAAAAATAAGTAGTCCTAAACTTCCCAACAGGCGAATCAGAACCCATAGGTAATCTTGCAGTGTGTTCATAGATATTTAATTTTCACCACAAAATTACACCATCAGGCAAAACCTCACGGGTACTATGCAATTACAATCTAATTACGTAACCGCATTGTAACTGTTCCGCACGAGACCTTCCTACCTCACCACCATCCGCGCCACACGCGCCGCGCCGCGCCGACCGGCACTGATATGACCATAAAGCAGATTCACAACCGGCTTCACCCATAACTTCCACCGCATACTGCCCCGATAACTCTCGGCCAAGCCTTCCATCCCCTGCCGGCGAAGCGGTTCAGCCAAGTCGTCACGGCCTTCATGGCGGTAGAGCGCGGCCAAGACCACACGCCGATAGTGCAGCAAACGCTCATACCGCACACCGGCGCCGGCGGCACGTACATTGGCGAGCAGCGTGTCTATCGTCCGCTCCCACTGGCCGGCCTTCGAACTGAAATCCACTCCGGTAATCGAGGCCTCACCACTGTCTATCACCGTGACACGCTCGGCATCAGCCAGAAAAGCCACTTTCGGATTCTGAAGCAGCAGCCGCAAACCGATTTCCCAGTCGTCCCAACCGCGAACGTCACGCTCCCAACCGCCGGCGCGGTCGTAAATCTCGCGGCGCACGATATAACGCTGCGTGGGCAAAATGCTGTGCAGGATATGGTTGGCGAGCAGGTCGGAAGTGAAAAACGGCAGCACGTACCGGCTTCCGTCGGCCTGCACACGCACGCCACGCGTACACACCAACTCGCAACCGCGCTCACGCTCAATCACGTCGACATACCGCTCCACCAAGTCGGGAGCCATCAAGTCGTCGGAGTCGAAAAACATCACCCAATCGGCGCGTGCCTCGGCGTAGCCGCGGTTGCGCGCGGCACTGGCTGTGTGGTGCGGCTCCTGAACGACGTCGATTTGAAAGTCGGCCTGCTCATGCGAAGCCTTGAAAGACCGCAACACCTCAAGCGTGTTGTCGCTGCTGAGGTTGTCAACAAGGACAAGTTGCAGCGGGCGATGGGTTTGCGCCACTACGCTATCGAGCGTCGGGCCGACAATATGCGCGCGGTTGAATACCGGAATGATGATGGAAACGAGCATAGAAATTCTCAGTTAATTTTTTCGACGGCATAAAGGTACTGCTTTTTCTCAGCGGTGTCATTAAAAAAGCGTTTTTTTCTACAAAAAACAGTGTATTTCGCAATTTTTTTTGGTGGAATGACAAAAATCCACTAAATTAGCAACCCAAAATTCATGTCTGTGCTTGTCCGGCCACGGTCGGAATAGCGGCAGACGCAGTTAAGAAACCAATTACTAATCATTCCTATCTACTTTATTTCTATGGGATTATTCGAGAATATCGTTAATGCCGCCAAACAAGCAGCCGGCGGCATGGGACAGCAAGGTATGCCCCAACAGGGCTACCCACAACAAGGCTATCCACAGCAAGGTATGCCTCAACAGGGCTATCCGCAACAGGGCTACCCCCAACAAGGTTATCCGCAGGGCTATCCCCAACAGGGAATGCCGCAACAACCTGTCGACCCCAACGCGCAAGGCTATTATCCCCAGCAGGGATATCAGCAAGGCTACCAAGGTCAGCAAATGCCCCCGCAAGCACAGCAGCAAAGCAGTAACCCGCTCGGAGGCGGTCTGCTCGGAAATGTCGGCGCCGGCGTTCTGGGCGGGATCGGAAGCAGTATGCTTGGCGGAGGTGTGCTCGGCGCGACCGTCGGCGGCGCGCTCGGCGGTGTGCTAACAACCGTAATCGGCAAGTTTGCCGGAGGCAAGCAACAGCAACAACCGCAAATGCCCGCCGGAGCACAAATGCCGCAAATGCCGCAACAACCCCAGCAACCGCAACAACTCCAACAAGGTCAACCCTATCAGCAACTGCCACAGGGACAACCCTACCAGCAACTGCCGCAAGACCCGTCAGCACCCGAGAACTATCAAGTACCCGCGCCGACTCAGGAGGCTTTTCAGGCTAACCCCTATCAGGCTCAGGCGCAACCCATGCCCGCCATCTCCGACGAGGCGCTCGGCGTAATTTCGGTAATCAACATGGCCGCCGACTCGGTTAACCAACAACCGCCCCAGCAATAATCATCAACTACTCAACTACCATCTCACTATGACAAATCAAAATTATCACGCCATGGATATCGTGGTGAAGTTGATGACCAAACTCGGCCTCTACTTTGCCAGCACCGACGGCGAATACTCGCAAAGCGAATACTTTTTTATCGACAACTACATCAACCGCCTCGCGCAGTACGGCCCCGTTGACGAACTCAAATACATGCTCAACACCGCACTCAGCACCCGTTACACACACGACGATGTCGTTGCCGACACACGCGAACTGCTCGACTGCTTCGAATCGCCGGCCGACAAGCAAGCCATCGTGGTGGCCCTGGCCAACTTCTCCCAGAAAGTGATCACGGCCGACGGCGTGGAGCACCCCAACGAGACACAAGCACTGATGAACTGGCTTCAAGCACTCGCATAACCATTTTAACCCACAACACCGATATGGCCTATAAAATCATCGACATCGAAGGCGTTGGCGACGTTTACGCCGAAAAACTCACCGCCGCAGGCATCACCACCGTGGACCAACTCCTTGAGCGTTGCGCCGCTCCCGCCGGACGGAAAGCACTCGCCGAACAAACCGGAATAAACGAAAAACTCATTCTTCGCTGGACCAACCACGCCGACCTGTTCCGCATCAACGGTGTCGGACCCCAATTCGCCGAACTGCTCGAAGCCGCAGGCGTAGACACCGTCAAAGAACTTCGTCACCGTGTGCCCGCCAACCTCGTGGAAAAACTCGAGCAGACCAATGCCGAGCGCAAACTCGTGCGCCGCGTGCCCGCTCTGAAAGAAGTGGAAGACATGGTCAACCAAGCCAAGGAACTCCCCCCGGTAGTAACATACTGACAAGGTTCCCGCACACACCCACACAATCCGTTCCCGTGACCGAGCATTCATCGGCACGGGAACGTTTTAAAGGTTAAGCCCATGAAGCAAGTGAAAATCACAGCCGTCCGACAAACCGTCTACACCGACCTGGTGGAGCGATACGAAAACCCGATGGAGCACCCCTGTGATGTGGCCGTCGGACAAACGTGGGTCAGCACCGACGGCACCCGTCCCGACGGACTATGCCCCGAGGCATGGGAAACCATGCGCAAGTTTGTCGAGGCGCTCGCACGCGGAGAAGGCAACTTCTTCGACGGTTGGATGAAGAATTCCTACAGCGCTATGGTCAGTTGCAACGACGGCTTCCGCCCGATGACGTTCCACATCGAGCGTATCGACTGAAAATCAGCACACGTCCCGGCTACTCAATATATCCGAACGCGCGCAGTTTGGCCTCCTGATTGCGCCAGTCCCGCTCCACCTTAACAAAAAGTTCCAAGTACACCCGACGGTCGAAAAACTTTTCCATCTCCTTGCGCGACTCTATGCCGATGTGCTTGAGTTTGCGGCCCTGATGGCCGATGATGATTCCTTTCTGACTATCACGCTCCACATAGATTACGGCCATGATGTGAATCGCGGTGTCGCTCTCGGTAAACTTCTCCACGATGACCTGCGTCGCGTAAGGCACCTCTTTATCGTATGTGTTGAGGATTTTCTCACGGATAATCTCAGTGACAAAGAATCGCGAAGGACGGTCGGTGAGCGCGTCTTTGCCGAAATAAGGCGGATTCTCGGGCAAAAGTTCCACAATGCGTTTCAGCAGATTGTCCACATTGAAGTTCTCGGTTGCGCTTGTAGGGAACACTTCAGCCTTAGGCAAGAGTGTTTTCCAGCGGTCTATCACCTCAAGCAGGTCGGCATTGCCCTTAAGGAGGTCGATTTTGTTGATAACCAACAATACGGGAACATCCATTCGGGCAACACGGTTGAGAAAGTCCTGATTCTTGGTTGGACTTTCCACCACGTCGGTCACGTAGAGCAACACATCAGCGTCGACAAGCGCGCCGGTGGAGAACTCAAGCATGCTCTCCTGAAGTTTGAATTTAGGCCGAAGAACCCCCGGAGTATCGGAAAACACAATCTGATAGTCATCGGTGTTTACGATACCCATAATGCGGTGGCGCGTGGTTTGGGCTTTGCTGGTAATGATTGACAGACGTTCGCCCACAAGACGGTTGCTCAGCGTTGACTTGCCCACGTTGGGGTTACCCACGATGTTGACAAATCCTGCACGATGCGGTTTTTGTTCCATAATAATTCATTTAAATAAATTCACATTCCCCAAACCATAATCTCACGTCCGTTGAATGAGCGGGTCTGGTGCCAAATGCGCTCGTCCCACGTCTTGGTCTT
>CACYCT010000093.1 GCA_902772965.1 uncultured Bacteroidales bacterium | reverse complement strand
TACAGACAACAGCAGAATGCCCTATCTCACAAGAATTGGGTAAAGGGGCTTATGCGCTTGTTTTCAAGTTAAATGAAAGTGCCGTGCCCAAAACGTGTGTTTTTTTCGGTACTGTAACCATGGAATATGTCACCGGCCGGAGGGGGTTATGAAATCTGGTTCCAGTGGCGGGTCTTGTCGTAGAGTGTGTGCAGGTGTTGGTCGAGGCGTTGTCCTTCGGGGGTTGCCAGTGTCGGGTCGGATTGGAGGAGTCGCTGCGCGTCGTCGCGGGTGAGTTGCACGATTTGCCCGTCTTGCGCGAGGTTGGCCACGCGCAGATTGAAGGCGATTCCGCTCTGCTGGGTTCCCTCGATGTCGCCCGGACCGCGGAGTTGCATGTCTTCCTCGGCCACGCGGAAACCGTCGTTGGTTTGCGTCATCACGTTGAGGCGGTGTCGCGTCTCGCGGCTGAGTTGGTGCTTGCTCATCAGGATACAGAAACTCTGGTCGGCTCCGCGTCCGACACGTCCCCGGAGCTGGTGCAGTTGCGACAGTCCGAAGCGCTCGGCGTTCTCGATCACCATCACGGAGGCGTTGGGCACGTTCACGCCTACCTCGATGACCGTTGTGGCCACCATGATTTGGGCTTCTGCGCTGACAAACCGCTGCATTTGCGCGTCTTTCTCCGCCGGGCGCATTCGTCCGTGCACGAAGGCGACGTTGTAGTGCGGGTAGATTTCGCACACGTTTTGGTAGCCTTGCTCCAGGTCGCGCAGGTCGAGTTTCTCGTTTTCCTCGATCAGGGGGTAAACGAAGTAGATTTGCCGTCCTTGTCGGAGTTGCTGACCTACGAAGTGGTACATCTGCTGCCGGTCGGCATCGTAGCGGAGCATGGTTGTCACGGGTTTCCGTCCGGGCGGCAGTTGGTCGATAACGCTCACGTCGAGGTCGCCGTAGACGGTCATGGCGAGTGTGCGTGGGATGGGTGTTGCGGTCATCACGAGCACGTGCGGCGGGAGTGTGTTTTTCTCCCACAGTCGCGCGCGTTGGGCTACGCCGAAGCGGTGTTGCTCGTCGATGATGGCGATACCGAGGTTTTTCCATTGCACGTCTGGCTCGATCAGGGCATGCGTTCCTATGGTGATGTGCATGGAGCCGTCGAGCATGCGTTCGTGCAGTTCGCGCCGGGCACGGGTGCGTGTGCTGCCCTTGAGCAGTCCGGCGTTGAGGCCGAGGGGGGCGATGAGTCGCGCGATTTCCTCGTAGTGTTGTGTGGCGAGAATCTCGGTCGGAGCCATGATGCAGGCTTGGTAACCGTTGTCGACGGCGAGCAGGGCGGTCATGAGCGCGACGATGGTTTTTCCGCTGCCGACGTCACCCTGCAGCAGGCGGTTCATCTGCCGCCCGGAGGTGAGGTCGGTCCAGATTTCGCGCACAACGCGTTTCTGTGCGTCGGTAAGCGCGAAGGGGAGCACTTCGCGGTAGAATCGGTTGAAGTACGCGCCCACGCGTGTGAGTTTGTGTCCGTTTTGCCGCCGGTCGTCGCCTTTGATGTACCGGAGGATGTTGAGTTGGAGGAAAAAGAGTTCCTCGTATTTCATTCGTAGCCGCGCGCGTCGGAGGGTGTCGGTGTCGGTGGGGAGGTGCATGGCTGCGAGGGCGTCGCGCAAAGGCATCAGTCCGCGCTGGGCTCGCAGGCTCTCGGGCAGGGGGTCGTCGACGGTTTGCGCGGCGGGTTGCTGCAGCAGGGTTGCCACCAGGCGCTGCATCACGCGCGAGGTGATTCCGCGCGACTGCACTTTCTCGGTCAGGCTGTACACGCCCCGCATGCCGCCTTGCGTGGCGCTCTCGGAGGGGGAATCCACCTCGGGGTGGACGAGGTTGAACTGGTGCTTGTACTCAGAGGGTTTTCCGAAGAGGATGTATTCGATGCCTGTGTGCAGCGATTCCTGTATTTGCTTGACCCGGTTGAACCAGACAACCTCAATGGTTCCCGTTCCGTCGGTGAAGAGTGCCTGGAGGCGTTTTTTCGGTCCGTTCCCAACGGTGGTGAAGGTGATGAACCGCCCGCGGAGCTGGATATAGGGCATATCCTCGTCTATCTCGCATATGCGGTGGATTGTCGATCGGTCGATGTGGCGGAAGGGGAAGTAGTAGAGCAGGTCGTGGAAGGAGTGGATTCCCAACTCCTTTTTGAGCAGTTCGGCGCGTTTGGGTCCTACGCCCGGGAGGTATTGTATGTCTGTGTTTCTCAGGTCGGGCATAGGTTTCGGGTTATTGCGGGGTTTTCGCTTCGTTCTTGAGCAGGGCGACAACTCTCGGCGAGAGCGCGAAGATGGCCACCATCGTGCACAAGGCCATCAACGCGAAGGCGAGGTCCATCACGCTCACGAGCGTGGCCAGCGGCATCACGGCGGCCACGACAATCATGATGAGGTAGTAGTAGTTGTAGTATTTCGCGCGGTTGGCTCCGAAGAGGTATGAGGTGCACTTCTGGCCATAGTAGGAGTAGGAGAACATGGTGGAGAACGCGAAGAAGAGCACGATGAGCATGAGCAGGTATTGTCCGTAGGGAAGCAGGTTGGCGAACGCTCCGAGGGCGACGTAAAGTCCTTTGGGGTCAGTCAGTCCGACGTAGTTTCCTGCGATGAGAATGGGCATGGCCGTGAGCGTGCACACGAGTCCGGAGTCAATCATCGGCCCGAGCATGGCCACACGTCCCTCAACGAGCGGGTCGGTGTTGGCCGAGGCTCCGTGCATCATCGAGCCTGTACCCACACCGGCTTCATTCACCATCGCGGCGCGGCGCGCTCCGGTGAGGGCTATGGCGAAGAATGCCCCCGCACCGGCTTCGAAACTGAACGCGCCCCGGAAAATGGAGGCGAGCACCCCGGGAATCTGATTGATGTTCAGCGCGATAATCACCACCACGAGCGCCATGTAAAGCACCACCATCGTAGGCACGATGCGCGCGGCGACATTAGCGATGCGCTTGATGCCGCCGAGGATAACCAGGGCCACCAGCAGCGCGATGGCCACACCGAGGCCGAAACGCACGCCGAGGCTGTCGGTCAGGCCGATGTGCGGCGTGACAACAGTGGTGAGGGCCTCAACGAGCTGGTTGGCCTGCATAAAGCAGAGGGTTCCAACAAGGCCGAAGATGGAGAACGCCACGGCCATCCACCGCCAGCGCGGGCCGAGTCCGCCGGTGATGAAGTACATCGGTCCGCCCTGGACCTCGCCGTTGCTGTCGCGGCCTTTATACATAATGGAGAGCGCGCCTTCGAAGAACTTGGTCGACATACCCAGCAGCGCGCTCACCCACATCCAGAAGATCACGCCCGGCCCGCCCACGGTAAGGGCGATGGCTACGCCGGCGATGTTGCCCATGCCCACTGTAGCGGCGATGGCGCTCATCAGCGCCTGGAAGGAACTGATTTGTCCGGTGGGTTTGTCGGCCGAGCGAGCCTGACGTGTGCGAAGGGCGTTGATGGCTTTTGGAATGTGGCGGATGGATACTCCCCGTGAGTAGCAGAACAGAAACAGTCCGCCGCCGATGAGCAGCAGAAACTCGGGGTAGCCGCAAATGGCGTCGCTGAGCGAGATTATCCAATTACTTAGTGTGTCGGTGAAGTTGTTCATGTGCGATAGGATAAAGTAATGTCCGTGTGTGTTAACGGTTGCGGTTGTTCTGGTAGTCCTGATATTTGTTGCCTGAATAGGTGTTTCGCTGGAAACCTTGCGAGTTAAACTCGTCTTCTTCTTCGTTTTCGAGGTCGGATCCTTTCCGGTTTTTGCGGTCGCGGTTCTCGATTTCCTGCTCGATTTTGGATTTTTCGGGCCTGTTCTTTCTGATGTTCTCAGGTTTTTGCAGGTCGAGGGGGAGTTCAAAGATGTTCCACGACTGCTCTACGTCCCAGTTGCGCCGCAGGCGCAGGGGCTTGGGGTAATAGTAAACTTCTTCGGGTTGGGTGTGCAGGCGGAAGTTTCCGCTGTCCCAGCGTTGGTTCCGGTTGGTGTCGATAAACAGCCGGGCGAAGTAGGTTCCGGGTTTGACGAAGAGGAACTCCGCCTCGCCGCCGATGACCATTGCGGTGCTGACCACCTTCTCGCCCGCGTCGAGCAGTTCGACCACGGCACTGTCGCCCGTTCCGGTTATTTTCAGCGCCAATGAGGCGTATTCCTCGATGGGTTTGACCTTGACATCGAATTTCAGGGAATCGCATGGCATGCCATAGATGGTTGCGATGGAGAGGGAGTCGACGATGAGGCGGTAGGCGCTGTCGGGTTGCGGGATTATCGGCACGGCGAGGCGGTTGAGCGCTGTCGGGGGCGCTGGCACAAGCGGGGGCACGCCGGTGAGGGTGACCCATGTTGTGTCGCGCTTTACTTGCAGGTGAATGCCGTCGGGGTTGACCACCGTGATGGGTAGCGGTGCGGAGATGATGATCGAGTCGCCGATGTCGATGACGTCTGTTTTGGCGGCCTGCAGGGAGAATCGCGGCTCTTTTTTAGGTCGGCGCGCCTCACGGAGTTGCTCGATTTCCTCCTCGTTTAGTTGTTTGCCTTCGGCCAGTTTCTTTTCAAGGCTGGCGGCACGCTTTTCGATTTCCTGCTGCTCTTTGAGGCGCTCCTTCTCTTCTTTGATGAGGTAGGGCGGCTTGCGGTAGACGAGGTGGAGGGTGTCGGTCGCGGGCGAGAGCGCGTCGGTGGAATCGGTGCGCAGGTAAGTCATCGCGATGGTGATACTGTCGCTCTTGATCAGGGAGGTGTCGGTAATCCAGTAGAAGAGCGAGTCGTTGTTTTCGGTTCGCTCAACCACAGCCCATTGCCGCTGCTGCGGTCGCGGACTGAGCACTTCCAACCGCGGCAGCGTGTCGGCCGGCGCGGCGAAGAGGATGTGAATCCGGTTGGAGTCGGGGCGCTCGGAGCGTTTGAGGTATTGCGGGCGGTAGTTCTCGTTGCTCATGGTGAGCAGGATGTTGTCAGGCAGAAAGCGCGTGTGGGTACGCTCGACGATGGTGTCAACCTTGTGGTCGAACGTGAAGATGGTGTCGGTTGACGTGAACGCCTCGGCCGAGGGAATGATGATCTGGTCGAGATAGGCGTAGTCCTCCGCCCGGTTCATGCGGTTGTCCCCGTCGGGGTCGTTGAGGGCGAAGATGTTATATTTTCCGGGAGCGACACCCATCAGGGTGAATTGTCCCCGCGAGTTGGTGCGCGTGACCCGGTCGAAGGGCAGTGTGGTGAAGGCGGTGTCGGAGAGATTGCTGTGCAGCCCGACGAGTACATGCTGCATCGGCTCGAGGTCGTTGGCGCGCAGCACGATTCCGCTCACTTGCAGGGTGTCGATGTTGTCTCCGGTTGAGAATGAGATGGCGAATCCGTCGAGTTGGTTGCCCTCGTTGTTGTCCTCGATGGCGTTGGCGAAGTCGATGACGTAGGTTGCGTCGGGCAGGAGCGTGTCGCGGAGTTCGACGGTGATTTTCTTTCCGAGCGAGCGAATGAGTGGCGCGGTGCGCTGTACGGGCGAGACCGACACTTTTTTCTGCTGGTCTTTCAGGTTGACGATTTCGTTGAAACTAATTTCAATCTTGTTCGACTTGACGTTGACAGCGCCCTGCGGCGGGTTGGTCGACGTTACGATAGGCGGCGCGAAGTCGCGCGGTCCGCCCTCGGGCGAGCCGATGTTGGCGCACGAGGCGAGCAGCAACGCCAAGAGCGCCGCCGCGATGACACATGTCAACTTCGCGAATGCTTTCATCGGTGCAAAATTAGTGGTTTTCCGCCGAACAACCGCGAAAAGCGGAGAAAAAGGTTCATACATGCCTTGAAAACGTGACGCGGAGTCGGGACGGGTTCTGTAGAAACGCACCTAAAACCGTACTCCGGCGATGAAGTTGAAGTCGGTGAGCAGGGAGCGGAAGTTGTTGCCGCCACCGGAGAACAATCGGCCGTCGGCGTAGCCTTGCAGACCGAAGAAGATGTGCGGGAGATTCCACGTGACGGAGATGCCGAGTTTGGCGTTGAGCGAAATCATATAGTATGGCGGTTCGGAGCCGTTGCTGTCGGCGTATTTGAAACCGACATACGGCATGATTGACCCGTGCAGGAGCACGTTGCGCGACACGGCCCAGTTGTATGCGTAGCCGAAGTTGACGCAGTAGTCGTTGAATGTGTACACGGTTGTGCTGTCGGTCAGGTCTATGGCGGAGTCGTCGAGTTGACTGGGGTTGACGTTGAATGACTGCCGGCAGAAACTCAGTCCGGCCAGGAACGAGCCGCTGCTGCGCAACTGCAGTTTCGAGAATCCGTATGCCGCCGATTGCGAGTACCGCCTGTTGTTGAACAGGTAATAGAAATTGAGCCCCTTCGAGCGTCGGGTGGCCATTTCAACTCGCCGGATTTTGAACCGTTCCCCGTCGACGCTCCCAGATATGGTTACATTGCCTCGGTTGACCATCCGGTAGTACTCAATCTTGAACCGGGAGCAGGTGAACGAGAGTTCGAACTTGTCGCTTGTGCGCTTGGCGCCGAAGAGTTGTTTAACGTCAAGCGAGCGTCCGACGCCGATGCCGAGAAAGGACACGTTGAGGCCGATGTTGCTTGACGCTCCGCTGACGATTGAGATGTTGTTCTTCGGCCCGAATCCGGCGAAGTAACTGTCGAACCAGTTGTTGTTCTTGACGGATATCTTGAATTTCTTGCCTGTGCTGCGGACGTAGTTGGTGTCGGTGGCGTTGAAGGTTCTGTTGAACCATGTGATCGCGCTGTAGCCCACGCGAATGAGTTTGGGGTAGTGGATTGATGTGTCGCTGGGGTTGAATTTGCCCCGCCGGAGTTCCTTGATCCATAGCCCGGACTTGTCCTCGGTTTTGGGTTGGCGCCGGAGTTGTTGCCATGCGGCGAGTTTTTCGGCGATGGAATCTCCGGAGAGGATACTGTCGGGTATGACACCAACAGGGTATGCGATGGTGTCGCCTGCTGTGTTGGGGTAGGCGGCGAGTGTGCATAGCAGTATCAGCAGGGTCAGTAAATGTCTGGGCATGACATTTTTAAGGAATTTACTCTTCCTCTCTGGGGTTGGCGGGCAGTTCGCCTCCGCGTTTGAGCGCCTCGACGTATTGGCTGATGGAGTTCATCTCGCGCGGGATGTCGATGCGTTGCGGGCAGTGTGGCGAGCATTTTCCGCAGCCGATGCAGTGGTCGGCCTGCCGCAGGCGCGGAACGGAGCGGTCGTATCCCACAAGGAAGGCCTGGCGGGCGCGGTAGTAGTCGGGTGACTGGCGTTCGCGAGGCACGTTGGCCTCGGCGAGGCATTTGTTGTAGTGGATGAAGATGGCCGGAATGTCGATGCCGTAGGGGCATGGCATGCAGTATTTGCAGTCGTTGCAGGGGATAGTGTGGTAACTGATGAGGTCGGCGCCGATGGATTCCATCCACCGCAGTTGCTCGTCGGTCAGGGGTCGCAGGGGGCTATAGGTGCGCACGTTTTCCACGAGGTGCTCCATACGGGTCATTCCGCTGAGCACGGTAAGCACGTTGGGGAATGTTCCGGCATACCGGAAGGCCCATTCGGCGACCGTGCTGTTTGGCTCTTCCTTGAACAACCGGCGCGAGAGCGGGTCGGGCAGGTGGGTGAGGCGACCGCCGAGCAGGGGCTCCATAATCACGGCCGGAATCTTGCGTTTGAGCAGTTCGCCGTAGAGGTATTCCGCATCGGTGTTCCGCGGGTTCACTTCGTTGGCGAGGTGCCAGTCGACGTAGTTGAGTTGGATTTGGGCGAAGTCCCAGTGAATCTCGCCACGGTCCTGCATGGCCAGCAGGTGGTCGAAGACGGCGATGTCGCCGTGGTAGGAGAATCCGAGGTTGCGGATGGTTCCTTTTTCGCGTTGCTCGACGAGGTAGTCGAGTATGCCGTTGTCGACGTACCGGGCTTTGTATTCCGCCATTCCGTCGGTTCCCATTCCGATGCCGTGCAGGAGCATGTAGTCGATGTATTCCACTTGCAGTTCCCGCAGGGAGTTCTGGAACATTTCGATTCCCGCCTCGCGCGACCACGTTTCGGGACTGAAGTTGGACAGTTTGGTGGCGATGAGGTATTTGTCCCGCGGGTGTCGCGAGAGCGCGATTCCGGTGCAGTGCTCGGAGCGTCCTTTGCAGTAGGCGGGCGATGTGTCGAAGTAGTTCACGCCGTGTTCGATGGCGTAGTCCACTTGACGGTTTACCATTTCCTGGTCGATTTCGGCTTCTGCGTTTTCACGTGCCGAACCGTTGTCGTCGATAAGGGGCAGTCGCATCATGCCGTATCCGAGCAGGCTCACGCGGTCGCCGTTGTTGTGGTTGGTGCGGTAGGTCATTTGCCCTGTGGGGGCTTGTTCGGGCGAGTTGGCGGAATCGGATTTGCATCCGGTGAGCGCCGGGGCTGCCATGGCGGCGGTGCCGATGGTGAAGGCTTTGAGGAATTGTCGGCGCGAGAGCCCCGAAAGAGGTGATTTATCTGGCATAGTGGTGAGTGGGGGGCTTAGATGGTGTTGTGTTGTTGGTGTCCTTCAACGTAGATGGCGCTGAAAGGCCGTGCCGGGCAGACGTACTCGCACGCTCCGCAACCGTTGCACTTGTCTTTGTTCACGGCCGGGCGCATCGGTGAGGTGTCGTCGTTGGGGTCGTCGGGCACCATTTCGATGGCTCCGCTGGGGCAGTGGCGCGCGCAGTTGCCGCAACTGACCTCGTCGGTGAAGATGACGCAGTTCTGTTTCAGGTACACGGCATGGCCGATCTGTATGGCCGATTTCTCGTCGATTTCTATCGGCAGGATGGCGCCTGTCGGGCAAACCGATGAGCAACGGTTGCATTCCGGTCGGCAGAATCCGCGCTCGAAACTGAGGGTGGGTTGCATCAGGGTTGCCAATCCGGAAGATGGCCGGAGCACGTCGTTGGGGCACTGCTGCACACAGAGTTGACACGCGGTGCAGTGGGCAGCCATATTCCGCGCCGAGCGGCTACCCGGCGGGGTGATGGGCGTGGTGCGGGTGGGTTGTGTCTTGTATTCCACGACTGCGAGGCCGCCATCGAGTTTCTTCCCGACTTGGGCGAGGACGACATCGGCTGCCACGATGGCCGAGCCGAGCAGAACGGCGCGACGGGCGTTGTCGGGAGTTTCCTCTGCCGCGGGCTTGGGTTGCGACTTGGGGTGGCCATAATGGAGCGCGTCGAATTTGCAGCGGTCCAGACAGTCGCCGCAAACAATGCAGCGCGTGGGGTCCACCTTGTGATTCTCCACATCGATGCACGCGGCTTTGCAACTTTTGGCGCACATGCCACAGTTGCGGCATTTGTCGGCTTCGAAGTGGATCTTCAGCCACGAAAGACGGGAAATCTGGCCCAGAACGGTGCCGACGGGGCAAATCGTGTTGCAATACGTGCGTCCGTGGCGCCACGCGAGAACGGCGATGACCGCGAACGTCACCGCGGCGACAATCAGTGT
>CACYCT010000092.1 GCA_902772965.1 uncultured Bacteroidales bacterium | reverse complement strand
CCTCCCCTAAGTTAGGGCCAAGCGAGCGGAGCGAGCCAATAAGAAAAGGTTTGCCCGATAGGGCGCGAAGCGCCGGAGGAGTGTGTCAAATTCCGCTACCCAAAGCGACGGAAGCGTACATATGGTATTACGACACAGCGAGTTTGCACTCCTATGCTTCATGCCTGCTTGTATCAGCCACACGTGGTTTGCTTGTAACTGACACACGCCCCCGCCGCTTCGCGACTTCGTCTTGACATTATTTTTTGGGCTCGCTCCGCTCGCTTGGCTCTAACTTAGAGGGGGGCTACACGCCTGACGTTCAGTATGTTGCACTTATTACCCGGAAAACAGGAACACCCGGAACAGTAACAGACGCTATTATTTCTTTTCGTCGGGGAAGCGGTTGGGGTATTCCAACGGCACGCGCGGGCTGCGCATTGCTCTTATGGCAAGCCACGCGCCGAGGGCTATCAGAGGCAGGCTGAGCAGTTGTCCCTGGTCGAGGCCGATATTCTCGCGCATGGCCACCTCCCAGGGTTCCTGCACGTTTTTGATGAACTCAATCAGGAAACGGGACACAAAGATGCCCAGCATAAACACTCCGAAGAGCAGCCCCTCGCGCTCTTGGGCGTTTCGCCGCCAGTAGAGCCACATACACGCGGCAAAAGTGGCGAGGTAGCACAGAGCCTCGTAAATCTGCGTCGGATGGCAGGGCGGGGTCATTACCGGTGCTGCGCCGGCAAGCCACTGGCTCAGGTTGTCCACAAACCGGAAACCCCACGGCAGCGACGTCACTGCCCCGTAGATCTCATGATTCATCAGGTTGCCCACGCGAATCAGTGCGGCCACGAGCCCAACGGGCACCACCAGCCGGTCAAGTGTCCACAGTATCGGCCGGCGGGTTACCCATCGGCTGTAAATCCACACGGCGAGCATAATGCCGAATGTGCCGCCATGACTGGCCAGACCACCGTGCCAGATTTTGGGAATCTCGCTCAGGTTTTGGCTATAGTGCTCCCAGTCGTAGAAAAACACATGTCCGAGGCGGGCGCCCACAATCGTGGCCACAACCACATAGATGAACAGGCTGCCCAACCAGCGTTCGGGCGCGCCTTCGTGTTTAAAGATACGCGACACGATTTCGTAGCCGATATAGAATCCGATGGCGAACATCAGTCCGTACCACCGGATTGTCACCGGCCCGTCAATCAGGTTCGGGCTCGCGAGCCAGTCGATATAGCATAGGGTGGAAGTCATTTTCAAATCAGGTTGGGTTTTAACCCGACAAAGTTACAACTTTTTCTTCATTTTGCACTTATCCCGGATTAAAACCGCTGTCGGCGGTTCTCCTCCTTGAGTTGGAATTGCTAACGCGCCCGGGCCGTTGGTTGGCGGCGCGGGCGCGTTATGGTGGGGTGGGTGATAATCCTCTATGGGCTTACTTTTCTGTTTCGGTTCCGCCGAGGAGGATATTGATCAGGTCGTTCATGTCCGACACATCGCACGATCCGCTTCCGTTGATGTCGGCTGCGGGATAGTCGTCGATGGTCGCGTTGCCGAGAATGATGTCGATGACGATGTTGATGTCGGCCACGTCGACTTTCCCGTCAAGGTTCACGTCGCCTGGCAGGCCGGGTGTGGGATCGGTCAGGGTGACGAGGCATGCGGTGCTCCAACGCGATTCGGTGTCATCGGTATAGGTGACCTTGACTTTGAACTCGTAGGTGCCCGGTGCGAGGTCGGCCACGGTGTAGAGTGTGTCGGTAATGCCGGTGATGACGCGTTGCATGTTGTCGCCGGTTTCCACCGGTACGCGTTGCGGAGCGGCGGCTGAGGAGGCATCGCCGCGGTAAATCTCGATGTTGGAGATGATTACGCGTTTTGCGCGTGTGTTGGTGGCAAAGGTGATGCTTTGGCTGGAGGGGTCATCCACAACGAGTTTGGCGATGTAGTTGTTGTCGGTGCTGTTGGGGATGGTGAAGCGCAGATTGTCGTCGTTGTTGCCCACGTCGAGCGTGCAGTTGGTGTCGTTGTTGTAGGCTCGCGCGGTGAACAGGACGGTCATCAGGGTGTCATTCTCGCCGAGGCTGAATTCCGGGCTGACGAGTTGTCCCGCACTGGCGGCGCGTCCGATACGGATACCGTTCTTAGCCGTGTAGAGGTAGGAGCCGGACCATCCGGTGTGGTCCATGTATTTGTCGAGCGACTTGCTGATGTCGCTTGAGCCGTCGGTGATGAATTTCGCTCCGGGGAAGGTTTCGTCCATGAGCAGTTCGTAGTCGGGTTTGAGGTCGAGGTTGAGAATGCTCAGGGTGTAGGATTTTGCGGAGTCGACGGGTGTCCAGTTGGCGGTGAAGGAGTTGGCCGAGATGTTGGTGGATTCGGTCAGGGTGGGCACTTCTTTGACGAACTTGCCTTTCATGAACGAGAAACTGACCACACCGTTGTTGTTCTTGATTTCAGTGATGGGTTTGTTCATGAAGTTGCCGGTGAAGACCTTAGCTGCCGGTGTGCTGGTATTGGTCAGGCTGTCGTTTCCGTTGTAAGGGTATGTGTCGCGCGATTCGGTGCTGGTGTTGAGCACGCCGTCGGCGGGCATGATGGTCATTCGCTGGTGAGATGCGTCGTTGTTGGGCGTGTTGTCGTCCCAGGCCGATTGCAGGTAGTCGACGTGCGTGATGAGCATACCGGCGGCGGGCAGGTAGGTGTCCCATCCGGTTTTCTGCCGGTTTTCGAGCAGGTAGTATTCGTTGGAGTTGGCGTCGTTGACCACTTTGAAGGCGCGTCCGGTTGCGAGGTTGAGCGCGTCGGTGGTGTAAGTTTTTCCGGGTTCCGGCTCTTCGAGTTCGAGCCATCCCATGAAGTTGCGCTCGTAGGCGTCGTATCCGACGGGCGTGTCGCCGTCGTCGGCGTAGCAGCCGCTGTCGAGCAGGCTCCAGTTGCCCATTCCGTACGCGCTGCTGTAGTTGGTGGCGTAGAAGTCGGGCAGTCCGAGGCAGTGGCTGTACTCGTGGCAGAATGTTCCGATGCCGTCGATGCGTGTGGTGGCGTCCGACGAGCCGTAGAGTTCGTTGAACACGGCGAATTTGTTGAATGTCTTTCCTTGTAATGTCAGCGAGTTGCCGAAGTCCGACTCACTCAGTTCCCATTGGCAGGGCCAGATGGAGTTGGGAACGATCTGGTAGGCTTGCGCCTCACCCACGCCGGCGTACAGTATAATCACGACATCGATCTCTCCGTCGCCGTCGTTGTCATAGGGTGAGAAGTCGACCGTTTCTTCCAGAGCCAGGATGGCCTCGGCCACCATCGCGCCGATTCCCTTGTCGTCGCCGCGAAAGTTGTTCCCGCCGTAGTGGGCGCGGTCATATGTGAGTTCCACAAGGCCGAGGATGTCGAAGTTGGGTGTGTATTTCCCGCGGGATTGGTCAACGAAGTACTGGTAGCAGCTGCGTTCTCCCTCGTTGAATTGTGTGCGGAATTGTGCCACGGGGTCGTCTGCCTTGAACTTGATGTCTTTGTAGTTGACCAGGATGATGGGCACGTGTGGCGAGCCTGTTTGTGGCACCTGGGTCGCTTTGCGGCGGATGTTTGCGCGTGTGCGGCGGGCTTTTGCCTCTGCCGTCATTACCGAGGCGGGTGTGAGTCGCTGGGCGTTGGCCTGCACGAAGGCTTGCTCGGCGGCCGGGCGGCCGATGGGGTCGTGGGCGCGCACGGAACTCAGACCGTCGGCGGTGAGGTAGTAGAAGTCACCGCGCTCGTCGCGGCCGATGGTGCGTCCGTCGAGCGTGATGAAGGTGTGATGGAACTCGTCGCCCACCATGTCTACGGTGATTGTTGTTCCGTCGGACTGCTTCACGGGTGTGTATCCGCGTTTGGCGGGCACGGCGCTGGCGGTGAGGACAATCACGATGGCAACGGCCATCAGGATCAGTTTTTTCATTAATGTTGTGTTTAAAGTTGTTAGACGCCGCCGCCACGGTTGCTGGCCGTGGCGGCTGTGGTTTTTATGTGTTCGGGTTTACCATGCGAACATGGGATAGTCTTTCATCATCTCGTTCACCTTCTCGCGAACCGATTTGATTACGGTCTCGTCTTCGGGAGCGTGGAGCACGGTGTCGATCAGTTCGGCGATTTCGCCCATGAGGGGTTCTTTCGCGCCGCGTGTGGTGATGGCGGGGGTGCCGAGGCGCAGTCCGGAGGTCTGGAAGGCCGAGCGGTCGTCGAAGGGAACCATGTTCTTGTTGGCGGTGATGTCGGCGGCCACGAGGGCTTGCTCGGCGAGTTTACCGGTCAGTTCGGGGAACTTGGTGCGCAGATCCACGAGCATGGAGTGGTTGTCGGTTCCGCCGGTGCAGATCTTGTAGCCTTTGTCCACCAGTGCCTGGGCGAGTGCCTGTGCGTTCTTGCGCACCTGGATCTGGTATTCGCGGAAACTCGGTTGGAGCGCTTCTCCGAAGGCCACGGCCTTGGCGGCGATCACGTGTTCGAGCGGGCCGCCCTGAACGCCGGGGAACACGGCCGAGTCGAGCAGCGACGACATTTTGCGGATAACGCCCTTCTTGGTGGCTTTTCCCCAGGGGTTGTCGAAGTCCTTGCCGAGCAGGATGATACCGCCGCGGGGACCGCGCAGGGTCTTGTGCGTTGTGCTGGTGACGATGTGGGCGTATTTGAGCGGGTTCTCAAGCAGTCCGGCGGCGATAAGTCCGGCGGGGTGTGCCATGTCGATCATCAGCAGCGCGCCCACCTTGTCGGCAATCGCACGCATGCGGGCATAGTCCCACTCGCGGCTGTACGCGCTCGCGCCGCCGACAATCAGTTTGGGCTGCTCGCGGAGGGCAACCTCTTCCATCATGTCGTAGTCAACGAGGTTGGTGTCCTCTGTGACGTTGTATTCGCATTGTTGGAACACGAGACCGGAGAAGTTCACGGGGCTTCCGTGCGAGAGGTGACCGCCGTGGGCGAGATTCAGACCCATGAATTTGTCGCCGGGTTTGAGGCATGCCATAAACACGGCCATGTTGGCTTGAGCGCCCGAGTGGGGCTGAACGTTGGCGTACTCGGCGCCGAAGAGTTGTTTAATGCGCTCGATGGCGAGGTTTTCCGCCTCGTCGACGCATTGGCATCCGCCATAGTAGCGATGGCCGGGGTAGCCTTCGGCGTATTTGTTGGTCAAGCAGCTGCCCATGGCTTGCATTACTTGGTCGCTCACGAAGTTCTCGCTTGCAATCAGTTCGATACCATGCAGTTGGCGCTGATGTTCTTTCTCGATGATGTTGAATAAGACTTGGTCTCTTTCCATGATGTAGGGTTAGAAAATGTATAAAAAGGTTTTCAGGCCACAAAATTAGGCATTCAGCCTCGAATGGCAAAATTTTTAACTTGCCCTACCTTATATATCACGGATTTTTAGGCAATTTTAACCCGACAGAATCATAGGGACGAGAAATCCATCTTCGGTGATTCTGTGGCTGAAATATGCAATTTTATATATTTTAACATAAAATTGATGCCCTATCTCGTTGTCAAGAAGTACTTTTACATAAGTTTTTCGCTATTTCCCAACATAATGAGTTATGAGGCAATTGATAATACATTCGCTGCTGTTGTCCGTGCTCCTCTCAGCGGCTTGCTCGACCGACAACGTGGTGCACGACAAGCCGGAAGTTGTCGACAGCGTCGGTGAGTTTCAGTTTCTTGCCATACCGAGCCGCTGGTCGGTGAAAGCTTTTGCCGAAGCACCCTCCAATTTCGGCAACGGCCATACCGTAGCGGGCGTGCTCTGGCAGGACAACGACACGTACCGCTACTGGTTCAGCCGCACCGACACCGGGCTTGACACAGCTTATTTCGACTTCGACCACGCCGCACACGGCTACGCGCCCGAGTTTTACAGCACTTATGTTATGCCCAACGGCGATGTCCTCTTTGTCTTCCGGACAGAGTTTTCCGGCGGCTCCACCACCGACAGCAATCGGCGTAACCCCGTTCTGTATGTCGCCGCCGAAGGATATAAGGCGCACGTGATTGACTTCGGCTCGTCGCTTAAACCCTCGGGTTGGCTGCAGAACGTGGGCGCGTACTACTCTTACCGCCACAAAGCCCTGTTCATTGCCGAATACACGCGCGGCAACCTGCCCACGGCGCGGTGCTGGCGCGTCAACGAACCCATTTCCGACCCCGGCAACTGGCACGTTGTGCTCGAGCATGACATTGTGAAGCCTTACGGCACGGGTTTCAAGCATTTCCACACCGCACAGGGCGATGCCTACGCCGATGTGCTTTACCTCACCTCCGGCGACGACGACACGTCAAGCGGAATCTGGGCCTCGACCGACGGCGGACAAACCTTCAACCAACTCGGCGCGTATAACCGCCGGCAGTGGCGCATGCTCAACATGGTGTTTACGCCTGAATATATCTTCTGGGCAAGCGATGACTGGTCCGACTCTTGGCCGAACCACGCGCTATGGCGCGCGCGGCGCGATTTACGCGGCGTGCTCGACCCGAACTCGCTCGTTGAAGTCTACAACTTCCGCGACCTGGACCGGCAATCGCTCATCTCCAGGGACCGCTACCTCCGCCTCGCAACTTACTCCACCGTATACCTGCGAAAGTACAACGCCCTGCTCCTGCTCGACCGTGACGACGACGCTGTCCACAACGCGATTCAACTGCGTGTGTACGACATAAACGAGGATAAAATGCACATCGCCGGAGAAATCCGTCCCACCCGCGCCCATGCCTTGTGGGGATTCCGGTGTGAAACCGTGGAGATTTATCCCGAAGACGACGAGGTGCTGGTTTCTTTCGCGCCACGATATGAGAAATTATTCTCACCTCCGGCCGGAAGCGACCCCGACCTCAACGAGTTCGCCGTCACCCTGAAAGTGACCAGAACCGACACCACCTATCGCGTGACCATGCACCGGCCCATCGTATCCCAAAAAATCAGGCGGTAAGCCGTCCGGCTTTTGCGTGATTGCGGGAAAAGTGGTAACTTTGCGGCATAAACCGTTACAGCGATGATAGAGATTCACAATGGCATTATCCGCGAGGTGCGCGAACTCGGACACAAGCGCGAGCGCGACCAGCGAAACCTGTTCGTGGCCGAGGGAATGAAGTGTGTCCGCGACACGTGGGGCTCGTTCCGGTGCCGCTACCTGATTGCCACCCGCGTCTGGCAGGAGCGCTACGCCACGGCCGAGCACCACAACGCGCTGGTTATCGCCCGCCGGCAGGACATGGAGCGGATGACGCAGTTCACAACCGCGCCCGAGGTGATGGCCGTGTACGAGAAGCCGGTGTGGCAACCCGACCATGAACTCGTGGAGCGTGGGTTGACCCTGATGCTCGACGATGTGCAGGACCCCGGAAATTTGGGCACGATAATGCGCCTTGCCGACTGGTTCGGCATACGTCAGATTTTCGCTGCCGAGGCCACGGTTGATGTGTTCAACCACAAGGTGGTGCAGGCCACGATGGGCGCCATATCGCGCGTGCGGGTGTTCTACGGCCCGCTTGCCGATGTGCTCGATCGCCACCCCGATTTGCCGGTCTACGGCACATTTCTCGACGGCGAGAATATCTACACCGCCTCGTTGGGCAGCCGTGGTTTCATCGTGCTCGGCAACGAGGGCAAGGGTATAGGCGAACAGGTTGCGCGCCGGGCCACGTCACGCTTGCTCATTCCCGCCGCGGCCGGTTGCGGCAGTGAGTCGCTCAACGTGGGTATGGCAGCGGCGATTACGCTGAGCGAGTTTTTCAGAACACGATTCATGTAAAGATATGGCAAAACAGCAAAAGACCGCGTATTTCTGCCGCGAGTGCGGCGCGGAGTCACCCAAGTGGGTGGGTAAGTGCCCCGCTTGCGGACAGTGGAACACGATGATAGAGGAACCCGCGGCACCGAAGACGAAGCAGGGATTGGTAGGCGTCAC
Source organism: uncultured Bacteroidales bacterium (assembly GCA_902772965.1). Lineage (GTDB taxonomy): Bacteria > Bacteroidota > Bacteroidia > Bacteroidales > Muribaculaceae > Sodaliphilus. The sequence continues at coordinate 8,474 of CACYCT010000092.1, read as the reverse complement.
GCGCGAGGCTTCCAAACCTACGAAATTATCCGACATTCAGGCTGAAGACCTGCCCCGGGTGAAGTTGCCCAGCGGTGAGTTGAACCGCGTGCTGGGCGGCGGTTTGGTTCCGGGGAGCATTATCCTCGTTGGCGGCGAGCCGGGAATCGGCAAGAGTACGCTCGTGTTGCAGAACGTGTTGCGGATTCTGTCGCGGAAGGTGCTGTATGTTTCGGGCGAGGAGAGCCCGCAGCAGTTGCGCCTCCGTGCCGAGCGGATCGCGCGTGGTCGGATGGACTGCGAGTGTTACCTGCTGTGCGAGACCTCGTTGGAGCGTATCTTCTCGAGCATTGAGGCCGAGCGTCCGGGGCTGGTTATCGTGGATTCGATTCAGACGATAGCGAGCGACGCGTTGGACAGCGCGGCCGGCAGTGTGAGCCAGGTTCGCGAGTGCGCCGCGGCGTTTTTGCGCTACGCCAAGCAGACCAACACGCCCGTGATTCTGATTGGCCACATCAATAAGGAGGGCTCCATTGCCGGTCCGAAGGTGTTGGAGCACATCGTTGACGCGGTGGTGCAGTTCGAGGGCGACCGGCATTACATGTACCGTATCCTTCGTCCGATCAAGAACCGATTCGGCAACACGAGCGAGATCGGCATTTACGAGATGCGTGAGGACGGTTTGCGCGAGGTGACCAATCCGAGCGAGATGCTGCTCTCGCAGGGCGATGAGTCGCTCTCGGGCACGGCCATAGGTGTGACTATCGACGGCACACGTCCGTTTTTGATTGAAGTACAGGCACTTGTCAGTACCGCGGCTTACGGCACGGCGCAACGCTCCGTTACCGGCTTTGACCAGCGGCGGATGAACATGTTGCTGGCTGTGCTTGAGAAACGTGTGGGTTTCAAGTTGGCGCAGAAGGACGTGTTTCTGAACATTGCCGGCGGCTTGCGCGTGAATGACCCCGCGCTTGACTTGGCGGTGATTTGCGCGATATTGTCGAGCAACGTGGACATGCCGATTAACCGCCGCGTGTGTTTCACCGGCGAGGTGGGATTGTCGGGCGAGTTGCGCCAGGTGACGCGCATTGAGCAGCGTATCGGCGAGGCGCAGAAACTGGGCTTCGAGCGGATGGTGATTCCCGCGAATAACCTCAAAGGCCTCGACCGCAGTCGCCTGAGCGTGAAGTTGATCGAGGTGAACAAGGTGGAAGACGCGTTCGCCCACCTGTTCAGAGGTGATTAATGCTGTTTACCGGAACTTTTTCATCTCGGCGATGGCCGGTAGGGCGAAGCCTGTCCGGTTGTCAAACAGGCCGCGGTTGAGCCCGCCGCGTTGTCCGGTGCCGAATGCGTTCTCCTCAGGATACCACCAGAACAGTCCGGTCACGTTTTTGTGCCGCCGCAGTTCGGCCACGAGGTCGGCTGTGAATTGCCGTTGTCCCTCGACGGTACCGGGCGGGCAGCGCGAGAAGTCCTCGTCGGCTCCGGCGGTGCCGTTATGGAGGTAGTAGTATGCCGCCTCGACAATCATGACGGGTTTTGAGGGGAAGCGGTCGGCGAGTTTGTTGAGCGTCTGTCCGAGATATTCGATGGTGTTGTGCCACATCGGGTAGTAACTCAGTCCGATGATGTCGTAGTCGAGGTTGGCGTTTTTAAGTCGCGTGTAATAGGCTTCGGTCATTTCCCACACGCCGGCCTTTTCGGTGTGGATGATGATTTTGGCTTTGGGGCAAACGTCGCGGCAGGCTTTGCAACCTGCGCGCAGAAGTGTGTTCAGGGTGTCCCAGTTGTCGTCTTTGAGGGGTTCGACGCGTGCGGCGGGCCACATCATGCCGAAGGTGATCTCGTTGCCCACTTGCACCATGTCGGGTTCGGCTCCGGCTTGTTTGAGCGCGTTGAGGCAGTGCGCGGTGTAGGCGTAGACGGAGTCGGGCAGTTGCTCGACGGGCGTTTTTTCCCACCGTTTGGGCATGAATTGCTTCGCGGGGTCGGCCCACGTGTCGCTGTAGTGGAAGTCGAGCATGATTTTGAATCCCGCGCGCTTGATTTTTTGGCACAGGTCGACGACGAAGGGCAGGTCTTGAACCACGCCTTGGCTGTGGTGTTCGGCGGGGGCGTTTTTCGGGTCGACAAAAAGGCGCACGCGCATCATGTTCCAGCCCATTTGCTTGAAGTAGACGAGCGGATCCACGTCGCGTCCGGCCATGTCGCGGTATCGCGCGCCGTCGGCTTGCAGGGCGGTGAGCATGGATATGTCTCCACCGAGCCACCGTTTGGCGGCCGACGAGGGTAGGGTGGCGCTCAGCAGCAGTGCGGCGAGCAGGAAGATGTAGATGCGGTTCATAGTGTCATTTGAGGATTGGTGCGCAAAATTACAAAAAAATGTGTGCGTAAGTCTGTAACCGGGAAAAAAATCGTAATTTTGCAAAACTGTAACAAACCCTGACGAAAATGAACTCGATGAACAAGTGGCGTGTTGACGACAGCGCCGAACTGTACAATATCAAAGGCTGGGGCCTTAAATACTTTGCTATCAACGAGCAAGGGCATATCACCGTGACGCCGAAGCAGAGTTGCGTGTCGGTCGACCTGGTGGAGGTGATGGAGGAGTTGCGCCGGCGCAACATCTCCGCGCCCACGCTGTTGCGATTCCCCGACATCCTTGACAACCGGATTGAGAAAATCGCCTCTTGCTTCAAGAAAGCCGGCAAGGAATATGAGTACACCGGCGAGAACTTTATCATCTATCCCATCAAGGTGAATCAGATGCAACCCGTTGTGGAGGAACTTGTTACGCATGGACGCCGGTTCAATATCGGTCTGGAGGCCGGCAGTAAGCCCGAGTTGCACGCCGTGCTGGCCATCAATATGGCCGACATCAAGGCCAACTCGCTGATTATCTGCAATGGATACAAAGACCGCGGCTACGTTGAACTCGCCCTGCTGGCCCAGAAGATGGGTCGCCGCATTTTCCTCGTGGTGGAAAAGCCGGGCGAGTTGGAACTGATTAACGAGGTGGCCGGCCGATTGGGCATCAAACCCAATATCGGAATGCGCATCAAACTGTCGAGCAGCGGCAGCGGAAAGTGGGAAGAGAGTGGGGGAGACCACAGCAAGTTCGGCCTGAACACGAGCGAGTTGTTCTCTTCGCTCGACTACCTGCGCGAAAACAAGATGATGGACTGCCTGAAACTGATTCACTTCCACATCGGCAGCCAGATCACGAAAATCCGCCGCATCAAGACTGCCCTTCGCGAGGCGTCGCAGTTCTATGTGCAACTGTGCCGGTTGGGCTACAGCGTGGAGTTTGTCGACATCGGCGGCGGGCTCGGCGTGGACTACGACGGCACGCGCAACAGCGCCAGCGGTTACTCGATGAACTATTCGGTTCAGGAGTATGTCAACGACGCGGTGTACACCTTCGTTGACGTGTGCAACAAGAACTCCCTTCCCCATCCCAACATCATCAACGAGAGCGGACGCTCGCTCACGGCCCACCATTCCGTGCTCGTGCTCGACGTGCTCGAGACGGCCGGACTGCCCAGTTGGGACGACGATGTCGACGTGGTGACCGAGACCGACAACGAACTCGTGCGCGACCTCTATGAGATTTGGGACAAGATCAACCAAGCACGCCTGCTTGAGGACTGGCACGACGCGCTGCAGATCCGCGACGAGGCGCTCGAGCGCTTCAGCCTCGGCCTGATTGACCTGCGAACGCGCGCGCTGGTGGAGAAACTCTTCTGGAGCGTGGCCCGCGACGTGGCCTCCATCGCCGCCACGATGAAACACGCGCCCGATGAACTGAAAAGCGTGGCCAAAATGCTGCCGGAGAAATACTTCTGCAACTTCTCGCTCTTCCAGTCGCTGCCCGACTCGTGGGCCATCGACCAAGTGTTTCCCGTGATTCCCCTCGCGCGGCTGAACGAGCGACCCGACCGAATCGCCACCATACAAGACATCACCTGCGACAGCGACGGAAAAATCGCCAACTTCATCTCCCAGCAGGGCGTGGCCCATTATCTGCCCGTTCACCGCCTCAAAAAAGGCGAGCACTACTACCTCGGCGTGTTCCTCGTGGGCGCCTATCAGGAAATCCTCGGCGATATGCACAACCTGTTCGGCGACACCAACGCCGTGCACATCGACGTGTACAAGGACCACTACGAGATCGATCAGGTGATTGACGGCGAAACCGTGGCCGAAGTGCTCGAATACGTCCAGTTCAGCCCCAAGCAGTTGGTGCGCAACGTGGAGTCGTGGGTCAACGACTCAGTCCGCGCCAAACGCATCACCGCCGAAGAGGGCAACGAGTTTATCCGAAACTACCGCTCGGGCCTGTACGGCTACACCTATCTCGAGAAAGACTAACCTCACCCATAACCAAATCTTCTCCACTATGAACCGACACTTACTTTTCTGCCTCGCGGTGTTGCTAACGGCAACCGCAGTTCAGGCGCAAATCACGATCAACGACAAGCAGTATGCCGTCGACACGATTGTCCACCGCATGGTAGGCCCCGGCGTGCGCAACACGATTGTACGCCTGCCGGACTACCCCCTCAACGTGTACATCCTCGAAACCGACCTGACCAACCCCGGCATCCGTGTGGAGGCCACCATCGGGCAGAACACCGTCGGAAAAACCGAAGCCCTGGTCAATGCCGCCAAACGTCAAACCACCGCAACCAAGCGGCCCTTCGCCGCATGTAACGCAAACTTCTGGATTGTCAGCGGCAGCGGCGCGCCACTGAACCAGTACGGCATCGGAACGCCCCTCGGTTGCGTGGTTCGGAACGACACCACCTATGTCAACACCAACACCTCCGCCGACCAGTGGGACGGCGGCCCGGCACGCACCGGAGCCACAGCCATCACACGCGACGGACGCGCCTACGTAGGGCGGTTCATGTGGTACGGAAAACTCTACGGCGACAAAATCAACGGAACGCTCGACTTTTACAACATCAACCGCCGATGCCTGAACAACGACCTCGCACTCTGGCACCCGGGATATACCCGCACACGCGAGTTCGAGAACAACTGGGTGGCCTACAACGAGCGCGGAACCAACGACGCCGACAACTACTACCTCATGTTCAAATCCGGATCGGGCTGGGGCGTGAACAAGCCGATGACCTTCACCGTGGAGAAAATCGTCCGCGACGCCGACCGGCAGACCCTCGGCGACTATGACGCGTGCTTCACCGCCACAGGGACGTACAAGCAGGCGTTGGCCAACCTTGCCGTCGGCGATGAAATCACTGTCGAGAGCCAGTGGCGCACCAATGACCCCGACCGCGAGCAAATCTTCCCCGACATCGAGAACATGGTGGAAGGCAACGCCTACATCATGCACAACGGTGAACTCACCAACCGCAACACCAACGAGGAGTACAACTCGATGGTGTACTCCCGCACGTGCTACGGCACCAACGCCGACGGCACACGCCTGTACATGCTTGTGATCGACAAGAGCACAAGTAAACTCTACGGCCAGTCGGCCGGCTGCCCCACGGCTGTGGCCTGCCAGATTCTGAAAAGCCTGTGCCCCGACGTGACCGAGATGGTGAACTACGACGCCGGCGGCTCGGCCGAGATGATGCTCGACGGCGCCATCATCAACACCACCACAGAGGGCACGCCCCGCGCCGTGGCCAGCGGAATGATGCTCGTGGCAACCGGAGAAGTCGACAACCAGATCGCCTCCATCGGTTTCGAGGACTATCACCCGAGCGTGCCCGTGTATTCCACCTACGTGCCCAAAATCTGGGGTTACAACGCCCGCGGCGAAGTGGTGAGCAAAGACGTGAAAGGCGTTACACTTTCGTGTGATCCCTCCCTCGGAACCACCGAAGGCGATGCCCTCACCCTCGGGGGCAACGACGTCACGGCACCGCTCACCGCCACACTCGGATCCATGACCGCCAACACACTCGTGACCGCCCTGCCCGCACAACCGGCCATCATGGTCAAACCCGTAATCGTGCTTGACGACCGCGAGTACCCCGTTGAAGTGACCGCCACAGTCGGGAACAAAACCTTCACCTACGACGCCACCAAACTCGGCTGGAGCATTGACGACCCCACCATCGCCGCCATCGACCGCGGTACCCTTCGCGGACTGCGCACAGGAACCACCACACTCCGGTGCGCCATCGGGCCGATGACCGATTCCTGCCAAGTGGACATCGAAATCAGCGACACACCCTATATCTACGAGAACAACTGGACAGAATGGACCCTGAAAGGCTCCGGCGCGAAAAACCTCGTCCTTGCCGAAGACGGAACACTTTCATACACATATAGTTCCAACCGCGCGCCGTATATTCAACTGCGTAAGGAAATCCGCTTCTACTCCCTGCCCGACACCATCGCCCTCGTGTTCAACTCCACCATTCCGATGGAATACCTGCAAATCGACGCGCGAAACAACTTCTTCACCTCTACGCATTACACCAAGTACAGCCCTGCCGGCGAGGCTTTTGAGCCGGATGTGGACCACACCATTCTGCTCGACATCGGCGAGTTCGGCGGTGTGGATGCCGTGAGCGCATATCCGATTACCTTTCGCGAACTCAAATTCGTGCCCAGCAAGGGTGCCGAGGCGGGAGAGCAGACATTGCATCTGAAAGAAATCCGCTGCCATTACAGCAAGCACAGCGCGCCGGGCGACCTCAACGGCGACGCGAAAGTCGACGTGAGCGACCTGAACGAGATGATCAACGTCATGATCGGCAAGGCGGACAATCCGCTTGCCGACCTTGACCGCAGCGGCACCGTCGACATCGCCGACCTCAACTTGATGATTAACTTGATGCTCAACTGAGGATTAAGGGATTTAAGGAATTTAAGGTGGTTAAGGATATTAATGAAGTTAAGGCAACAACAATCACCTTAAATTCCTTAATTGCCTTAAACTCCTTAAAGTCCCTAATTGCCTTAAGCCCCTTAATTCCCTTAAACTCCCTATTTTCCTTAAAATTCCCTAAACTCCTTAAGAACATGGACGACTTCCTGCCTCAAAAGGGGCATTATAAATCTCTGATTATATATCAAAAGGCCGAATGCATCTATGATGTCACCTTTTATTTTGCGCACCAATATCTATCCAAAGGAGATCGGACTATAGACCAAATGATTCAGGCTGCCCGTAGCGGAAAACAAAACATTGCCGAAGGCTGCGCCGCCTCGACAACTTCGAAAGAATCAGAAATCAAACTTACCAATGTGGCCAAGGCCAGTTTTCAAGAACTGCTTGTTGATTACGAAGATTATTTGCGCGTGCGTGGGCTGGAGCAATGGAAAGATGACGATAACAGATTTGTTCAGGCCCGAATCGTGTGCGCGAAGCACAATGATTCGGCATACTATCGTGAGGCGATTGAGCAACGCCGAGATGAAACTATCGCCAATATCGCCATTATTCTTCTTAAGCAGGAAGACTATCTGCTGTTCAAGTACATAGAGCGTTTGAAAGACAATTTTCTCAAGTTTGGTGGCATTAAAGAACAAATGAAGCGAGCACGACTTGAGTATCGAAAGAAGAAAGGAGAATAAGGGGATTAATGCTTTTAATGAAATTAAGGTGGTTTCAGTGTCATTAATCTCCTTAACCACCTTAACTTCCTTAATTTCTCTTACTCAAACACATGCACATACGGCACGATTCTGCCTCTCATGGTCATCGGCTCTCCGCCCATCATGGGGGTAATCATGGCCTGCGCGAAGTTCGAGCCGGCGTAAACCGTTATAACAATGTCGGCGTTGATGTCCAACCCCACGATGTTGTAGGTTAACTGCAGGTTTTTGTCCCTGTCGGTGGAGAAACTCAGATTCGACATGTTTCCTTCGAGTGTCACGCCTCCCATTCCGTTCAGTCCGGGGTGTACCATGCTGATGGCGGTTTGGATAATTCCTTGGGTTCCCTGGCAGAGCACGAAGTTGCGGTCGCCGTCAAGGGCGTGCGCGGTGTAGGCGCTTCTGGGGAAGTCCACGACTTCGGCCTGCAGCACCCACAGACCCCGTCGCATGGCGTCCTGCGCGGCGAGGAAGAGCAGCGAGTCTTTTATCTCGGTTTTCTTCTTTTGCTCAAGTTTGGCTTTTTTTGATTCCACCCGAATGGGATCGCCGTAGATGTCGTCGGGAGTCTGCGCCGAAACCGTTCCGATGAACACGAATAAAGCGGCGAGCAGGAATATGATGCGCTTCATAGTGGGTTGTTTTTTAATGGTTTATAATATATTTCCAAGTTATTGTACGGCAAAGTTAAGACAAATGTCTCATATTTTCAAAAAAAATTGAAAAAACACTTCTTCCGCTTTTCAGCGTTGCATTTGTTTGGTTTTGCGGATGAGTCATAAATAAGTATACCAAGTTGAATTTTCGGTTGGTGGTTGTTTTTTTGCACGGCACTTTCATTTAACTTGAAAACAAGCGCATAAGCCCCTTTACCCAATTCTTGTGAGATAGGGCATTCTGCTGTTGTCTGT
>CACYCT010000091.1 GCA_902772965.1 uncultured Bacteroidales bacterium | reverse complement strand
TCAAGAAGTTGAAGCAAAAGATGCCGGCAGGTGCCCCAACCCGACCGAAACCATCTGATTCATTTCTGGAATTTATAGAACCCACCTTAACGTATTTGCTATGAAACAGCCTCCTTGTTTCCGCGACAAGGAGGCTGATGAAGTGGTGTGGAATGGGATTATTTCCCCACAATGATGTTGATGAGCATGTTCATGTCGGCCACGTCGACCGAGGCGCTTTTGTCCAGATCGGCGAGTGAGATCTGTTCGGGTGTGGCGCTGAGACCGAGCATGACGTTGAGCAGGATGTTGAGGTCTTGCACGTCAGCCTTTCCGTCGCCGTTGAGGTCACCCGTGACGGGTGGTGCGGGAGGCTCGGCAACAACATCGATGAGTTTGTAGCACGCCTGGTAGTTCCCGATAGTCCCTTCGGTGGTGCCGCGCCGGACTTCGACGAGGATAAGGTAGCGTCCGATGTCGAAGTTGATGCGCGAGTTGATGTTGATGGTGGTTTCCTGACCGTCGGAGATTTGCCGGTTGCCCATAAAGAGGATACCGCCGTTGGTGAGTGTGTACTGCCTCATTCGCACGTACACGTTTCCGGAGTGGTCGCCGTTGGCGCGGAGTGTGACCGATCCGGTGAGCGTCTCACCTTTCACGACATAGTCGGGCAGATCGATGCTGACGGCCTCGAGATAGATGTTGTCGGCGGGCTCGATGTTGATGGTGTCGCGGTAGAGGCTGTTGAGTTCGTCGTCGGTGATACGTCCGTCGTCGGTGGCGTAGGAGACGGCGATGCGGTATTGTCCCGGGTCGACGGGCATTTTACGGTAGAAGGTGAGTGTCCGGTTGTCGCCGGAGTTGATGTTGGCGTTGGCCTGCTGGTAGATATACCGCTTGGTTGAGTCCTCGATGCTGACGAGGTTGAGGATCACGCCCACGTTGCCCGACGCGCCGTAGTTGCGTGTGTTGAGGGCGAAGTAGACGTTGTCGCCCTGCCGGGTTTGGTCGGTTCCGTCAGCACGCCGCCACTGCACGCCTTGCGTGAGGCGCATCACGGGCACCTCGCTCGGGGGTAGCACGGTAACGGGACCGGTTTCCACGGTTTGGTCGAAGCGTTGTTCGGGGAATCCTTTCTCGAAGGCCTCGAGCCGGTATTGTCCGGCGGGCATGGTGTCGGCGAGGTTGATGAGCAGGGAGATGTTTTCGGTGGAGGCGTCGTAGACCGAGGTGGTGTTCTCGTAGTCGTAGGTGCGTTCGGGGTTGTTGATGTCGATGAATCGGATTACGACCGACTTCAACCTCACGGCCGGACTATTGTTGCGCAGGGTGATCGGGAACAGCGCGGCTCCGCCCTGATAGATTTTCCCCTGCGGGGCGAGCGGGCTGAGCAGGGTCACGTCGGGTTGCTGGGGCGTGTCGAGCAGGGTCTGGATTTTGCCGTTGGCGATGGTGGTGTTGAAGAATCCCACGTAGGGGTTGTTGCGGCTGTCACGCGCCCGGCAGTAACGCATAAGCTGCCATGCCGACTGATCATCTTCGCGGAAGGCGAGCCACACTTGGGCGTCGCCGTCGGGAACGGTGGCGGAGAGTGTTTTGGGAATGTCGTAGATGGTTTGCATGGCGAGCAGGCCGGTCCGCTTTCCATCGAAACCGTTGATGTTGGCGTTGATGTGTTTGAGCACGTCAAGCACTTGCCCGTCTCTGACCACGGCGAGGCCGATTTGTCCGGCGAATGGCTTGGTGTCGAAGTTTTCGATGGTGGCCATGATACCGAAATTGTCGGGCGACTGTGTGACCAGTCTCAGACTGAGGCCGTTGTAGAGCGGTCGTTCAAACGTGGTGTTTTCTGTAGGAGGCTGTATGCCGGTAATGATTTCCTGGTCGCGGTTGTATCCGCCCTGTCCGCCACCGATTCCGAGGTCGTCGGGGTCGAGGTGGTTGACGAGGAAGTAACCGTCGCTTTTTCCGGTCCAACCCCAGTTGATGTGCACATACCCCTGGGCGTCGATTCCGTCGCACACGAAGGCGTGACCTGCACTTCCCACCTCGCTCCCGGCGGCGTAGTACACCGGCCGTCCGGCATGGAGTTCGTCGGAGATGATCCGGAGCCATTCATGGCTGTCGTAATAGTCGCGCTTACGCATGGTGGTGGCTTGGTCGTAACGGAAGAAGTCGCGCAAGGCTCCGGGCACCATCATCGAGTGCGCGCCGGAGCCATCGGGGAGGTATTCCATGTTGACGGCCACACCGAAGTGGGCTGCGAGCGTGGCCACGGCGTTGCGTTGCGCTGTGGTTGCGCTCACTCCCTCGTATGTGGGCAGCATGTTGGTCCAGTCGTAGGTGGTGGCGCCGAAGTCGGCGGTGATGTCGGTTCCGTTAACGGTGATGGTTTTTGTTCCGGTTCCCTGTTGCGGCCATTGGTGGAGGCGCATGATTTGCGTGGCGGCGGTTGCGACGCAGCCCACGTAGTAGTGACGTGTGGTTCCGCCGGAGGTGTAGGTCGGGCAGAGGTCGTTGAAGGGTGTGCTTTGCCCCCACGAGATATTGCCCAAGAGGGGCTCGACGGGCGTAAACTCGGCTGTTTGCGCTATGGACGTCGGCGCTTGCGTGGCGCGCGCCTGCACGTAACGCGCGTTCATGTCCAACCACGCCTCCATGGCGGGCGGAAGGTTGTCGGGGTCGAGGCATCCGGCAGTGGCGTACCCGAGCACGGGATTAGCCACGTTGCTGTCGCCGGCAACGATGGCGTAGCCGCCGTTGGCGATGTTGAAGAAGTAGAGCGGTGGCGTGGCGGTCTCGGCCGGGCGGGCGCGCCTGGATTGGACGCGTTGCACCGCGGTTGCGGCCGAAAGACGGGTTTGTTTGGCAAGGAAGTCCTTAGCAATAGCCTCGGCCTGCACCGGTCCGATTGGACCGGCCCAGGCCGAAAGGCTTGTAAGAACGACTGCCGAGGCAATCAGTTTTCTCATAGTCTGTGTCGCGGATTATCGGATGACAACTTTTGCGGTTTGACGTCCGGCTTTAACCACATAGATGCCCGCGGGCAGGTTCACGGTGGTGTTGCCGTTGACTTGACGGTTGGTCACGAGGCGTCCGTCGATGGAGTACACGGCCACGTCGGTGGGTTGTGTGGTTGCGATGTCCAGGCCACCGTTGACGGCTTTGATGGAGTTGCCGGCGCTGATGCGGTCGACGGCGGTAACCGGCAGTACAACTTCGATGGTGTTGGAAGGCTCGGAAGCGATTTCGTCAACGTAGTTTCCGTAGTAGGAGGCGATTACGGTCGGTGCGTAGGCGACAACATTGTAGGTGTACATGATGTCCTCACTCAGGGGGAGTTCAAGGGTGTAGGAGGTGTTGGTTCCGGCATCGTAAGTTCCGACGGGGGTGCTCACGACATCACCGGCGCTAAGCGCTTGGCTGACAACGAAACTGTCGACCCAACCCTTGTTGGTTCCGTTGATATAGGAAAGCATGATGTAGGTTTGCGGTGTTCCGCAGTCGAAGTTGAGTTCGTAGTCGGTGAACCGTCCTTCAAGAGTGACTTTAACGGAGTCGACGGCGGTATCGTCGTCGTAGACGTAGACCATGATGGTGTCGCCGGCCACTTCGCCGCTATAGTTGCGCGAGGCCATATTGGCCTTGACGGTGAACTGTCCGTTGTTGGCGCTCAGGTCGAGTTCGGGAGTGGTAAGAGTTGCGGGGGAACCGTAGGGGAATAGTCCCATGTAACCTGCGGCGAGGCAGTGCATGTATCCGTACCAGCCGGGTTGCTTGGTGTAGGAGTCGAGGTACTCGCGTGTCGCACCGTAAGCGACGGAGGTGAGTGTGCCTTGTGTGACGCGTGAGAAGTCCTCATCGATGATGTTCACGGTTGCGTCTTCGGTGAGGCACTCGAAGCGTGTCACGTTGAGTTCGTAGCGGGTGGCGTCGTCAACGGCGTTCCAACGGGCGGTGAAACCGTTGGCGCTCACGGCTTCGGCCTCAAGGGCTTCGGGCGCGTCGAGCGAGGCGATGACTTTGATCACCTCAATAACGTCGGACTCTTTCGAAATCACGTTGTCGCGCACGGCGCGCACGGTGTAGTAGTGCTTCTTGGTGGGGTCAAGTCCGGTCACGGAATAGGAAGTTCCGGTCACGGCCTGGTCCTGGAGGATGTACTGGCGTGCGCCAGTCGCGTCAAGGGTGAACACGTTGAGCAGGTAGCCGGTTGCTCCGCTGACGGATTTCCATATGGCGGTGAAGGAGGTTCCGTCGGCGCGCGTGGGAATGTCGGCCACGGGTGCGGCGAGGAAGTCGGTGCTGGTCTCCACCTTCAGGTCATCAATCAGAATGCCCTCAACGACGAAGTTGGGTTTGAAGGTGAGGTAGGACGAGGAGCGTCCGCCGGCGAGGATGAGTTCAATCTCAGTCCAGTTGTTGTCGTAGAGATAGAACGTGTTGGCGGTGTTGTAACCGAGTTGGACGTCAACGGCGCCGACGGTGTCAAGCGATTTCACGCGGAAGGTGATGCGGAGGTTTCCGCCGTTGGAGGACATGTCGGTTGTTGCGGTTCTGAGGTTACCGGAGGAGCCGATTTTAAGGCAACCGCCTGCCTCGTACACTTTCGATCCGGACCATCCGGAGAGTGTGTTGCGCAGTTTGTTGGAGGAATAGGAGCTGATGTCGACGGTTGCGGGAGCGGATTCGCTTCCTTCGGTAAAAGCGTCGAAGTTTTCTTCAAGCACGACAGTGACGTCGGCCGCTTGCGCCGCGAGGCCGCACAGAAGCAGGGCACTCAGCAGCAAGGTGCGTAGCTTTTTCTTCATTTTTTGGGTTTGGATTAATGGGTTGTATAATTAATATTTATGTATTTTTTAACTCACGACTGCAAATTTAAAAAAATCTGCGCATACAAATCTCAAGTATTGCGTTAAGGTTTGTTAACTACTATTGTTTTCAGTGGTATTCGCGCATTAGGATTCCGGGAAAAAAGTGGGCGAAATAAATTGCTCAAGCCGGTTTGGCGGTACTTCACGCGCCTTCGTCACAATCGCGGGACAGGCAGATATCGCGCGCTTAACGTGAAAAAATCAAAAAAATTGCCTGAACATCACCACGAACGCAAAAAAAGTTGTATATTTGCCGCTGAATTATGAAACGTGCCCTCAGCATATTGCTCATTTCGGTCGCCCTGAGTGCGGCAGCCGTGAATCCCTGGCCCGATGGTCAGGCGCAGCAACGTATTGAGATTCAAGCCTCTTCGGCGAATGCCGCCGGTGAGCAAGGCAGAATCACGCTCACGGCCGCGCAGTCAGATGCCGTGTTCAGTATCTATTCGATTACCGGTCAGTTGATGCGCACGGTGAGAGTCTCTGCCGGAACAAGCGTGAGTGTCGAGGTGCCCCGCGGGTTCTATGTGGTGAAACTTGCCGGACAGTGGTCAAGAAAAGTCGTGGTGAAATAATACTCCCGCGTATTTGACACACCCTGATGCCGCCTCCCCTAATCGAGAGCGGTTTTTTTGTGCGGTTCACATTCCGGTTATTTAGTTACTTGACATCTTCGAATTCGGGCAGTGATGGGTGATATACGATCAACCTGTTTTGACCGTATCGGACAGTCGCGCAAGACTGCTTGTATCAAACACACGCCCCCGCCGCTTCGCGGCATCCCCTCTAACTTTAAACAAAAACTATTCGCCTTATGCTCAGTAGATTACACCGCGTTAGCGGTTCCTCCCCTAAGTTAGGGGAGGTGTCGCAAAGCGACGGAGGAGTGTGTCCGTTACAGAGACAGAACGCAGATTATCAACAATATATGACCCAACCGTGGGTCTGTTTCTTGCGACAC
>CACYCT010000090.1 GCA_902772965.1 uncultured Bacteroidales bacterium | reverse complement strand
TGCCAATCGGCATACTCACGCAGTGCGGCGCACAAGTCGCGCACATCTGCCTCGTTCATGTCCGGCAACTCGATGCCGTTGTACTTTGCGATGGTGTCAAGCACCTCAGTTTGTAAACTTTTCATTGCAGTTGAATTTTTGTAGTGAAACTTAGTTGTTATATCAAACAAATTGCCTACTTTTGCGGTGTAGTTTGTTTGTTGGTGCAAAGGTATCGCCAAATGACGATATGAACAAATATTTTTGAAGAAAAATATCGTCAAGTGTGGATTTTTAACTTTGGTTCACATTTGACGATACAAAAAACAAGTTTTGAATATGGAAATTTTGAAGCGTATCAATGAGCTAATCATTGCAAGCAACCTTACAAGCCGGGCGTTTGCATTAGCGTGTGGGGTGAAGTACACCACACTCAACAATTACATGACTGGTCGCCGTGCAGTTGGCCTCGACACCATCGAGGCCATACTTGCCAACTTCCCTAACGTGTCATCTGAATGGCTGCTCCGGGGCGATGGGCCAATGTACAAGTCAGACATCGCCAACCAGTCGAACGAGCGAATTGGCAAGTTAATCGCCACGATCGGCGAGATGCAGTCAATTATCGAGGAAAAGCAAAAAGCCATTGACACCCTCGTGGCTGAGAATGACAAATTAAAAAAGCAACAGAAATGAAAAGATTGATTACACTCTTTGCCGCTATGTTAGTCATGGCGGCATCGCACGCCGCTTTCATGGCCGTGCCTCTTGGCACGTTTAAGGTTAAGCTATTTTCTCGCCCGCTGGATATATCGGCAATGATTGAAGATGGCGAGTTGTCCTATGTAAAAATCGAGTGTCCTACTTCTGCATACTCGACAGGTGACATTATCATCATGGCCGACGCACTGCCCAGTTTTGTCGAAGGATTGAATAAAATGGACGCTGCCATGAACGCGTTTAAGAGAAAAGTACATGAAAAGAATTACTCCAATGTAAAGACTGAGATTACCGGGTTCCCGAATGTTTCTTATCGGTGGGACGTTGGTCAACACCTACAACAAAACGCTCCATTCGAGTTTACGGTTGAAGTGGACGATCGGGGCAATTTTAAGTCAAGCATAGTTCGTCAAGCTCGCGACGATGATAACAGTGACTTCGTTGCGGACTTCTATCTGCCATTCGACTCACTCTATAATATTCAATACATCGCCCTGCTATTGAGTAACGATAATATTCAGCTCTCAATAAAAAAGCAGGAACTACTCCTCAAAATGAAATGACCCATGCAATAATTACCGAATTATTGTCGCCCCGATTTCTCATAAACGCCCAAACGCAAAGAAAATCAGCGCGAAATAAGGGCTATCCCGCAAAATTTATGTAACTTTGCCATGCTTTTAGGCATATACAACTGATGAATCGAACCGAGGCGGAACATATCCTGCAACAGCGATTCGGCATTCCACACTTCTATGACGACCAGTGGGAGGCCATTTCACGGATTCTGGCCGGAGAACGCGTGCTGATGATTCAGCGCACGGGCTTCGGTAAATCGTTGTGTTACCAATTCCCCGCCATTGTGTTCAGTGGTCTCACCATCGTATTCTCTCCACTGATCGCACTGATGCGCGACCAGGTGAAGTCGCTCAATCAGCGTGGCATCAGTGCCGCTTTTATCAACTCGGAGCAGTCGAAAGAAGACAACGAAGACGTGATTCATCGGGCGATAGCCGGAGAGGTCAAGATTCTGTATATCGCCCCTGAACGTCAAGAAAATAAGGAATGGCGGCGCGCTGTAGAGCAGATGAGCATTTCGATGATTGTTGTCGATGAGGCGCATACGATTTCCACTTGGGGACACGATTTCCGTCCTGACTTCCGTCGGATTGTCGACTTGGTACGCTCTCAGCCGGTTCACATGCCTATTCTCGCAACTACTGCTACAGCCACGTTGATGGTTCAGCAGGACATTGAGCGTCAAATCGGCACAGTTCGCACCCTCCGTGGGCCGTTAAACCGACCTAATTTCCGCATGCGTGTAATCCGCGTTACGCACGAAGACGAGAAATTTCTATGGCTCGGGGCGCACATTGCCCAATTACCCGGCACAGGCGTTATCTACACCGGAACGCGCCTCGACACCGAACTGTACACGAATTGGCTTAAACAATGCGGTGTCAACGCCATTACATATAACGCCGGATTGGATCCCGAACAAAGAATCGCCGTCGAGCAAGGCTTGATTGAGAACCGATACAAGTGTGTTGTTTCAACCAACGCTTTAGGTATGGGTATTGATAAACCTGATATACGATTCGTTATACATACGCAAATTCCGCAATCACCCATTCATTACTATCAGGAAATCGGGCGTGGCGGACGCGATGGAAACCCTACCGAAATCATTCTTTTCTTCAACGATTCTCCGGTTGGAAATCCCCCTGAGGCATATGACCTGCGTATTCCCAAATCGTTTATTGAAAACGCGCGTCCGTCAATACAGAAATATGAGCGCGTAATTGAACTGATTAAGGATGAACCTCTTCCCGAAGTCAAACTGATTATCAATGCCAACTTGAAGCGACCGCAGCTGCGTATCATAAAATCCGACCTTATTGAGCAAGGAATCGCTAAGGAAGTGGTTTATGACGGGGTGAGACATCTTGAGTATCAATTCGGAGCGCCGGAATTGGACGCTTCCTCGTTTGAAGAGATTCGTCAGCGGCGACTGAAAGAACTGCGGGACATGGAGCAATACGTCTACACCACCGAGCCACGTATGCGATACCTCTGCCGATTCCTCGACAGCGCCGGGCAAACCGAGTTCACCAACTGTGACAACACCACCCTGCCCCAACTCAGTATTGATGCCGAGGCGCTTTCGGTGAGGGACGCCCTAACTGTGTTCCAGCAAACTTTCCTGCCCGAACTCTCGTTGTGTGAGAATAAATGGAAACTGATCTCCCTTAACGATGACACACGAAAGCGCGTCGCCATCTGTTGCCCTTTGCCCGGTCTGGTGGAAGTGAGATTGGGGACAGAGGTTCTTGGTCGCTATGGCTCACCGCTTCGATCGGCCGATTTCGATTCGGCGGTTTTCTCCGCGCTAAGAGACCTTTTACCCGCGCTTCGCGCCCGTTCACACCTCACAAATGGTTTCGCAACGGCTTACTACAGTCTGTCTGACGTCGGAGGAACCATTCACCGCTGCAAATACCGCTCCGGCGGGGACTTTCCTGACACGTTGGTTGAGGCAATGGTGCGGGTGATCAGGCATAAGTATACTACAACGCGTTTTGATCTGGTGGTGTATGTTCCACCTACGCGTTCGGGGTCGTTGGTACAACACTTGGCTGAGCGCGTGGCCGCCGCTATCGGCGTGCCTATCAGTCACGCTGTGGTCAAGATACGGGAAACACAAGAACAAAAGAATTTTGTGAACCGCTACGGAAAAATGCGGAATGTTGAGGGCGCATTCCAGGTTGACTATGATCTTACGGGTAAAACCGTTTTGTTGATAGACGATATTTGTGACAGCGGTGAAACACTGAAAGAAGTAGGCCGCACACTCACGCGCGCCGGAGCCGACTACGTTGTTCCACTTGTAATCGCCAAAACCGTTGGAGTAACCGAATGATAAATCAAGAACTTACATATTGGACTGCCCTGGCTCTGATTAACCGGGTATACACGCGGCGTAAAACCGAACTCTATCTTGCTTGCGCGGAGCGAGAGCCGGATAATCCGATAATTACTCTCTTCGACAACTCCGGATTGTGGCCTGAGTTAGGACTTACCGAACAGGAAACCGAGATTTTCTCTGAGGTGCGCAGCCGACTTACCAACGTGTCTTTTATGGTTGAGGACCTGCTCAATCAAGGCTACCGCATCATTCCCTTCATCTCGCCAGATTATCCGCCGCAAATGCTCAAGAGCCTTGAAAACCGGGCGCCCATCACGCTATTCGCGAAGGGAAATATAGATTTGCTCCGGCAGCCAACCACAGGCATTGTCGGCGCGCGAAACGCAACAGAAATTTCGCTGGAGTTCACCGCCCGCGTGGCCCGGCGCGAAGTGGAACAAGGTCGGGTAATCGTCAGTGGAGGCGCTAAGGGTGTCGACAATCAAGCACTCATGTCGGCTCTTGAAGCAGATGGCCGGAGCATTATAGTACTTCCGCAAGGCATCACCACCTATGGCAGTGGATACCGCGAAAACTATCGCCATTTCACCCGCGGTAACCTGCTTGCGATAAGCACTTTCCGCCCAGATGCCCCATGGAACTCCGGCTTGGCCATGATGCGCAACGGTTTTATCTATGCACTCTCGGAACGAATCTTTGTCGCTCAAAGTAACGACAACGGTGGCACATGGGAAGGCGCTAACCAGGGAATCAACGCCGGCTACCCCGTCTTTGTCCGCCAGCCACAGAAAGGTGAGGACAATGCCAATCAAGCCCTTATCGACCTCGGAGGAACGCCTGTGGACATGGACGGAAATGCCATGGAATCCCCGTCGCCGCACATCTCACCCGAACAACGTATCGGCAAAGCGCTTGAAACCGGACCGAAATCAGCCGCTGATATATTGAAAATCACCCAATTAGGTTGGACTGCACCTCGACTGCGCAAATTACTCGACAGTATGCCCGAAATAGAGCAATTCCAAGAAAAACGCAAGAAACTGTATCGTCTTCGCGGGAACAACTCCGGGCAAGTGGGTAGACTCTTCTGACAATGACAATTTGTCGGCACGACAGATTACGGCACGAGGTTTGCCTTTCTATAGGAAAACACAAGCACACAAAATCGAATATGAACAAACATAAACATAACTCCCTCTTGACCTCCGCGCCCTATTGGGCAGAGCAAATCAAGCCTTTCACGGCAGGATACGCCCAAGAAGACGAAGATGACGACCTGCCCGAAGACGGAGGCGACAAGTCGTCGTCAGGGTCATCTGAAAAACGCACACAACGACGCAATGTCAGCAAAGGTGACAAAACGTCACCCACTCCTATCATCGATAAATTCGGACGTGACATCACCCGTCTGGCCGCTGAAGGTAAACTTGACCCGATGGTGGGCCGCGAGACAGAAATTGAGCGTTTATCGCAAATCCTCACACGCCGTAAAAAGAACAACCCTGTACTCATTGGCGAACCCGGAGTCGGTAAAACGGCCATCATCGAAGGGCTTGCGCGCCGAATCGTGGAGCGTAAAGTGGCTCGCACGCTGTTGGACCGTCGAATCGTCTCGCTCGATATGGCTGCCGTTGTAGCCGGAACAAAATATCGCGGGCAATTTGAAGAGCGCCTCAAAGCCATCATCGACGAAGCTGTCGACAACCCCGATGTGATTTTGTTTATCGATGAGATTCACAACATCGTGGGAGCAGGCAACGCGTCGGGTTCGATGGATGCGGCCAATTTGCTCAAACCCGCCTTGGCACGCGGAGAGTTTCAGGTAATTGGCGCCACCACACTCGACGAGTATCGTAAGAGCATAGAGAAAGACGGCGCGCTTGAACGCCGATTCCAGAAACTCATTGTCAGCCCTCCCTCGGCCGAAGAAACCCTCAATATTCTGCACATTGTAAAAGACGCATACGAGAAACACCACGGTGTGACCTACACCGAGGCCGCGCTGCAGGCATGCGTGTCGCTGGCCGACCGATATATCAGCGACCGTTCGTTCCCCGACAAAGCCATTGATGCGATGGATGAAGCCGGTTCGCGGGTACATATCAGTAAAATCGACACCCCCAAGGAAATAGAGGAAATTGAAGAGCGAATCGCCCAGGCTCAGGCCAATAAGTCGTTGTGCGTTCAAGCGCAGAACTTTGAAGGCGCCGCCGGCTATCGCGACGAGCAAGAGCGCCTCCGCCTCGAACTCCAATACGCCCAAGAACGGTGGCAGAAAGAACTTGACGCTCATCGCGAAACGGTTGATGCCCAAGATGTGGCCGAAGCCGTGGCGCTGATTACCGGAGTGCCCGTGCAACGAATCGCCCAAAGCGAGGGTATTCGTTTGTTGGGAATGAACGAGGAGTTGAACCGCCAGATTATCGGTCAGCAACGCGCCATTGAGGCCATCTCACGCGCCATTCGGCGTAACCGGGCCGGACTGCGCGACCCCAAGCGACCCATCGGCTCGTTCATGTTCCTCGGCCCCACCGGTGTGGGTAAAACCCTGCTTGCCAAACGACTGGCTGAGTTCCTTTTCAACAGTCAGGACGCGTTGATCCGCATCGATATGAGCGAATACATGGAGAAGTTCAATGTCTCGCGCCTTGTGGGTGCGCCTCCGGGCTATGTTGGCTATGAGGAGGGCGGACAACTGACCGAGAAAGTACGCCGCCGTCCCTACTCGGTGGTACTCCTCGACGAGGTGGAAAAGGCTCACCCCGACGTATTCAACCTCCTGCTGCAAGTGCTCGATGAGGGCTGTCTGACAGATAGTCTGGGGCGTAAGGTGGATTTTAAAAACACCATCATCATCATGACCTCAAACATCGGTACGCGCGAGTTGAAAGACTTCGGTGCCGGCGTGGGATTCAACACAGGTGAGATTTCGGCCGAGAAAAGCGACGCCGTGATCCGCAAGGCGCTCAACCGGCAATTCTCGCCCGAGTTCCTCAACCGCGTTGACGATATCATCACATTCTCGCCCCTCACCCGCGATGACATCAAACTCATTATCGACATCGAACTGACTTCGTTCCACCAACGCGTGGCGGAATCCGGCCTCACGCTTGAGATTACCGATGCCGCAAAAGATGTTGTGGCCGACCACGGATTCGACATCCAATACGGTGCCCGTCCACTCAAGCGCGCCATCCAAGCCGACATTGAAGACCCCCTGAGCGACATGCTCCTGCGCGGAGAGGCCACCGCCGGCGACACCATCGTGGTCGATGCCGACAGCGACAGAAAAATCACCACATCTATCCGAAAAAACACAACCGAAAACTTATAAGATACTATGGCAAAAGGCACTATCGGGGTAACAACCAACAACATCTTCCCCGTTATCAAACAATTCCTCTACAGCGACCATGAAATCTTCCTGCGTGAACTGGTTTCCAACGCCGTGGACGCCACTCAAAAACTAAAAACCCTCGCTCTCGCGGGCGAGTTCGAAGGAACAACCGACGACCTGCGTGTCACCGTCACGCTTGACAAAGACGCCGGAACGCTCACAGTGAGCGATGCCGGTATCGGAATGACCGCCGAGGAAATTGATAAGTACATCAATCAAATCGCTTTCTCCGGCGCTGAAGAGTTCCTCAGCAAATACAAAGACGCCGGCGCAATCATCGGCCACTTCGGTCTCGGATTCTACTCCGCGTTTATGGTTGCCGACAAGGTGGAAATCCGCACACGCTCTTACCGTCCCGACGCCAAAGGCGTGTGCTGGACTTGCGACGGATCACCCGAGTTCGAAATGGACGAGTGTGACAAAGCCGAGCGCGGAACGGATATCATTCTTCACATCTCTGAAGACGAGAAAGAATACCTTGAAAAGGCGCGTATCTCGCAACTTCTCGGCAAGTACTGCCGTTTCCTGCCCGTGCCCATTGTGTTCGGAAAAGAACAGGAGTGGAAAGACGGCCAATACGTCGACACCGAAGCCGATCACATCGTCAACTCCGTAGAGCCTCTCTGGACGCGTAAACCCGCAGACCTCACCGATGAAGACTATCTCAACTTCTACCGGGCCATACAACCTGCCCAGGAAGATCCCCTGTTTTGGATACACCTCAATGTGGACTATCCCTTCACCCTTACCGGAATACTCTACTTCCCGAAAATCAAGAACAACCTCGACATCCGAAAAGACCGCATCCAACTCTATTGCAATCAAGTGTTTGTAACCGACTCGGTTGAGGGCGTGGTGCCGGAGTTCATGATGCTTCTGCAAGGTGTGATCGACTCGCCCGACATCCCGCTCAACGTTTCGCGCAGTTATCTTCAAGCCGACCGGAACGTGAAGAAAATTTCCACTTACATTACCAAGAAAGTCGCCTCGCGTCTTGAGGAAATCGCCAAAGACGACCCCACAGGCTTCGAGCAGAAGTGGAACGACATCAAGATTTTTATCGAGTACGGCATGCTCTCCGACGAGAAATTCGCCGAGCAGGCGATGAAGTTCGCCCTACTCGAGAGCACTTCGGGTAAATTCTTCCACCTCGAAGATTACAAAGCCCTGATTGAACCTACTCAAACCGATAAAGACGGAAACCTCGTTTACCTCTATGCAACCGACAAAGAAGCGCAGTACACCTACATCAAAGCCGCAACCGACAAGGGTTACGACGTGCTCCTGATGGGCGGACAACTCGACGTGCCATTCATGGGAATGCTTGAGCAGAAGAATGAGAAGACACGCTTTGTGCGCGTTGACAGCGACGTGGTCGACCGCCTTATCGCCAAAGAAGACTCTCCCGCCGAGGTAGACCTGACTCAAACCGAGCGCGATGTGGCTACCGCCATGTTCCAATCTCAACTTCCTAAAACCGAGAAGACCTACTTCACCGTCGACCTCGCCGCCCTCAGTCCTGACGCAAAACCGGTGGTGCTCACCCAAAGCGAGTATATGCGCCGAATGAAGGAGATGGCACAGTTCCAGCCCGGAATGAGTTTCTACGGCGAGATGCCCGACAGTTACAACCTCACGCTGAACACGTCACATCCCCTCGTGAAACAACTCATCGAGCAGGCCGCGCAAGCCACACACGCCGAACTCGAACCCATCGAGCAGGAAATCACCGCCACACAGAACGTGATCAACGCCCTGCATAATCTCGAGAAAGACGACACTCCCCTACCCGAAGATAAGAAGAAAGACCTCAGCGACAACGAGCAGAAAGCCCGTCAACTCCGTGAACAAAAGCAAACAGTTATCGCCACCTACGCCGCCTCGGAACCTCGCGTGAGCCAACTCATCGACATCGCCCTGCTCGGCAACGGACTGCTTCGAGGTGAGGCCCTCGACCGATTCCTGCAACGCTCCGTGGAACTGCTCTGAAAATTAGATGATTAGAGAATTTAGAGAATCTGCTAATACGGGTTCTCTAAATTTTTTTGTTCATTCACGCATTGCCAATTGCGGAAAAAGTATTAATTTTGCACCGCTTTTTGGCCACAAGACATGGAGAGATGGTAGAGTGGTCGATTACACCGGTCTTGAAAACCGGCGTGCAGCAATGCACCGGGGGTTCGAATCCCTCTCTCTCCGCC
>CACYCT010000089.1 GCA_902772965.1 uncultured Bacteroidales bacterium | reverse complement strand
CCCGTTGTCGCCACTGAGATTACACTCGATAAGACAACACTCAATCTGGAACAGGGTGAAACCGCTCGTATCACCGCCACTGTTCTGCCCGAGAACACAACCAACAAGGGTGTTAACTGGGCTTCAACCAACACTGCTGTGGCAACTGTTGACACCAACGGAAACGTCAAAGCCGTAGGATTAGGTCAGGCCACGATTACGGCGACCACCGTTGACGGATCCGGACTGAGCGCGACCTGCGCCGTTAGTGTGGGTTCGATAAAGGTGAAAACTGTTGAACTTAATCAACACGCTTCCCAAGTTACTATTGGATCAAATCTTCAACTCACAGCCACCATCCTTCCCGATAACGCCGCCAACAAGAAACTCACCTGGCAGAGCAGTGCCCCCAACATTGCTTCGGTTGACAACAACGGCCTTGTGCAAGCCCTAAGTTTGGGACAAGCCACCATTTCGGCCATAGCCACCGACGGAAGTGGTAAAAAAGACTCTTGTGTGGTGACGGTGATGCCCTTGTTTATCACTGCCATCACGCTCGACAAGACGGAAATGACGCTCTATCTCGACAACACCGACACGATTCACGCGACAGTGGCCCCCACCGGAGCAACAATAAAAGCACTGTCGTGGGCGAGCAATAATGAGAGTGTGGTGAGTGTTGACGCCAATGGTGTTGTAACCGCATTGCGCACCGGAACCGCCATCATTACCGCTACCGCCACAGATGGCAGCGGCGTGACCGCGACTTGCCGTGTTACTGTTCCGGTCGCTGATGGTAACTACCTCAGTGCCGAACCGGTGACCATCGTTATGGGTAACGAGGTTATTGTTCCTATCGCGATGACCAACTCTGAGAAGATTACCGCCATACAATGTGAACTCCGCCTGACGGGAGGTATCAATGTTGCCCTTGACGAATATGGTGAATACAACATCTACTTGAGCGACCGTGCGGTCGACCACGAAATCACCTGCACACAACGCCAAGACTTTATGCAGATTTTGGCCGCTTCCATCACCCAGCAGCCATTCAAGAGCAATATGGGAACACTCTACTACATCCACCTAAAAGCGGATAAGAATCTTGAAGAGGGCACATACATGCTCGCCCTGCGCAATATCACACTGTCGACGGTCGATGGCCAGCGCCTGAAACCCGCCGATGTAGAGGTCACTATCGGTCTGCAGCCCTATATGTTAGGCGATGCTAACGGTGACAGTCACGTTGATGTGGCCGACTTCCTTACCACAGCCAACCATATCCTTTTCAAAGAACCATTCCCGTTCTTCTTCCGTGCAGCTGACGTAGATGTTAATGGAACAGTGGACGTGAACGATTTGTCCGGCATCACAAATATCGGTCTCGGTAAAGCTTCCGGTGGAACCTTCGCTCCCGGAATCGGTGCAAGTCAACCCATCAAAGCACCTCGGAAAGCCAATTCAACTACCGATAATCTTACTATCGAAGACTTTGATCTCGCTGCTGGAGAATCCACGACACTTCAAGTGGAACTCAACAACTCGCTCACTTACTCGGGTATGCAACTCGATGTGGAACTTCCCGCAGGTCTGTCTCTGGCAAGTGTTGAGCGTACAACCCGCTGCCGCAACCACACGCTAAGCACCAATGTGCTTGAAAACGGAGCGACACGATTGTGGTTGAGTTCAATGTCTTCGCGCGTGATAAATGGAAATACAGGCACCTTGCTTACTCTCACAGTCAAAGCTTCTTCAACATTCAAAGGTTCAGCGTCAATGAAACTGACCAATATTGTCGGAGCCCACGAAAGTAGTAACGCTGCGGGTGAACGTGTTGAACTGACAGAAACAGTCACAGATATCAATCCGGCTAATGTAGGTGACATCAACGCCGACAAAACGGTTGATGTGGCAGACATGAATACTTTGCTCAATATCATGTTAGGCCGTGATAGCGCAGATAAGTATGGCCGTCGCGCTTACATTACGAAGGACAACAATATCGATGTGGCTGATTTGAACGAGTTGATCAATATCATACTGAAGAAGTAAGTCATCCGTTATTCTCTGAAAATTCCATCTCAGGTCTGAGATGGAATTTTCAGAGAATACAATTCTTCATCGGTCGACACATGTGCTGCCTCAGCAGATGTGGGACCGGACAAGTCGGACGAAGAAATTACTATCAAAACCACCCTCGGGTTTCCATTAGTTTGGAGATAACCCGAGGGTGGTTTGTTTGTCGTGCGAGTGTGTGGCGTTGTCAGGCTTGTTCCTTGACTTCCCAGCCGAGGGCGGAGGCGCCGAGGATGGCGGCGTCGGCCTCTTTCATCTCGCTGAAGATGATCTTGGCTTTTCCGCGGAAGATGGGCAGCACGTTCTTGTCGAAGGCTTCGCGGATGGGGCGCATGATCAACTCGCCGCTCTTGGCCAGGCCGCCGAAGATGATGAAGGCCTCGGGACTGCTGAAGGCGGTGAAGTCGGCAAGGGCCTCGCCGAGGATGGTGCCGGTGTAGTCGAAGATTTCTTTGGCGAGTTTGTCGCCGGCCATGGCGGCGTCGAAGACGTCTTTGGAGGTGATGGTGTCGGTGTCGAGCTCGCGGAGTTTGGACTCGTCGGAGCGTATCTCGAGGAATTCGCGTGCGGTTCGGGCCACGCCTGTGGCTGAGCAGTATGCCTCGAGGCAGCCTGTGCGTCCGCAGCCGCAGGTGCGTCCGTTGTTGCGTTTCATGATGACGTGTCCGAGTTCTCCGGCGAAGCCGTCGTGTCCGTACACGAGTTGTCCGTTGATGACAATTCCGCTGCCCACGCCGGTGCCGAGTGTGATCATGATGAAGTCTCTCATTCCGCGTGCGGCGCCGTAGGTCATCTCTCCGATGGCTGCTGCGTTGGCGTCGTTGGTGATGATGCAGGGTATTCCGAATCGTTGTGTGATTTTGTCGGCCAGGGGTATGGGTGTGGGCCAGGGCAGGTTGACGCCTTCCTCGATTACGCCGGTGTAGTAGTTGGCGTTGGGTGCTCCGATGCCGATGCCGTTGATTTTGTCTTCGGCGTCGACGGATTTGATGATGCGTGTGATTTCGGTGTGCAGTTCTTCGACGTAGTCGTCGAAGTTGGCGTGTTTGGCGGTTTTGATGGAGTCGGATGCGATGACGTTTCCGCGCGCGTCAACGATTCCGAAGGCGGTGTTGGTGCCGCCCATGTCGATGCCGATTACGTAAGGTTTTGCCATAATGGTTTGTGATATTTTGGTTGGTTATTTCGGTACAAAGTTAGGAAAAAGTTTTCGCGTGGGCAACGGGTGTGCTGCTTGGGGTTCAGAAGGTGAGTTGGAGTCGGGCGTTGATTTGCCTGCGTGTGAGGTAGTTGGGCACGGCGTATTGGATGTTGTTCACGTCGGTTACCCAGTAGTAGCTGCTCACGTTGCTGATGTCGAAGATGTTGAACAGGTCCACTCCGAGCCAGATGGATTTGAAGTGGCTGAGCAGTCCGGTTGTTGGCCGGTGTTCGGGTCCGACGAGCATGAAGCTCAGTCCGATGTCGACGCGTTTGTAGGCGGGTTGTCGGAAGTATGCGATGTCGCGTGTCATGCGGGGTGAGGTTGTGGGGAGTCCGTCGGAGATGATTCCTTTGAGGCTGAATTTGAGTCGGGGCACGGCGGGGAAGTAGTCGGTGAAGAAGATGGCGAGCGCGTATCGCTGGTCGGTGGGTCGCGGCACTTTCTTTCCGTTGAGTTCTTCTTGTGTCTTCATCAGTGAGATGGAGATCCACGAGTCGGTTCCCTCGACGAATTGTCCGAACAGTTTGAGGTCGATTCCGGCGGCGTAGCCTTTCGACTTGTTCAGGCCGGAGTAGACCATTTTGAGGTTGTCCACTTCGTAGGGAATGAGGTTGGCGAGGTTTTTGTAGTACAGTTCGGCGGTGAGTTTGAATGGCCGGTTGAGTGCTCGGAAGGTGTAGTCTCCTCCGAGGATGGCTTGTATGGATCGTTGTGATTTGATGTTCCGGTTGAGTGCGATGTAGTGGTTTCCGATGGAGTCGACGGTTTCCATGCGGTATTCCTTGTAGAAGGGGGCTTGGTAGTAAAGTCCGCCGGCGAGGCGCAGGGAGAGGCGGTTGTTGCGCTCGGGCACGAATCCGAGGCTGAATCGGGGCGAGACGATGGTTTCCTTGTTGAAGTCCCAGTGGCTCAGGCGGATGCCTCCGTTGATTGTGAACAGTCCTTTTGAGGTCATGGCCTTGAAGGTGTCCTGGACGTAGAAGGCGAATCGTGTGGTGCTCAGGTCGTGTGATGAGGTTTGGCTGTAGATGACGTTTACTTCGTTGGGGATGTGGGGTAGGGAGTATCCGGCTGAGTCTCGCCATTGCCATTCGCGGGAGCGGTCGTAGATGTTTTCTCGTTTGAGGCTGATGCCGTATCCGATGTTGTTGTATCCGATTCCGACGTGTCCTTTCAGTGCGAGGTCGAACACGTTGAGTTTAAGCCGGTTTCGTGCGTGCTCGTGGTATTTTCCGACGCCGAGTTCTCCGCCTACTCCTCCTTCGCCGGTTGTTCCGGCCTCGTCGAGCCAGTATTCGCCGTGGATGTCGTAGCTGACGAGTTCGCTGGTCTGGTATCCCGAGGCTTGGAGGGTGAAGTCGACGGATTTGTTGAGGCGGTAGTTGGCCGAGAGTGCGCCGAAGTAGGTGTAGAACTTGTCTTTCTCATGTCCGTCGAAGTAGACTTTGAACGACTTGGCGTCGGCCGAGGTTCCGAAACTTGTCTCCCGGTTGACGGGCACGAAGCGGTAGTTGTTCAGCGAGATGTTGCCGAGCAGTGAGAACGTGAGTTTGCTCGACGGCTTGAAGGTCATGAATGTCTGGTAGTCGAAGTATTGCGGGTCGTATTCGCCTTTCGATTCGAGTGAGCCCACCATGAGTGTGTTCCGCTTGTATCGCAGGCCGTGGATTTGCGAGAATCGTTTCGAGCCTTGTCCGAGCATGAGTGTGGCTCCCTGGAGCGAGGCGGATACGGCACCCTCGAATGCTTGCGGGTCGCGGTAGGTGATGTCGAGCACGGACGACATCCGGTCGGCGTACTCGGCGTTGAATCCGCCGGTGGAGAACTCCACCTTCTGCACCATGTCGCCGTTGATGATGCTCAGTCCCTCCTGCTGCCCGCTGCTGATGAGTTGGGGGCGGTAGATCTCTATTCCGTTGATGTATACGCTGTTCTCGTCGTAACTTCCGCCGCGGACCATGTATTGCGACGACATCTCGTTTTTCGAGCTCACTCCGGCCATGGTGGTGAGCACGTTCTCGACGGCGTTGCCGCTCATGCTCGGGGTGAGGTTCATCTGGCTCACGTCGAGTTGCTGCATGGTGTTGGTCTGCTTTTTGTACTCTGTCACCTGCACTTCAGCCAGTTCGAGGGTCTTCTCGTAGAGTTTTGGGCTGAGTGTGACTGTTCCCGTGGGCTTGATCAGCTGCCGTTTGACGGTGCTGTACCCGATGCAGGTGAACTCTACGTATATGGTGTCGGCCGGCGGGACGCTGATTTCGTAGAGTCCTTTCTCGTTGGTGTTCACGCCGAGGTTTGTTCCGGGAATCCGCACGGTAGCGAACTCGATGGGTTGTCCGGATGCGTCGTAGACCTTTCCGGTGATTTTGACTTGCTCCACGGCCGACAGTGTCAGCGTCACTACGGCGAGCAGGAGCAGTATATGTCGTTTGATTTTCATAGACAGTCGAGATGTTAGGGGGGATTTTCCCTGATAGAGGGGGAGTATTTCCCTTAAATAATATAACGTACCGAAGGCCGGACTATTTTATGCCGCGACGGAAAAAAACGCTTGTCCGGAATTTTTCGCTTAAAGCGTCGTAAAAGAAACCAGTCAGCGATAATGCCCTTGCCCGAAATAGATTGACACGGAATCACTGAACATATTCCGCTTATCGCCGTAACCGGTTATTTTGCCATAAAGACGTAGAACATAAAGACATGATCCGTAATCGGTTAAGGTGAAAAGTTGTCTTGGTTGTCCCCGTTGTCGTAATCCTTGTCCTCGACAACATGAACAACGGGGACAAAGCGAAAGTTTCACTTCGGGGCACGTTCTTGCGGGCGTATCCGTTGACCAATCATCTGTCTTTTGTCCTGACTTCGACAATGGGACACCCAAATCAGGCTTGGGTTGGTAATAGGGGTGCCAGCATGCGCTGCTCGGGTGTGATGAGCATG
>CACYCT010000088.1 GCA_902772965.1 uncultured Bacteroidales bacterium | reverse complement strand
TATCTCCGCCATCCCCACTTAGGCGTTCGCTCGCTGAGGCTCGCTCCGCCAAAGTGGGGCTAAAGAGATTGGACCTCTATCGAGGTGCTATTCCCGTGTCTGATACAGCGACAAGGCAGGCGGTGCTAAAAAACCTCGATAGAGGTTACAGTTCTTTAACCCCACTTTGGGCGTGCGAGCGAAGCGAGTACGGCCTAAGTGGGGATGAGGGAAGGTGGGCGGCGCTACCTCGATAGAGGTTGCAGTTCTTTAACCCCACTTTGGGCGTGCGAGCGCAGTTCAGATTGCACCGGCTGCCTTGTCTTCGTGTGATGGGCGTTTAATCATCAATCTTTCGGCCAATGTTTGGCCAATCCGGGTTTTATATATAACTTTGCCTATTCAATTTTCAACGTGTATGGACAACTTTATCGACATTCGCAATGTGGTGAAGCAATACGACGGCCATCGGGCGCTCAACGGCGTTTCGATGACCGTGCCGCAAGGCTCTGTATACGGTCTGCTCGGACCCAACGGCGCCGGCAAGACCTCGCTCATCCGCATCATCAACCGCATCACACGCCCCGACAGCGGCGAGGTGTGGCTCGACGGACACCAAATCACCGACCACGACGTGGCACACATCGGCTACCTGCCCGAAGAACGCGGACTGTACAAGAAAATGAAAGTGGCCGACCACATCGTTTACCTCGCGCGCCTCAAAGGCATGACCAAGGCTGACGCCCTCGCCGAGACATACCGCTGGCTCGACCGGTTTGACCTCCGGCAGTGGCACAACAAAAAGGTGGAGGCGCTCTCGAAGGGTATGCAGCAGAAGGTGCAGTTCATCGCCACAGTGATCCACCGGCCGAAACTGCTCATCCTCGACGAACCCTTCTCGGGCTTCGACCCCATCAACGCCGACCAGCTCAAAGCCGAAATCCTCGGCCTGCGCGACGAGGGCAGCACCATCCTGTTCTCGACCCACAACATGGAAAGCGTCGAGTCGATTTGCGACCACATCACGCTCATCAACCACGCCGAGGCCGTGCTGCAAGGACGTGTCGACCAAATCCGGCAAAGCCACAAAAAGAACATCATCGGTATCGAAACGCCCGCCGACCTGCCCGCAAACGACAGTCTATACAGCATCTTGCCCCCGCCGGCCGAGCAACCCGACGCCAAACGCGTGCGCCTCGCCGCGGGTGTGACCATACGCGAGGCCATCACATGGCTCAACGAGAACATCGACCTGCGCGGTTTCCGCGAAATCCTCCCCTCGATGCACGAAATCTTTGTTGAGACAGTTAAAGGAAAACAACCCGAACCCCCTCAAACCGACAACAATGAAAAATCTTAAACTCATAATCGCTCGCGAATACATGTCGATGGTGGGGCGCAAGTCGTTCATCCTGATGACGATTTTCATTCCCATCCTGATGATTGTTGTGATAGCCCTGCCCGTGGGAATCGCCTACCTGAACGACAAGGGCAGCGACGTGGAGACAATCGCTGTGTTCGACCGGTCGGGACGCTATGCCGGCGCGCTGACCGACACGGAACTGTATCATTTCACGTCCTTCAACCTCGACGCG
Organism: uncultured Bacteroidales bacterium; assembly: GCA_902772965.1. Lineage (GTDB taxonomy): Bacteria > Bacteroidota > Bacteroidia > Bacteroidales > Muribaculaceae > Sodaliphilus. The sequence continues at coordinate 1,572 of CACYCT010000088.1, read as the reverse complement.
CCGGTTGAGGACGCGCACCGCCTGTTCGAATACGCCAAAGCCACCGGAGCGGATCCCATCGCCGCCGTGGTGATTCCCGCCGACATCGACTCCACCGCCAACGCCACCATCTACAGCGAAAACACCATCAACATCGCCCTTAAGTCACATATCACCTCCGTCCTGGGCGACACCCTGAGCCGCGCACGCGTGGCACGGTCGGGCGTGCCCAACCTGCAGAAAATCATCGACGACGCCCACGTGAGTGTCGACCTGAAAAGCGTCAAACTCGACGAGCAGGGCAACCAGAGCGAATCGTCGTCAGAGATGGCCATGGCGCTCGGCTTCATTCTCTCGTTCATTACCTATATGTTCGTGCTCTCCTACGGCGCGATGATCATGAACGGCGTGATTGAGGAGAAAACCAACCGCATTGTGGAGGTCATCGTCAGTTCGTGCCGCCCGTTCGAGTTGATGATGGGAAAGATCATCGGCGTGGCTCTTGTCGGCCTGACGCAGTTGGCCATCTGGGCGGTGATGCTCGGACTGGCGTCGGTGATTGTTGGCGCCGTGACCGGAGTCTCGATGATGAGTGCGATGGGTCCGGACGTTCCCGCCACCGCCGCCGCCAACATGCCCGACGGCGACTTCTCAGAGGTTCTGCGGGCCATATACAGCATCGACTACACCCGTATTCTGATCTGTTTCGTGCTCTACTTCATCGGAGGCTACCTGCTCTATGCCGCGTTGTTCGCCGCTTTCGGCTCGGCCGTGGACCAGGCCGCCGACGCCTCGCAGTTCACCATGCCCATCATCATGATCATGATTGTGGCCCTGTACGCCGGCATGGCCTGCGTGGAAAATCCTAACGGGCCGATGGCCATGTGGTGCTCGATGATTCCGTTCACCTCGCCGATTGTGATGATGGTTCGCCTGCCCTACGACGTGCCCATGTGGCAGTTGGCGCTGAGCATCGGCATTCTCTTCTCCACCGCCGCCCTGATCGTGTGGATTGCCGCCCGCATATACAGAACAGGCATTCTCCTGTACGGAAAGAAAACCTCCTTTAAAGACCTCATCCGCTGGATGAAGTGACCACCGGCCAGCAAACGAGATTACGCCTTGGCAGCGCACGTCCGCCACAGCGAAAAGAGCAGCCGGATAACTGCGCCGCAGGCGCGGAGAGGTTGAGAATCCGCCAATACAATGTAACTAACTGAGCGTCAAGCGAATAGTTCCCTCTCTAAGTTGGAGGGGGTGGCCGTAGGCCGGGGGCGTGTGTCTGATACCGACAAACCGACAGGTGGCGTGCGTGTCCGATACAGCGACAAGGCGGCCGGTGCAACCTCTATCGAGGTAGTTCCGCACGCTATCTGATCGCCCCACTTAGGCGTTCGCTCGCTGAGGCTCGTTCCGCCAAAGTGGGGTTAAAGAGATTGCACCTCTATCGAGGTGACAGACTGCATATATTTGCTTGGAATACAGATATATCCGGTGCTTTCTTTTCTGTATCTGACACACTCCTCCGGCGCTCCGCGCCACCTCCCCTAACTTAGGGGAGGAACTGCTAACGCACTGAACGCCAGCGAGGTT
>CACYCT010000087.1 GCA_902772965.1 uncultured Bacteroidales bacterium | reverse complement strand
GACGCCGTGGCCCGCGTAATCCGCAGCAAAGGCGGCTACATCTGGGCTTGCAAGAACTACGACGGCGACGTGATGAGCGACATGGTCAGCACCGCTTTCGGCTCGCTCGCCATGATGACCTCCGTGCTCGTCAGCCCCGACGGAAAATACGAATACGAGGCCGCTCACGGCACCGTTACACGCCACTACTACAAGCACCTCGCAGTCGAGGAAACCTCCACCAACCCCATCGCAACCATCTTCGCATGGAGCGGCGCGCTGCGCAAACGCGGTGAACTCGACGGAATCCAAGCACTCGTCAACTTCGGCGACCAACTCGAAGGCGCCTGCTTCGACACGCTCAACTCCGGAACAGTCACCAAAGACCTCGTCAACCTCATGGAAGGAATCGAAGCCCACGCCGTGAACAGCAAGGACTTCATCGCCGCCATCCGCAAGAACCTCGAAAAACGCCTCGGATAATCCTATCCGGTAGCAATCCAATACGCTTGGGCCGCCTCAACAAGAAGCGGCCCAAGTTCGTCTGAAAGCATCAGAATCAAATCGGACGAAACAGCCAAGACAAAATGATACTTCAAATAATTTCAGAAATTTTTTCAAAAAAACAGTTGAAATTTTCATTAATCGCAAATAAATCATTAACTTTGCCGAATTAAGGTGAGTTATATATATTGCTCGAATCGGTTAGGAGGCAATTATCAAGCAGATTCTGATTCAACTTTGCGACATAGCAGCGGGCTACAGGTCTTTAAGTTGAAGCCGAAAATGCAGAAAAATGACCCAACCCGACCGAAACATCAAAACTCATTTTCGGAACTTATAGAACCCACCTTAAAATCTGAACATAAAAAATCGATATGACACCGCTAAGTAAAAACGCCTTTGTTGTAATGGGCATGTGCTCGAGATCCCGACAACCATTCGGAATAACCGTTGACCCTGTAGAAAGAAATCAACTCAGACTCGTGTGGGCTTTCAAAATCAATGCCGACAAAGCCCGGCGGGAAGGATACGATAAGACAAAAATGAAAGGAGCCATCGAGTATGGCCCGGAATACCCCGGTTGCCCCTACTGCGAGAGCACACAGTTCTATGTCTGCCACCGCTGCGACACAATTGTGTGCTACCACGGAGAAGAACAAGTGACCTGCCCGAAGTGCGGTGTCACAGCCGGATTAATCGAATCAGAACAAATCGAACTCACCGGAGGGGGACTGTGATGAAAGAACTGAGCATTAACGAAGTTATTCCCCTTCAAGGTGGAGGAAAAGCCAGGGTAAAAGCCGAACTCGGCCGTGGCGGACAAGGGATAGTCTACCTTGTCGACGTGCACGTAAAGATGATGGCGCTCAAATGGTACCACCAGCATAAGTCTGAACAATTCCGGAAAAACATCCGCAATCTTGTTGACTATGGCCCGCCAATGGGTGACGCCTTCCTTTGGCCCAGATACAGCACACAACTTATCGAGGGGCATTTCGGTTACGTTATGGATCTCCGGCCAGAAGGCTACTACGAGTTCGGGCAATACCTGCTCAACCGGCAACGGTTCGGATCCGTCTTTGCCATGATACAGGCCGCTATGCGCATCTGCGACGGATTCCAGAAACTTCACCTGAAAGGATACAGTTACCGAGACCTCAACGATGGAAATTTCTTCATCCACCCCTCCTCGGGCGATGTTCTGATTTGCGACAACGACAATGTCGGCCTCGATGGAGAACACTCCGAGATAAAAGGCAAACCCGGATATATGGCGCCCGAAGTGGTGTGCGGTGGTCACCCCGACACACGCAGCGACCGGTTCTCACTCGCCGTAATCCTCTTTTTCCTGTTCATGCGCGGCCATCCTCTTGAAGGAAAGTGGGCAAGTTCCTGTCCCTGCTTAACCGAAAAGTTCGAACGCCTAATCTATGGCGAGAAACCGGTGTTTGTCTACGACCCCGATAACGATAAAAACCGCCCCGACCCCGATGTGCACCGCAACGTGGCACGCTGTTGGGGACTATACCCCGAGCGGTTGCGGGAACAGTTCCAACAAGAGTTCTCCAATACTTGCCTGCATAACCCCACAGAGCGTTGCGTCGAGATGGAATGGAAAAACGTGATTGAACACCTCCGCGACAACCTGGTCAACTGCCCGCACTGCGGCGAAGAGATTTTCTTTAACCCCGAATGCAAATGCCCTGAGTGCGGGAAACCAATCCAACCGGAGTTCTTCGGAGAAATCAGAGCGCGCAAAATACCGTTTTTCGCCGACAAACTCCTCTTTTTCGACAACGACAACACCCCCGATGCCGAAATCAAAATCATTGACTGCCAGATGCGAATCGTCAACCTCTCCCCCACGGCATGGAAAGCGACCGGCACCGACGGAAAAAGCACCATACTTATGCCCAACCACGCACTGCCACTCAAGGACGCAACCGTTATTGAGTCCACCATACATGATATAGACTACAAACTAAGCGTCATTAAAACAACCACATAACTATGACCCGGAACAAAAGCATCTACCTGCTCGTCGACACGTCAGGTTCTATGGAAGGAATCGGAATGAAATCGCTCGACGAAGTGGTTGAAAACGTGATACCACGCCTGAAATCCGTCCAAAGCAGTCAGCCCGATGTGAAACTGGGCATTGGTGTTATCGGCTTTGGCGACACTGCGGTGTGGATTACCCCGACATCCGTTTCTGTTGACCAATGGATTTGGCAAGGACTCGAATCCAAAGGATTCACCGCAATGGGCGGCGCGCTGATACTGCTGCACGAACGCCTCGCCGAAGAAGACAACAACGCCTCATTCCTCTCGCCACTGATTCTAATCGCCTCCGATGGCGGGCCAACCGACGAGTACGAGCAAACACTCGCGCAACTGCACTCGCTCGACAACTTCAAATCGGCCACCAGAATCGCAATAGCAATCGGTGACGACGCCGACCGGGAAACCCTGCGCGAAATCACCGGCAGCGACACCAGTATTTTCACCACTGACCAGATCGACCAGATCATCAACGCAATCGAGAACAACCTCTACATCTGAATCAACACGTATCCTCATGAAACTACCGGCCATCATCAGATCTGTCTTCGTTGGCAATCTCATTGAATCTTACAACGGAAAGCGCTTCATCAACGTCTTGCGTGACTTTCGCGCATTCGGGCGTGCGCAAGCACTGAAACCGATTTTCCACCAACTCTGCCACAGCGACGAAATGCAACGTGTCGTCGACCCCGCGACTACCGACGACCAACGGCGTTTCCTGCTCCAACAAATCGGCAACAAACTATGCCAACAATTCGGATTCCGCACCGACCTCGTCGACTACGCGCTGCGATCGATGGCCTACGGAATGCAACTCACCGACGACATCAGCCAAATCAACCTTCCAACCGATTTCAATGATGCCGACTTCGACCTCGCAAATCACCAATCAAAACAACCAACCGATTTCATAACCCTCACCGCAGCCACGTTCAGGCTCAGAGTAAAAGCACAGCGGCATTACAGCCTGATTGACACCTGCCTCAATCGACCCCTAATCGACCGGATTGAGATAAACAACATCAGTCCATCGGAAAATCTCAGCCGGACTAAAGTAATCATCTCCTCACCCGACCCTGTTTGGGGTGAACCGCTCACACTTGACCTCGGAAACATCGCCGCCGGAGAGCAAATTGACCAAGACCTCGATTTCTCTCTCAACCCCATCATGCTCGCCCAAACCGCAGCAACAACGCTCCCGGTCAGCGTCTGTGTTCAAATCGATGGCAACAAACTGCCCCCATGCCTGATTCAAGTCAGCATTCAGCCGGCCGGGGTTTGGCGCGGAATCGGAAATGCGCCCGTTGAACTCGCCGCCTTTGTCCAACCGCACCACCCCGAAGTGACCGCTATCGTTGACCACGCTAAAAGCCGTGAGCCGCAATCATTCACCGGCTATGCCGCCAGAAATGCCGATGTGGTCAAGAGGCAAATCGAAATCCTTTACGAAGCGTTCCTTTCACTTGGACTTTCCGACTCGGCCGTCATAAGCAACTACGACAACTCCGAAGTGGCCGTCAGTTCCATTGACCAAATCTTCAGCCGACGCTCGGCAAATTCACTCGAAAGAGCGCTCCTGCTGACCGCAATACTCGAGCGGGCCAACCTCCACCCGTTGCTCATTCTGCGCCGGAATACCGCGTTTGTGGCCTGCTGGATTACACGAGGATACGCGCCCGACCCCGCAAGTGACGACACTTCCTTCGTAGCGCTTCACGCTTCACCAGGCTACGACGAAATACTCGCAATCGACACCGGGCAAACTTCCTTCAACCAAGCCATCGCCAACGGACAGGCGATGATCGCCCGACCAGACCTCAACCTGCTTTACATCGAGATGGTGCAGGCCCGGCGCGTTCCCGTCGCTCCTTTGCCCATCCTGACCCAATCCGACGGCGAACCGCAACTCCTATATGCCGGACAAACGCAAACCACCCTACTCGACCCCACCCAGATTCAGCCCGAGGCCATTGAACCGCAAAATGTGACCAAAATCACCATCTGGGAACGGAAACTTCTCGACCTCAGTCTGCGCAACAACCTGCTAAACACGCGCATCACGTCAAAAACACTGCAACTGCTCGCCGTTGACATCGCCTTGCTTGAAGACATGCTCGCCGCAAATGCCGAGTTTGTCATCGGCCCGCGACCCCTCAACTGCAAACCCGCGACACCCGTCAACGGATTATATTCCCCCCTTGACCAAAGCGACCCCATTCATGCCGACATGCTGAGCGACATGAAATCAGGACAACTGCACGCTTACCTCGAAGACGATAAACTCACATCGGCGCTAACCGGATTGTACCGCGCCTCACGTCTTTCGCTTGAAGAGAACGGCGCGAACACGCTCTATCTCGCAATCGGAATGCTACGCTGGTTTGAAGACAGCCAAAGCCAGCGGCCCAGGTACGCGCCGTTACTGCTCATGCCGGTCGAAATCGTCAGACGCGTAGGTTCGAGTTACATCATCCGCTCGCGCGACGAAGACACCGTGCTCAACATCACACTCGTCGAAATGCTCCGCCAGTTCTACGGCATCAACATCGGCGGACTTGACACCCTGCCGGAAGACAACTCCGGACATGACGTGCAGAGAATACTCGGAACTGTCCAGCGGTTTATCAGCTCACAACCCCGATGGCAAGTGGAGAACACCGTCGTGCTCGGAATATTCTCGTTCAACAAGTTCGTGTTGTGGAACGACCTGCACTCCAACATCAACACCTTCATGGCCAATCCGCTCGTGTCGAGTTTTGTAACCGGAATCAATGCCGTCGACCCCGTTGAGATCACTCCTCCGGACATGCTCGACACAAGCATTGACGAACGCGACGTGCTGCTCCCCATCAGCGGGGACTCCTCGCAAATCGAAGCCATACTCGCCGCAACCGCACCTTCCTCCTTTGTTCTGCACGGACCTCCCGGAACAGGTAAGTCACAAACCATTACCAACATCATCGCCAACGCGCTCTCACGAGGAATGAAAGTGCTATTCGTAGCCGAGAAAATGGCCGCTTTGGAAGTCGTGCAGCGACGTCTGGCGGAAATAGGCCTCGACCCTTTCTGCCTCGAACTCCACTCCAATAAAGCGAAAAAAGCGGCCGTGCTCGACCAGTTGCGCCTCACTTGCGAAACCATCAGACGACAACACCCCGCCGACTTCAACGATGTGGCCGACCAAATCACCGCAAAGCAGGACAAACTCAATTCCCACTTCGAACTGCTCCACCACAAGCAACCCGTCGGCCTGTCACTCTACGAGTGTATCGCGGATTACCTCAGTATGGAATCAACTCCCGATTTCAACCTGCCTGAGGAACTTCTGCGAAACATCAGCCACACGCAGTTGGTCGACATCACCGAACTGATGCAGCAACTGTCTGTCATCGCCGCAAACCAACAACGCCTCACCGACAACCCATTCAACGGTTGCCACATCACAAACATCAACCCCGCGCTACGGAGCGACATACAAAGCAATGCCCAACAGCTGCTTGAGCAATTATGCATTTTCCGAACCAATTCAGAGAAACTACAGCAAATTCTGCAAATCAGAGTGCCGGCCAATATACAGGCACAGAACCAACTGAAAAAAGTGGCCGTAACCATCAGAGACGCAGGCACACTGCTGCTCCCGATGGTGCTTCGCTCAACCGCGCAAGCCTCCAACTTCAACGCCTTATCGGAACTCATTGCCGACAGTAACCGGATGAACCGCGACAAAGAGCGCGTCTGCTCCATCTTCGGCCAAAACTTCCTCACGGCCAAACCCGACGAAATACGCGTAATCTGGCAACGCCTCCTGTCACTGCTGCAACTATCTGCCGCAACCGACATCACCAACCCGCAACCCACAGAGCATACTCCGCACCTGTTCAACCAAACCTATCAGGCCACAATCACGCTCGAAAACGCCATCAGGCGTGTGCTTGAATTCTTCCGGGCACCGGCCATGCAAATCTCGGCAGCCAGACTGCAGGCGCTGCGAAACATCGCAGACACGCTCAGGGCCACAACCGCATTCCTGCCCGGCCTGCTCGCCTCGCCCGACAACTCCGATTTCCTGCTTGAATACGCCAACCGATACATCATCCACAAAGAGCAACAGGAACAACTGATGAGCCAATTCAAACCCGAATTGCTCTCGCTCAATGTCAACGACACACAACAAACGTTCAATGCCAACAACGACCAATGGTTTCTCGCCCGATGGTGGAACAACAGAAAACTGTTCAAGCAACTCAGTGAGTACAGTTTAGAGCAACCGGTGGACAAAACCAATATCTCCTCCCTGCTCAGCCTGTGGCAAACCATAGACGACCACGCGGGTTTCCTTCGCGACAACGCCGACCGCGCACGAAGCCTGATGGGTATCACACTTTACAATAACGGTGAGATACAAGCAGAACACGTCCGGCAAATCATTGAGCAAATCAAAAATCTCAGAAATGCCGTGGCCACCCTGTTCAACAACCCAAAAGAGTTCGCCGCCGCCTGCCAAGCCATCGAAAACGCCGCAAATGGAGACATCTCGGTTCTTCACGCGAACACCGACACAATGATGGCAGACCTTCTCAATGCCTCCGAAGCCGCACTTCGGGCAGGTACACAAATGTGCCAGACAGGACTCGACATCCCGGAAGTGATTCTACAACTCAAAGAGTATCAAGAACTCCTTTCCAAAATCAACAACAATCAAACCTGCCAACAACTGTTGCCACACCTGTCCCCACTCTCCGATGCCGACCTCTCCGAACTCCGGCAAGCAGTCGACAACACCAAGGCGGTAATCGAGTCGTTCGCGTTCCTCGATGCCTACGCGAAACCCGACACGCTGGGCCACGCACTCGCCGATTACGTCGACCATCAACCCGCTCAAACCGAAACCATCGTCACCGTTGCCGCTGGAACCGAATACATCTCCAGGGTATTTGCCGAATTATGCTCCGTGTTGCAGGCCGATTCCGCCATCGCGGCCACGGGCGACTTCGACACGCTGCAAACCATCGCCGAAGGGTGGCACGACAACACCCACCTGCTCCGTGATTGGACAGCACTTAACAACATCACCGCTCAACTCTCGACCCACAACCTCGGCCATATGACCGGGCAACTGCTCTGCGGAAAAGTCAAGCCCGAACAGGTGAAAAACACTTTCTTACGAAACTTTTACAAAGCCTACGCCGAGTTTATCATCAGTCGGAGCAATGCCCTGAGCATGTTCCAGGGAACACTGCAGTCGACACACATCAGCAATTTCCAATCGCTCTGTCGGCGCTTTGAGCAAATCACACGTTGGGAAATCTTTGCCCGAATCTCGGCACACATGCCCGACCTGCAAAGTGAAGCAGCGGCAACATCGGAGGTCAACCAACTGCAGCGCTACATCCGTAACGGCGGCCGAGGCGTATCCTTACGGAAAATCTTTGCCTCACTGCCCGACCTGCTGCCCAGAATCTGCCCGTGTATGCTCATGAGCCCCATCTCTGTAGCCCAATACCTCCAACCCGACAAGCAAATCTTCGACCTCGTTGTCTTCGACGAGGCATCGCAAATCCCCACTTGTGAGGCCATCGGAGTGATAGGCCGAGCGAAACACACCATAATAGTAGGCGACCCGAAACAAATGCCGCCCACCAACTTCTTCTCCGTCAACACCACCGACGAAGAACACTACGACATCGACGACCTCGAAAGTCTGCTCGACGACAGTTTGGCCATCAACATTCCATCGCACTATCTCCTGTGGCACTACCGAAGCCGGCACGAGAGCCTGATCGCGTTCAGCAACGCCAACTTCTACGAAAGCCGGCTGATGACCTTCCCCTCGGTCGACAACGAGGCTACGCGCGTGAGTCTGATACCCGTTCAAGGAACCTACGAGCGCGGCTCAACACGCAACAACCGCGCCGAGGCCGTCGCCATCGTCAACGAAATAAAGACACGGCTCGAGAACCCCGAACAGCGACACCAGAGCATCGGTGTGGTCACCTTCAACACACAGCAACAGAGCCTTATCGAAGATCTCCTCGAAGACATGCTCCTGGTCAATCCCCACCTCGAGCCATACGCCATTCAAACTCAAGAGCCTATCTTTATCAAAAACCTTGAGAATGTGCAAGGTGATGAGCGCGATGTGATTCTGTTCTCCGTCGGTTACGGTCCCGACCGGGCCGGAAACATCACCATGAACTTCGGCCCTCTCAACCGGACTGGAGGTGAACGGCGTCTGAACGTGGCAGTTTCACGCGCGCGCTATGAGATGAAGGTGTTCTCCACCTTGAGTCCCGACCAAATCGACCTCAACCGAACCGACGCGAAGGGCGTGAAACTCCTGCGCGCCTTCCTCGAATACGCCCAGCGCCACGGACGAATCCAGCAACACGAAGTGACACAAACCCATACCGACAAACTGATTGATGTCATTGCCGCAAGACTGCGCCAAAACGGATTTGACGTGCACACACATGTGGGATCGTCGGACTTCCACGTGGACCTCGCCATTGTGGACAACGACAATCCCACCGCATACGCACTCGGAATCATCCTCGACGGCATCGACTCTCGCAAGGCCCACACAGCACGCGACCGCGACATGGTGCAGCCACTCGTGCTCAACAGCCTGGGATGGAAAATATTCCACCTCTGGACACTCGACTGGCTCAACGACCCCGACCGGCAAATCCGGGACATCGAGCAGGCTGTCAGCCAACCGATTGAGAAACTAAAACCCTTTACCATCGCTCCCCCGCCGCCACTTCAAAGAGGCCAATCATCATCAAACGGTAACCAACCCTCTTCGGAAAATTTCAGAAATTACACGACGCAATCGCTCACACTCCAAGCGACCACCTTCGATATCATCGAAGGGCGAGCCGACAAGGAATTGGCCGACACGCTCTGTCAAATCATCGCCGTTGAGGCTCCCATCAGCCTGAACATCATCTTCCTGCGTGTTGCAGAGGCAATCGGAATGGACCGGATATTTCCGCGCGTCAGACAATATATCATTATTCAACTTAACAAACTCTGTGACAGCCGAAAAATCTTCTGTCAATCTTACCCGACCGGACAATTCTATTATGCCACTGAGCAGCAGCAAACTTCGATAACGAGTTTCCGTGACGTCGCCGACCGCTCCATTGTCGACATCGCACCCCAAGAATTGGCCGCCGCCATGATTGATGTGCTTCACCGGCAAGGCAGCCTCACACAAGCCGACCTGATCCGACAAACCGCCCACATCTATGGAACCAACCGGGTCACACGACGTATCTACGACTTTCTTCAGCAAGCCCAGGAATATGCCGAAAAGAACCAATACATCTGCACCGACGGTGACCGGCTCAGACTCAACAAGCGATAACACGAAACCCATATGGTGCAAAACCTGCATACGCTCATCCGGAATCTTGCCGAAACGCATGGCTCGCACGTCGTCGCGCGCACTCAGATGGTGAACATGCTGGACGACCTGCGCGTTTTCCGAAACGACACAAACGGCACCAAGTACGTGCTCAAGCGAATCATTCGCCAAGGATACGCCGACAAGTTGCTCGCACAACCGCTCGAGAGCCCGAAATTCGTTCAGATGAACATTTTATTGCTCGAGCAGAAAATCGCGAAAACCGGCCTCAACCCCGCCGTGGTGCGCCATGCACTGGCCGCAATCGCCTTCGGTGCCTCAACACTCAACTGGAACGACATCTACCAACAAGCACCCGAGTCCGGAATTTTTGATAACGTCAATCCAGAAAACACTGAAATAGAAGTCAATGGCTGCAAATTCACAATGATAGCCGTAGAAGGCGGGGACTTTGTCATGGGAGCAACAACCGAGCAAGGTTTCGACGCCTGCTACGATGAAAAGCCTGCCACCAGATTCAGCATCAAATCATTTAAAATTGCTCAAACTGCTGTAAGCCAAGAACTTTACTCAGCAGTAACCGGCAATAATCCCTCGCACCATGTTCAACCCGACTGCCCCGTTGAGCGCGTCACCCTGCATGAGGCCAAAGAATTTATCAACAAACTCAATGCCATCACCGGACACCACTTCCGCCTTCCAACCGAAGTTGAGTGGGAGTACGCCGCACGCGGGGGTAAACTTTCGAAAAGCCACAAATTCGCCGGCACCGATGCCCACAGTTTGAACGACTTCTGCTGGCACAAAGAGAACTCCGGAGGCGTCACACACCCGGTGACCTCTCTCAATCCCAACGAATTGGGAATTTATCACATGAGCGGAAACGTGCTCGAATGGACCGACACGGTTTACACCGGCTCACTCGCAAATCTCTTGTTGCCAAAAACACAGTTCTCAGGCATTGTTCAGCAATCGGCGCGCGGCGGTTCGTACAACGACCCGGCCAGACAATGCCGCGTGTCACAAAGAAAATACGCAAACCCAGACTATCGAACACCCAATATCGGATTCCGGATAGCCGAATCTGTAAACTCATGAGCGAAAAAAACTTCAACCCTCTGCAACAACAAGCCATCGCCGCCAACGGCGGTCACTTCCTCGTGCTCGCAGCGCCGGGATGCGGAAAAACCGATATACTTGCCGAACGCATCGCTTATGCGCATGAGCAAGGAGTGGCGTTTTCCGACATGCTCTGTCTCACATTCACCAACCGCGCCGCGCGAGGTATGCTCAATCGCGTGCGCAACCGCATCGGAGAAGACAGTCGAGACGTCTTTGTCGGCAACATCCACCGGCTTTGCTCTCACCTGTTGTTCGACAACGAACTCGTTCCGGCCAACACATCCATCATCGACGAAGACGACCAGACCGACATCCTTATCGCTTGGGATGAAAACGTTTTCCGCCACCCGCGCACACAACAACCTCTCCGTGACAAAATCAACATCGTCACCACCCTCGCCTGCTACATCTGGCAACGCGCGCACAAGCACCCCGAAGAGGCTTGCGTCGCCGTGAAAGATGCCGAACATTGTTTCGAAACAGCGAAAAGTCATAACTATGACTTCAACCGCATTCCAGAAGACAACGACCACAACCGCCTGACCCGCTTCGCGCTGCAATATCTCATATACAAGAAAGAGCATAACCTGTTCGACTTCAACGACATCCTCGCCCGTGCATACGACTTGATGATACACCCCGACAATGACAGACCCATTCGACGCTATCCGTGGATTCAAGTTGATGAGGTGCAAGACCTCAACCCGCTGCAAATGGCCATTATCGACGCCATTACGCTGCACAACGGGCAAACCACCGTGATGTATCTCGGCGACGAGCAGCAGGCCATCTTCTCCTTCATCGGCGCGAAACTCGAGAACCTGGACAAACTGCGGCAACGTTGCGACGGAAACATTATCCACCTCGGTGTGAACTACCGCTCGGCCAAATACCTCCTTGACGTGTTCAACACATACGCCCGCGACACGCTCAAAGTAGACCCCGCCCTGCTCCCGAGCGCGAACAACGACCAAGTCAATCACGACAAGTTTGACCTGCTCGTGGCGCGATCCAACTCCTATCAAGACGAAATGCGGCGCATTCCCGCAATGATTCGGCATTACATGCAGTTTGACGGCGAACGCCTCGCGCTGCTCGTGAGCACAAACAAGACAGCCGACGACATCAGCCAACAACTGACCAATGAAAAAATCATACACTTCAAGATTTCCGGCTCCGACCTGTTCCAATCCATACACTACCGCATGCTCGCCTCCGTTTTCGCCCTCGCGGTAAACGAATACAACGAATCGGCATGGACACGTCTGTTTGTCGGTTTGGGAATCACGAAGAAAATCTACGATGCGCGAAAAATAATCAAGTCGTTGCAGGACAACATGATGACGCCATTCGACCTGCTGGCCTCCCAAACACTGCTCGAGCATTTTATCGAAATCTACGAATCGCGCGAAATCGTTGTCTTCGACACCGAAACCACCGGCCTCGACACTTCGGTTGACGAAATTGTGCAAATCGCCGCGTTCAAGATGTTCCGCGGCAAGAAAGTGCCCGGTTCCGACTTCAACATCTTCCTCCACACCGAACGCCCCATTCCGCCAACTCTCGGCAACAAACCCAACCCCATCGTTGACGAATACCCGAAGCACCCGCACATACCGCCTGAGCAGGCCCTGAGCAAGTTCCTCGAATATATCGGCAACTGTCCCGTGCTCGGGCATAACGTGGTCTACGACCTGCAAATTCTGAAAGCCAACTGCGAGCATTTCATCTCCGAAACACCCGTAATCAGCGATGTCCTCGACACGCTCATCCTCACCAAACGCGTCAACCCCACCCTGCGGCGGTATAAACTCGAGTACCTGCTCAAAGCCTTCCACCTCGAAGGCGCCAACTCACACCTCGCCCACGACGACATCGCCGCGACAGGCTCACTCGTCAACTATCTCTACGCCCAAGCCAAACCGATTGTCGAAGGCAACCAAAACATCGGAAATTCCTCCGGCGCGGCTTCTAAAGCCAAAGGTCACCAAAGCATCAGAAATTCCGCTCGCGCGGCATCCATCATCAACCAAATGCAGGCCGTCAAACCGTTCTTTGATAACCTGCAAGACGTTTTAAACCAACCCATCGCCGTTACCGGATTCACGCTCGCCTCCGCTTTTAACGAACTCTACACGAATATGAGGGCGCAGGGTATGTGCAACGACCTCGGCGAGAAATTCAACTACTTCCTCAGTTACATCGAAAGCGAGTGGAAACCGACTGGTCAGTTAGACACGCTCGCCAACCAAATCACGCTGCACATCAACGACTTCACAACCACCATCAAAGAGGCCGACCTCGTCAACTCCGACAACCTGGTCAACGAACGCGTGTTTGTCATGACAGTCCACAAAGCCAAAGGCCTCGAGTTTGAGAACGTGGTGATTCTTGACGCCGTTGACGGTAAATACCCCTTCTACAACACCGGTAAACTGCTTCGAAGCGGCAACCAAGAAGACAGAAAGAAAGGACTGGAATCGCTCATAGAGGAACAACGCAAGTTCTACGTCGGAATCACACGGGCGCGAAAACGCATCTGCGTGAGTTACTCAGAAATGAACGAAAAAGGATACGCCTGCCAACTCACCCCCTTCATGGAATCCATTCTGCCCGCGTTCCACTGTATATGACAGCAAAAGTAATATTTTGCCAATCGGGGGAAAATCTGTAACTTTGCGAAAATAATTCTATCATGGCCGTAAAAAGAG
>CACYCT010000086.1 GCA_902772965.1 uncultured Bacteroidales bacterium | reverse complement strand
GTGCCGGTGTAGGCGGTGGCTTGCTGGTTGGCGATCCATTGGCGGATGTTCACGCCGCCGACGGTGTAGTCGTCGGTCACCCATTCGGGAAATTCGGTCCCTGATGTGGTGGTATAGATTCGGGGATCGTAGGCGGGGCGGAACATACGGTTCACATCGGCGTAAAATTCCACCACCATGTCGTAGTCACACTCGGGCCACAGGCCGAGTATTTCCACCATACGGCTCCGGGCGGCCACAGAGTCGAGCCCTTCGAAGCGGTCGATCCGGCGTTCCCAGTCGGCCGGAAGCGACACCCAGTAGCCGTTGCGCGTGGAGATCCGGAACGTGTCGGCGCGGTTCCAGATGGGAATCGACTTGGTGTCGATGAATTTGCACACGAGCACCATCCGTGTGGTGTCGACGTTGGTCCATTCGAGGGCGGCGTTGTCCTCGCGGATTGGCATCAGTGTGGTGGAGACGCGGTCGGGCGTGGGTGTTTGCGTCACGCGCAGCGCGTGGGCGTAGTTGGCCACCGACATGGCGTACTTTTTCGCCGACTTGCAGGAAGTGAACGCGAAGTTGCTCAGCGTCAGCGCCCCTACAAGGATAAACAGATAAAAAAGTGATGGGGTTTTTCGTATCATAGTAATTATGCTATATTGAGGTTGATTTTCTGTTTAAGTCCGGTTTTCTTGTCCGACACGGTAAGGGTTGCGCGACCAGGTTTGGTTCCGGCCTGGAGCACGACCACGAGTTGTCCGTGGAAGAGGCGCATGGTGGGTTGGGCGAAGGATTCCACCGAGGTGGGGTCTCCGTTACACACGGCCCGGAATGTTGCAGCTCCCTCGACTTTGAAGGTGAGTTGGTTGTCGGCGTTCGGGCAGAGCGTTCCGTCTTTGTCGAGCAGGCTGACGGTGACGTAGGCGAGGTCGTTTCCATCGGCGCTGAGTGTTGAGCGCTCTGCTTTCAGTTCAAGGCGCGCGGGGCGTCCGGCGGTGCGCACCGCAGTCTCGGCGGCTTTGTTTCCGTTTTTGTCATAAGCCACGACACGGATTTCACCGGGTTCGTATTTCACATTGCGCCAGCGCAGGCGATAGCGGTCGAGCCGGGTTGCGGGGTCTTTGGTGATCCGTCCCTGAGAACGGCCGTTCACGAAAAGTTCGGCCGAGGGATAGTCGGTGTAGCAATACACGGGTGTCACCTGTCCTTCGCGGCCGGGCCATGTCCAGTGGGGAAGCAGATGGAGGGTGTGGTCGGTCGTGTTCCAGTGGCTTCGGTAGAGGTAGAAGCGGTCTTTGGGAATGCCGGCGAGGTCGATAATGCCGTAGTAACTACTCCTTGAGGGCCACACGTCGTCGTAGGGTGTTGGTTCGCCGAGGTAGTCATATCCGGTCCAGACGAACTCGCCGATGGTCCACGGCAGGTCGTCTTGCGCGCGCCAGTCATCATCGGGCAGGTTGCTCCACCAGCAATGCTCCACATCGTAACTGGAGCACTGGGCCTCTCTCGCGCGGCGGGTGGGCCATGGCGTTTTATTGGTAATGGTGGTGTCGGGGAACTCGTAGTGTCCGCGTGTGCTCACGGTCGACGTGGTTTCGCTGCCGAGCAGGAAGCCCTGCGGGAGTTTGTCGAACGTGTCCTCATAGCGGTGCACGCGGTAGTTATAACCGGGCACTTCGGCCACCAACGCGAATCCGGAGGCGATGTCGGCGTCGGGGTTATCCATTCCGCAGGTCACAGGGCGCGAGGGGTCAAGACTGTGGCAGAGGTTAATCAGTTGCTTATACCGCTCCGCTCCGATGGGTTTCCACTGTTCAGGGATTTCGTTGCCCACGCTCCACATCACGATGGAGGGGTAGTTGCGGTGGTTTCGGATAAGGTTGGTGATGTCGCGTTGCCACCAGTCGTTCCACAACCGGTTGTATCCGTTTTTCACCTTCGGGTCGCTCCACGCGTCGAAGCTCTCGGCCATAACCATCATGCCGAGTGAGTCGCAGATTTCCATTTGCCATGTGGAGGGCATGTTGTGGGAGGTTCGGATTGCGTCGGCTCCCATGTCTTTGAGGGTTTCGATTTGTCGGATAAGTGCGGTTTTGTTGATGGCGGCTCCGATTGGCCCGAGGTCGTGGTGGAGGCATACGCCGCGGATTTTACGGGTCTGCCCGTTGAGTTGGAATCCGCCTTCGCGGGAAACTTTCACCGTTCGGAGGCCGATACGCGTTTGCTGCCGGTCGATGTTCACCCCGTTGCGCTGCAGGGTAGAGCGGAGGGTGTAACGATAGGGTGATTCGGGCGACCATGCGTGTGGATTGCCCACACTCATCACGGCGTGGCACTGCCCCACCCCATCGGCTGTTGACGCGGCGCGTCCCACTACTTTTCCGTTCTCGTCAAGGAGTTCGAACTGAACGGCATAGGCCACGTCAGCTGCGGCGTTGTCCACTTCGTGGCGCAGGTCGAGTATCGCCTCGGTGGCAGAGAGTGAGGTCGTGACGGCTGAAAGCCCCCACTGATTGAGTCGGTCGGCCGATTCGGTAGTGACGAGCGTGACCGGGCGGTACAGTCCCGCGCCGGGGTACCAACGGCTGCTTTCCTCAAGGTTTTCAAGTTCTACACGGAGTTCGTTGGGCGAACCGTCGCGGTGGATATAGGGCGTGATGTCGACAATAAAAGCGTTGTAGCCGTATGCCCAATGCCCGGCGAGTTTCCCGTTTACGTAAACATGCGGCTCGGCCATTGCGCCATCGAAGACGAGTTGCGCGCTGCCCACCCTGGCGGGCACGGTTAGCGTGCGACGGTAGTATCCCTTGCCAATCCATGGAAGTCCGCCTGAGCGTCCGGAGTGCTCGGTGGCGATGTCTTCGCCGTTTTCTTTTATGGCGACAACCTGTAAATCCCATTTTTTGTCAAATGGTCCGGCTATTGCCCAGTCATGGGGAATGGAAACGGGTTTCCAATTTGAGTTGTCCCTCGAGAATTGCCATTCGACAAGATTGGTTTCTTGTCGTTGGGCGGCAAAGGCTGTGATTGCAGTCATCGCGGCGAGGAAAAGGAGTGAACGGATGTTCATGGCGGATGGGTTGAGATGTGGTTAATAGTCTGCGCAAAGATAGTAAAACTTTGCCGCGCGGCAAAGGGCGGCGGATAAAAAAACATCCGGCACATTTGTGTCGGATGCTTTTGATTAGTCAAACTTCTCTATTGCTTATTTTTTGCGATAGATGGTGACGGCACGGCTCAGAGGAGCGCTCTTCGGACCGAAGTCAACTTCGGGACGGTTGCGGTCGTCGATTTCGGTCGACAGACGGCTTTCAGCAACGCCTTTGTCCATGAGGGCTTTCTTCACGCCGGCAACACGGTCTTTACGCAGACGGGTGTTGATCTTGTCGTTACCGGTGTAGTTATCGGCCCAACCGGTGAGTTTGTAGTTCTTGTTCTCTTCGAGCATGACGCCAGCAACAGCGTTAACAACGTCGTTTTGCACGCCAACGATCTTGGAGACATTGATGGGATAGTACACAGTTGCAAGAGGAGCGTCGGTTTCCACGGGCGTGGGAGGCACGGGAGCGGGCTTGTTGCAGCCGGCGAGTTGTGCTTCGAGGTCGCGGATTTTGCGGTTGGCAGCCTCCAGACGTGCTACGAGAGCGTCACCCTCGTCGTCGGTGTACTTGTAGGTGGGGCAAACGGGAACGATGGGAGCGGTCCATTCGGTTTTGTTGAAGCGGTAGCTCAAACCGAGGAGTGCTGAGGGATATTCGTTCCAGGTGCGGTTTCCGTGGCCGTCAACGTGCTCTTGCATGATTTCGAAACGGAGGTCGAGAAGCAGGTTCACGTGCTCGCTCAGACGGAAGGTGTTGAGCAGACCGGCACGGGCGCTGAAGTTACGCTCGTAGCGTTTCAAACCGCTTTGTTTCTTAACGCCGGCATATTCCCAAGTGGATTTTTGGTTACCGTTGGGCAGACCGTTGTTGGTTTTGGAGAAGCCCCAGTGCACACCGAAACCGCCGTAGACGATACCGTTGTAGAAGCGTCCGGGACGATAGCCGCACCACCAGTTGGTCACGTTCAACATAGCGTCTGCGAAACCGCCGATGTTGTTGAAGTGCTGCTGATACAGACCGTCAACCATTTTCTTGTCTTTGCGGACACCGATTGCGGCATAGTTGTTATCAGCGACACCTTTCATTTGGTTGAATTCGGCACCGAAGCGGAGTCCCAGCAGCGGGCTGAACCATTTACCAACGACGAGGTTTGCTTTCCAGCCGAGACGGTCTCCAAACTTGGCTTTGGCGTCGTATTTCGACATCATGATGCCAGCGCCGCCGAGAGCCTCAATGAACCAGTTGTCCTGGAAACGATTGAAGGTGTAGCCCTGAGCCGGATCCTCAACGTAGACCACCTCCTGAGCGGTTGCTGCAGAAGGAGCCATGAACATGGCACATGCGAGTGCCAGTAAAGTAATCTTTTTCATAGACTTACGTTAAAAAATATTATTTGTTAGACAATTGAATTTACATTCAAACGCAAATTATTGTGCAAATATAGGCCAAATTTTTGAATTGGAGACACACTCCTTCGAAAAAAATCACTTTTTTTCCGTTTTTTTCGCATTTGGAACATATTTGAGCACGTTTTTGGCCACATTTTCGGCCGTAAAGCCGAACTTCTCATCCAAAACCTGATAGGGAGCCGAAGCGCCGAAGTGGACAAGGCCGTAAATCTCGCCCTCCGGAATGACGGGGCGCAGTGTGGAGGGCAGGCCGGCGGTGAGGCCATAGGCGGGAATATGCGGCGGAATAACGCTGTGGCGGTACTCGGCGTCCTGATTAAGGAACAGTCCCAACGACGGAACCGAAACCACCTGCGCCTTCACGCCTTGCGCGGCAACGAGCGAGGCAACCTCAACAAGGGTGGCCACTTCGGAACCGTTGGCCACGAGCACCACATCGGGATCCTCCACCTTATTTATAATATATCCTCCGCGGCGGGCTTGCTGCGCCTCGGCGAAGCGGTCGCCCGACGCCGCGGGAAGGTCGGCCACGTTCTGGCGCGAGAGTATCAGCGCGGTGGGCGTAGCGGTGTTTTCCATCGCCATCTGCCATGCCACGGTGGTTTCGGCGGCATCGGCGGGGCGCAACACGAGCACCGACCGGCCGCCGGCATGGTTGCGCAACTCTTCCATCAGGCGGATTTGGGCCTCATGCTCAACGGGCTCGTGCGTCGGGCCGTCTTCGCCCACGCGGAAAGCGTCGTGGGTCCAGATGAATTTCACCGGCAGTTGCATCAGTGCCGACAGGCGTACGGCGGGCTTCATATAATCGCTGAAGACGAAGAACGTTCCGCAGGCGGCTGTCAACCCTCCGTGCAGGGCAATACCGTTGCAAATCACGGCCATGGCCAACTCCGACACGCCGGCATGCAGGAATGCGCCCTTGAAGTTGTGCCGGCTGAACGCGCCGGTCACTTTCAGAAACGCGTCGGTCTTGTCGCTGTTGGCAAGGTCGGCGCTGGACACAATCATGTTGCCAACCGACTTCGCCAGCGCGGCGAGCACATTGGCCGAGGCGGCGCGGGTGGCGATTCCGGGCTTATGGGTAATGGCGGCGTAATCCACTTCGGGCACGCTACCGGCGAGATAGTCTTTCAGACGGGCGGCAAGTTCGGGATTAGCCTCAGCCCAACGTTTTTGCTCGGCTTTGCGTCCGGCCACAATTCCTCGTAATTGCTCTTTGCGCTCGGCATAGA
This sequence comes from uncultured Bacteroidales bacterium, assembly GCA_902772965.1. Classification (GTDB taxonomy): domain Bacteria; phylum Bacteroidota; class Bacteroidia; order Bacteroidales; family Muribaculaceae; genus Sodaliphilus. The sequence continues at coordinate 6,026 of CACYCT010000086.1, read as the reverse complement.
GGCGCTCCACGGCGGGGAACACATCCCACGGATTGGCGGGATTGCCGCCGAGGTGGGCAACGGTGAGGTTATAGTCGGCTCCGCTCTTGCTGATGGGCTGGCCGTGGGTGGAGCATTGTCCTTCGAACGATGTTCCGTCGGCCGTGACGCAGCCGCGTCCCATAATGGTCCGGCCGATAATAAGCGTGGGACGGTCGGCCTCGGCCAGCGCCTGCTCGAGGGCGTCGGCGATGGCTTGGGGGTCGGTGCCGTCGATTTCGAGCACGTTCCAGTTCCACGCGCGATATTTCATTGCGGTGTCCTCCTCGCTCACGGCATCGCAGTTGGTCGACAGTTGCACGCCGTTGCTGTCGTAGAACATAATCAGGTTGCTCAGTCCGAGGTGTCCGGCGATGCGGGCGGCCTCTTGCGAGATTCCTTCCTGGATTCCGCCGTCGCTGATAAAGGCGTAGGTCTTGTGCGCCCAAACGTCTCCGAAGCGCTCCACGATGAAACGCTCGGCGATGGCGGCGCCGACGGCCATCACGTGACCTTGCCCGAGCGGGCCGGAGGTATTCTCCACGCCACGTGCCACATCAAGTTCGGGGTGACCGGGCGTGACAGAACCCCACGAGCGGAACGCTTTCAGGTCATCGATGGTGTACTTTCCCGTGAGGAAGAGTGTGGCGTAGAGCATGGGCGACATATGGCCGGGATCGAGGAAGAAGCGGTCGCGGGCAAGCCACTGGGGGTCGTCGGGGTCGGTGACGAGGAAGTGGCTGTAGAGCACGTTGGCGAAGTCGGCCCCACCCATGGCTCCGCCCGGGTGACCCGACTTGGCATTCTCAACCATCGTGGCGGCGAGAATGCGGATATTATCTGCTGCTCTGGTACAGAGGTTTTTATCTATGTTCATAGCACAGGTGTTTAGAAGGTTTTGGCTTATGACTGGTTTAGGTATAATCGGACTGTTGCCGAATTTCGTTACGAAAGTACAACAATTTCTCCGAACCGCAAAATTTTTCGGTCTTCGGTGACTTTTTGGAATCACAAAACACTGCTCGGAAACCACGAAGTGCTCGCGACCGAACAAGAGCCCGAAAGGCAAGCCGAATGCAAACGAACCTGCTCGATTTGTTGAGGAGCAGCCAAGTTAATCCGATTAACCGCAGTTATCACCGCCAAAGGGCAGATATGGCGACACGCGCACTTCACCGGTGCGGAATATGTGTATTCTCATAATGTGAACGACTTAAACTGACCCTTATTCAGTGTCGGCCTCGTACCACTTGGAATACATCAGATAATTCTTGGCGATTTTGACGTTGATCTCACCGGCTTGGGCGGGGTCAACCATCTTCTTGAACTTGGCAGGCGAGCCGGCCCAGAGTTCGTGAGGGCCGATTTTGGTACCGCCGAGCACCACCGAGCCGGCGGCCACGATTGCGCCCTCGCCCACCTCGGCGTGGTCGAGAATGATGCTGCCCATACCGATCAGAGCCATGTCGCCGATTTTAGCCCCGTGCACCACCACGTTGTGGCCGATGGAGACATCGTTGCCGATTTCGGTCACCGATTTCTCATACAGCGTGTGAATCACCGCATTATCCTGGATATTGACACGGTTGCCGATGGTGATTGTGTTCACGTCGCCGCGCAGCACGGCGCCGAACCATATGCTGCATTCGTCGCCCATAGTCACGTCGCCGACCACGACAGCGTTGTCGGCCAAAAAACAGTCCTTACCGATTTTGGGTTCAAAACCCCGTACTTTCTTGATCAGTGCCATATTGAGAAGATTGAGTTTGAAGTTACTTTTCAAGCCGCAAAGGTACAAAAAAACTCCGACAGACGCGCTCTTTCCATTCTGCGACATCAACAAGTCAGGCCAGCAGCCACATAAGGGTACAACGCGCTTTCGACAGATTTCACCGACTCACGTCTTGCCTTAATAACCGGCAAGGCGGGACAAATCGCCCGCCTTGCCAAGTGTTTAAGACTTTATCGAAAGGGAATCAGTCCACCTTGATGTCCTTATTCACGTTCTTGCATCCGGCCACGGCATAGAAGCACAGGTAGGCCAGGCCAATCAGAGGCACGATGTAGGAAATCATGTATCCGAGTTCACTGTCGGCGATGGCGTTCTGAATCAACGGCAACACGCCTCCGCCCACGACCATCATCATGAAGATTCCGCTCGCCGCGGCGGTGTACTTGCCGAGGCCTTCAGTGGCGAGGTTGAACACACTCGTCCACATCACCGAAGTGCACAGACCGCACAACACGAGCAGCAGCGCGCTCACGGGCACGGTTTCCATCACAAAGGTGGTCTTGTCGAACACGGGCATCGATGTGGTCACACTCTTGTCGATAAAGATGGCCCCCAGAATGAGCAACATGCCCACAGCGGTTACGGCGGTCATCATCACCTTAGCCGAAACCCTGCTGGCAATCGAGCTTCCGATAACGCGGCCCACGAGCATAAGCAGCCAGTATGTGCCGGCCACCATTCCGCCGATTGCAGCGGCGTTGGTCACAAGCCCCGCGCCCTTGGCGGTCGTATCGCTGAGGTAGAAGTTGAGCGTGCCGGGGATTCCCACTTCAACGCCCACATAGATGAAGACACCAATCGCGCCGAGCACAAAATGGCGAAACGCCCACGGCGAACGCTCGAACTTTGTGTCGGCCGTGACCTTGCCCATTTCGGGGTCTTGAATGGGAACAAATGCGAGCACAAGGAAAGCGAAGGCGAACACCGACATGGCGATGTAAAGCACGAGGTTGATGTCGGCAAAGTCCGTCTTGTCGGTAATCTGACCAATCAGCGCGCCCACGAAGATAGGCGTAATCGTGGCCGAGAGCGAGTTGAACGTTCCGCCCATCATGTTGAGTTGGTTGCCGCGCTTTCCGCCGCCCCCGATCAGGTTGAGCATCGGGTTGACGACCGTGTTGAGCATACACACCGACATGCCGCTGATAAACGCGCCGATCAGGTAAATCACATTGTCGGAATAGCCCTCGAATGACTCGATTCCCGAGATAAATTGAATCAGCACGCCGATGAAACCGAAAGCGATGCCGGCCAGCGCCGTCTTCTTATAGCCGATTTTGGTGAGCAACTTACCCGAAGGGATTCCCATAAACAGGTAAGCGAGAAATACCATGAAGTTTCCGAGCATGGCAAGGAAGTTGGAGCCGCCCACTTCGGGGTCCATCTTCATCACCACACCGATAGGAGCGGCGAGATTGGTCACGAAGGCAATCATCGCGTACAGGAACATCATTGTCACGATGGCGATCATCGCGCCCTTCTGACGCTGAGGTGCGGGAGTGGTTACGTCTTGTTCCATAGTTTATGAATCATTACATTAAAATTATCAATTAATACTCACGATTACCGAAAATCGACGAACCCACACGAATGTGTGTCGCGCCATGGCGAACGGCCAGCGGCCAGTCGTGGCTCATGCCCATGCTGAGCACGTTGAACACCTCGGTGTCGGGGTAGAACTCCTCACGGATGGTGGTGAACGTGTCGGCCACGGTTTGGAACTCACGCTCCACTTGCGCCGCATCGTCGGTGTTGGAGGCCATGGCCATCAGGCCGCGGATGCGAACGCCCTTCACCGCCTCAATCTCGCCGGTGACAAGCGTGGCGAGCAGTTCCTCGACAGAGAATCCGGTCTTGGTCTCTTCTTGAGCAACGTGCAACTGCAGCAGCACGTCAACCTCTTTTCGCACCGAACACGCCTCGCGGCCGATCAGTTGCAGCAACCGGAGCGAGTCCACGCTCTCTATCATCGTCACACGGGGCACAAGCGCGCGAACCTTGTTGGTCTGCAAATGCCCGATCATGTGCCACTGCACGTCGTCGGGCAACTGTCCGGCCTTGACAAGCAGTTCCTGCACACGGTTTTCTCCGAAGACACGTTGCCCGGCATCGTATGCCTCACGCAAGGCCTCCACGGGGTGAAACTTCGAAACGGCCACAATCTGCACGCCCTCGGGAACCTGGGCACGCAATGCCGCTAAGTTTTTGGCAATACTCATTGCGCGGCGGATTTTTGCTTGTCTTCCGCCGAACGAAGGTCGGCCTGATACACGTCCATCAGCATTGTTTCGGTAATCGAGGCGATCTCAAAGTCGGCCATCGTACCTTTCATTCCATTCTCAAACACCTCTAAGGCCTCGCGGAAATTGCCCGCCTGAACCAGTTGGAACGAAGCCGTGCGCTTCTCGACGGCCGTTTTCTCGTCAATGGTGATGAAATTGGTTTTCACTTTATACCAGCGGTCGCCGCCTTCGTTGTAGAAGATATCGCTCAGATTCACACGGCGCACGGCACTCACCGTGAACTCGCCCGAAATGTAAGGCTGCATCTCTTCGGTGATTCGGGCTTCAGCCTCTGTAAACGACAATGCGTCAACCAAGTAAGGCTCGGTGACGGTCTTCACCGCACCCGTTTCCTGCATCGTCTTATCGTATTTTACTTTACATTCAAACCATTGTGACATAATTATATCAATTTTAAAAGTTACACATTATTTATTTGAACCGCGAGCGCGCCTGAAGATATTCCTCAACAATCTCGGCCATAACCTCGGCCACGGTCTGAATGCCCTTGCCGCGAAGCAGCGAGGCCACCTGACCGATTTCCAACTCGCCATGCTCAAGGTCGCCCTCGAAGATTCCGAGCCGCGACTTGCCCGTGCCGATAATCTCGAGCAACTGCTCGGGCGTGGCTCCGGCATTCTCGGCCTGCTCAACGGCATCGTAGAAACCGCCCTTGACCAGGCGCGTGGGCGAGAGTTTTCGAAGCAGCAGACGTGTGTCGCCCTCGGCCAGATCGAGGCAACGCAACTTGAAAGCCTCGCTGGCACTGCTCTCCTGCGTGAGCGCGAACCGGGTGCCAATCTGTGTACCCTCGGCGCCAAGCACTTCCACTGCCAGAATGGCATCACCCGTGGCGATACCTCCGGCGGCTATCAGCGGCAACGACGTGGCGCGCCGCACGGCGGGAATCAGACACAACGTGGTTGTCTCCTCACGACCGTTGTGACCGCCGGCCTCAAAGCCCTCGGCGACAACAGCGTCTACACCGGCCTGCTCGCACTTCTGCGCGAACACCGACGAGGCCACCACATGCGCGACCTTGATGCCGCGCTCGTGCAGCCAATCGGTCCACTTGCGGGGACTGCCCGCGCTGGTGAACACCACCGGCACATGCTCTTCGGCAATCACGGCCATCAAATCGGCCGCATCGGGTTTCATCAGCGGCACGTTCACGCCAAACGGCTTATCCGTTGCCGCGCGCGTTTTGGCGATATGCTCGCGGAGCACCTCTGGCGTCATCGAGCCTGCGCCGAGCAGACCCAACCCGCCGGCCTCGCTCACGGCCGACGCCAAACGCCAACCGCTGCACCAGACCATTCCGCCGGCGACAATCGGATACTTAATTCCAAAAAGTTCGGATATACGTTTACTCATAATTTCGGTTTAATATCAGCCTGCAAAATTAGGCAAAAATCACCGCCCGTGCAAATATTTTCCATGTTCCGATTTCTTGTGCCTCTGTAAGCGTTTCGTATAGGCAAGTTGCCGCTTAAACGCTGAATGATAGTGTTAACAATGACAGAATGTGAGTTGTATAAATTGGACTCAAACTCAGGATTTGGAATATCATGCCGTTTGACAGGGCTTAGCGCCGGAGGCGCGGACGGGCCGGTGGCGTGTGCTATAAGTACCTATTCCTAATTACCTGAAACGATATACGAGCAGTATTTACTGAGCAGATTAGACAATGGTAAATCACCTTGCCTATAGCGCTCAGCATCGAGTTTCAGGATTCTCTCGTAGATACTTTTCTTCCCTTTATATAAGGCTCTGAGATACGGCATGCCATTCTCTTCCACAATTTTCACATCGGTGAAGAACCGCGTCATGTCCTCTACATCATAGATGATGGAGTAACTTGGACGTTTGGCTCCGGGAATGTCTTCTATCAGGATATTCTTATCCACAAGATCCTGTATGTCACGTATGGCAGT
>CACYCT010000085.1 GCA_902772965.1 uncultured Bacteroidales bacterium | reverse complement strand
GGCGTCGACGAGGAATCGGAGCCTGCTCCAGTCGCGGCCGAGGTCGGCGAGCAGCACCTGCTCCGGCTCGGCGTCGGGACGCTCCATGTCGTAGATGAGAAACTCCTCGAAGTTGCAAGCCACAATCCATCGCGGACGCTGAGAATATGGCAGTTCGGCGGAGTATCGCTTGGCCTGGCGGAAGGGTGTGAGTTTGGTTCTGTCGCTTTGTGTGATGGGTTTGCGCAGGTCTTTGCCGAGCGATTTCTGCTCGATGATAACCTTGGTGGCGGGAATGTGGACGTCGATGAAGTTGGTCTTGTCGATTTTCACCTGTTCCTCAAACCGGATAAACTCACTTGGGTTCTCAATGCCGAACACCTCAGCGAGCAATTCGGTCCAGAAGAGTTGTGACTCTCCCTTTTCGTATCCGCGTCCGGCCCATCGTTTGGCGAACTTTCGTGCGGCGAGTGAGTGTTGTTTCTCGTTGCTCATCGGGTTTCGGGTGTGTGGCTATGAGTTAAGGAATGCCTCGGCAGTGGCGATGTCGGCGGCGTGGTCGACGTCGATGATTTTCTCGATGGGATAAGCGGCGAGGTTAAGGCCTGCGGCCACGAGCGCGCGTTGGAAGTTGCGCATACGGCTCTGTCCCTGTTCTATGCATTGCTCCAGCACGGGCAGGGCGCGCTCGGAGCGCATGGCGTAGATGCCTCCGGAAACGTACACGGGACGGTCACAGGCACTTTCGGGTAACCGGTCTCGGAAGGCGGTGATTCTCAGGCTGCTGTCAACCTCGACGTAGAGCGGCTTCTCGTCGTCGATAAAGGGCGTGACAGCCCAGAGGCCGTCGTGTTCGGTGTCGGTCTCGAAGGCGCTGACATATGCGGCGAAGTCGTCGGGGCGGAAGATGGTGTCGACCGTGGTCAGGCAGATTTTTCCCTCGGGCATGATTTGGCTGAGGTGGTAGAAACTGTGCATCGAACTGGGTGTTGTGCGCACCACGATGTTGAGCGGCACGGGCAGCCGGAGCGAGCGAAGGTGGTCGCCCACGGCGGTGTACTGCTCGTTGATGATCACGCTCACGCTCTCGGCGTGGCAGTTGACCATGATGTCGATCAGCCGCTCAATCATGGGTGTGCCGTTGAGCGGCACAAGGGGTTTAGGCTGGTTGATACCTTCTGCCGCGAGACGCGAGCCCTCGCCGGCGGCTATGATTCCGAAGTGCATAGTGGTTGGGTTGTTTTTAATTCAGGTCGTCACCGAGGGGGTCTTGGGTGAGGTCGAGTTTCTCGTTGTCGTGTCCGCGGTCGCGGTACAGGCGGGGCAAGGGGTCGGCATATGCCTGGTCGAAGCGCTCGCGGTTGCGTAGCACGTCGATGGCGAGGTAAATCGCCTCGCGGAGCGACTGCTCGTTGGCGAGGTTTTGTCCGGCGATGTCGTATCCGGTGCCGTGGTCTGGGCTGGTGCGCACGATGGGCAATCCGGCGGTGAAGTTCACGCCGCGCTCCATGGCGAGGGTTTTGAAGGGAATCAGTCCCTGGTCGTGGTACATCGCGAGTACGCCGTCGAAGTGTTCCCACATCCGGCTGCCGAAGAAACCGTCGGCGGGATAGGGTCCGAAGCAGAGCAGTCCCATTTTGTCACCGGCGTGTTTCAGTGCGGGCAAGATGACGGATTGCTCCTCGTGTCCGAGCAGACCGCCTTCTCCGGCGTGGGGGTTAAGTCCGAGCACGGCGATCCGCGGGCGCTCGATTCCGAAGTCGCGCCGCAGCGAAGCGTCAAACCCGGTGAGCCGGTTGATGATCAGTTCGGTCGACAGCACTTCGTGTACGGCGGCCAGTGGGATATGAATCGTTGCCAGGGCCACGCGCAGGCGGTCGTGCGCCATGATCATGAGCGCTTGTTGGTGTTCGGCGGCGGTGGCGGCCTCGAGGTAGTCGGTGTGTCCAGTGAAGTGGAACTGGTCAGACTGGATGTTTTCCTTGTTGATCGGCGCTGTCACGAGCACGTCGACGAGGCCGGCTTTGAGGTCAGCCACGGCGGCCTCGAGGGCGGCGAAGGCTGCGGCTCCGGCCTGCCGTGACGGGCGTCCGAGGTCGATGGGCAGTTCCTGTTTGCCGATCACGTCAACGAGGTTGGGCAGCGTTTCTACGGCTTGGTCGGCACGAGCGATGGTGTTGATTTGGAATCCGGGCATGTCGATGGCCTTTCGGTGGTAGGCCAAGGCCTTCGAGGAGCCGTAGATGATGGGGGTGCAGATATCGAGCAGTTGCGGGTCGGCGATGGTTTTTAGAATGATCTCATAGCCGATTCCGTTGGTGTCGCCGTGGGTGATGGCGACGCGTATTTTAGGGTTGGGCATATCTTGATGGTGGTAGGTTTATCGTTTGATGATATTGAGTATGGTGTCGATTACGCGGTCGGCGTCGGCATCGCTGACCATCGGTCCGCTTGGCAGGCACAGGCCTTTGGCGAACAGGTTTTCGCTCACACCGTTCACCACGGCGGGCGCGCCGCTGAACACGGGCTGGGTGTGCATCGGTTTCCACAGCGGGCGTGATTCTATCGCCGCGGCGTCAAGGGCAATGCGCAGGGCCTCATAGTCCACGCCGCCGGTGCGGGCGGGGTCAACGAGGATGGTGCTGAGCCAGTAGTTGCTGTTGAATCGCTCGTCGGGATTGGTGTGCACCGTGATTCCGTCCACGTTCTCGAACGCCTCGGCATAGCGGGCGCACAGGGCGCGGTGGTGCGCGAGGTGGTCGGGCAGGATGGTCATCTGCCCGCGTCCGATTCCGGCGCAGATGTTGCTCATGCGGTAGTTGTAGCCGATTTCGCGGTGGAGGTAGTAGGGCATGGGCTCACGTGCCTGTGTGGCGAAGAACATCGCGCGGCGCTTCTGCTCTTCGGTGGAGCAGATCAGCGCGCCGCCTCCGCTGGTGGTAATCATCTTGTTGCCGTTGAAACTCATGATTCCGAACATGCCGAAAGTTCCCACCTCGCGGCCTTTCCACTGCGAGCCGAAGCCCTCGGCGGCGTCTTCAATCACGGGAATGTCGTACCGGTTGGCCACATCGAAGATGTCGTCGATATAGGCCGGCATGCCGTACAGGTACACGGGGATAATCGCTTTGGGCTTGCGTCCCGTACGGGTGAGAGACTGGCGGATGGCGTCCTCAAGCAGGTTGGGATCCATGTTCCACGAGTTGGGCTCACTGTCGACAAACACGGGCGTGGCACCCTGATACACAATCGGATTCGCGCTCGCGCTGAAAGTCATCGACTGGCAAATCACCTCGTCGTCGCGACCCACGCCGAGCAGCACCAGTGCCAGGTGAATCGCGGCCGTTCCGCTACTGAGAGCCACCACTTTCTTGTCGTGGCCGCACATGGCCTCAAGGTCGGCCTCAAAGCCATTCACATTCGGTCCGAGAGGCACCACCCAGTTGGTGTCGAACGCCTCACGGATGTATTTCATTTCTTCTCCCGATTCGCTCATATGAGCGAGACAGAGCCATATTTTATCCATAGTGCAGAATTGTTTTGATTTCGGTTCAACCGACAAAGATAGCAAAAAAAACGCTATCCCTGCCGCCTTTAACACAAAAAAGCAGTAAATGCCTGAGATAAGGGCAATCAGATAAGGGTAATCAGGATATTTCTGAGAAGACTTTGATTCGCTTTATGTTTTTCCGAATCGGGTGTGTTTTTTATGTTTTTTTGGATAATCCGGAGTTTTCTGGTCTCTCAGATTTGGGAAACCAACAAATGAAACAAATTCAACGAATCAGGAGCGGATTACGCCGGATTGGCCAAACGCCGCAACTCTGAGACGATTTTCCGTCTCATTTTGGTTGAATTTGTTTGTTTCGTATGGGATGGATTTTTCCAATATCCGGTAAACTTTCAGGTTTTTTGTTGACTATTGCTATCAGCCGCATATATGTTTTCGGGCGGATACGGTTAATCCGAGTTACCGGACAACTCCGGTTGCTCAGATGGTTTTGAGCCCTGTCGGTTATGGCGGGGCGCGGTCAGAGTTTCAGGGTGTAGCAGGCGGTCATGGCGAAGGCGAGGGCGCTGTCGCGGGTGCCGTAGCCGGGAATGTACCACGGGCGGGAGTTTCCGGTGAGCGGGCAGGTGAACATGTGGTGCCAGGTGATGTTCCAGCCGAGCGAGAACGGGCCGGTGATACGCACTTTCAGGCCGGCGGTGACTTCGCCCCACAGGGCGTGGCTCCGCTGACCGGTGATGCTGTAGGTTTCGCTCTCGCGCCAATAGGAGTTGGTGTGGGTGATGTAGGTGATCTCGTAGCCGAAGGTGGAGTAACCGAGTCTCAGGCCGAGGGTGACTTGGTAGTCGGGTTTGCTTTTGAACAGGAAGTTGTAGTTGGCGCCGATTTTGAGGTAGGGTGATGGTTTGGCGCGGTAGGTGAAATTCATGTCGTCGGGGCGGTTTCGTGCCCATCCGATTCCGATGGCGAGGGTGGGTTGGAGGCGGTTCCACATGTTCAGTGTGGCGTTGACGTCGACGGAGGCGTATTTTTGCCCGAAGGCCATGAGCAGGGGGTCGATGAAGTTGAGGCCGATGGCGAGGTCGGTCAGGCGAGGGTATCGTGTGTAGGTCCGGCGGAGGGAGTCGCGGCGTTGCTCTTCGAGCAGTTTGATTGAGTCGCCTGTGATGTATTGCTCTACGACTTCGGCGCTGACGTCTTTTCCGGGCCTGAGGGTGACGTTGGTCGATGGCCTGACGGGTGTGACGCGTCGGGTTGCGGTGGTGTCTTGTGCTGCGGCGGCGAGGCTGAGCAGCAGTAGCGCGAGCAGGGCGATATGTCGGGCGGCGCGGGTCATCCGTTTTTGGTGAGGTAGAGGTAGAGGCTTGGCCGCACGGCGTTGGTGACCATTGAGTCGCTGACGGCGATGGCTATGCTGTCGAGCACGTTTGTGGTGGTGCCGACGTGTTGGAGGCGGAAGAAGTACATCGCGCCGCACTCCGCGTTTACGAACCGCGGGATGGGTGTGTAGCGGAGTGTGATGGTGTCGGCGATGTCGCCGAAGCTGATCCGGTAGCGTGTCTCGTTGACGGTTGCGCGCAGGGGGAGGTAGAACTCGCTCTTGGAGGTTGTGTCGATGAGCACGCTGTCGTTCGGGGCTCCGATGCCCATGATGGTGACGGGGCTGACGGAGGTTTTGGTGTTGGTGCCGGAGATTCGGAACTGCGCCAGCGGCAGGGCCGAGCCGTTGTCGTAGCATCCGCCGTCGCCGCAGGCGGATGTGACGGCCGCGAGCAGAATCGCCAGTATGCCCCAGATGGGTCTCATTTGATTTCCTCCGAGATTTCGTAGTGGTCGCGCCGGGGCGAGTTGCGGGTGATGAGTTCGCCGAGGAATCCGGTCATGAACAGTTGCGTGCCGAGTATCATGGCCGTCAGGGCGAGGTAGAAGTAGGGCGAGTTGGTCACGAGGGTGTAGTGCTGGCCGGAATGCATGTGGTAGAGTTTGAGCGCGCCCACGATGACTACGGCGATGAATCCGAGCACGAACATCAGGCTGCCGAGCAGACCGAAGAAGTGCATCGGCTTGACGCCGAAGCGGGCTTGGAACCAG
>CACYCT010000084.1 GCA_902772965.1 uncultured Bacteroidales bacterium | reverse complement strand
GACCTACAACATGCGCGAGAACCGCGACCGCTCGGTTCGCATCACGGCCGAGATGATGTACCGCGCGCAGGAGAATATCATCTACCGGCGCGACACCCACATCGACATCCTGATAGACAAACTCCGCGAGCCGCGTGTTCGCCGCGTGATAGAACCCATCCTCGCCAACAGCGAGAATATGGACGACAGTCAGTTGATTGATGACGATATTCAATACGTTGAGGACATGGGACTTATCAAATGCGAGCGCGGGCGGCCAATCCGCATTTCGTGCGGCATCTACCGCGAGATCATTCCGCGTGAGCTCACGTGGAAAAAGCAGCAGACGATGGTCACGGAAGAGCCGGCGTGGTATCTCAAGCCCGACGGAAGTCTGGATATGGAGAAGTTGCTGGCCGACTTCCAGCAGTTTTTCCGCCAGAACGCCGACTCATGGATACAGACGTTCGACTATGCCGAGGCCGGTCCGCAACTGCTGTTGCAGGCGTTCCTGCAGCGCGTGGTCAACGGCGGGGGCTACATCGACCGCGAGTACGGCCTCGGCCGCCGCCGGACTGACCTGCTCATCCGCAAACCGCTCACCGACGGTTACGGCGGTCCGATTCAGCGCGTCGTGCTCGAGTTGAAGATTTTGCGCGGCGACCTGGAGGCCACCATTGAGAAAGGCCTCGAGCAGACCTCGGCGTATATGGACCTGAGCGCCGCCGACGAGGGTCACTTCATCGTGTTCGACCGCACGAAAACCAAGACGTGGGACGAGCGCATTTGGCACCAGACCCGCTCATTCAACGGACGTGAGATTATGGTTTGGGGAATGTAAATCATCGTTATCTCTCATGACGCTTACCCACATCGGTCACTCCGGTTTTGCACTTTCTTGCAGTGAGGTTACCATCATTTTCGATTACTACACCGACCCGGCCGGCGTGATAGATTCCATTCTTTCTCAAGCGCGGCAGGTTTATGTGGTGGTTTCACACAGTCATCGCGACCATCTTTGTCATGACATCTTTTCGTGGGTCAACCGGTACAATATTGAGCGATATATCATTGCCAACGAATGCCGACGCAAACTGATGCGCAGTTTGGATTTCACTGCCTTACCCATCACCTTCATTCGCCACGATGAAGATTACTCCGACGGGAATCTCAACATTCACGCCTTCGACTCGACCGATGCCGGATTGTGCTACCTGCTTGACATCAATAACTTTCGCATTTTCCATGCCGGCGATTTCACATGTTGGCATTTTAGCGACGACTTGCCGATTGGTGCAGTGAAAAAGGCAATGGGAGATTTCCATGCCATTCTCAGTCGCATAACCGACTATACGCCTTATATCGATGTGGCGATGATGCCTGTTGTGCCGAACATCGGTGGCGATTGGGCTTACGGGCCACGCAAATTCCTGCACGATATCCGGGTAGACACATTCATTCCGATGCATACGTGGGGGCGTAACCGCGAGGCCACACAATGGCATTTGTATCAGAACCCCGACTACGGCCGATGCGTCTTCCTTGCCGATGGACAATCCCTGGAACTATAATAACGGCACAATATTTGCTACAACTATTTTGAAAACTCTAATGTCAAAAAGCCAATGAAAACCTGTCGCAATCGAAAATGCCGGGCACAGAACTCCGATGACGCATCGTTCTGCACTACATGCGGTCATGCATTTCCCCGTCCGGGACGTGCCGTGCGTGTTTGGGCATGGTTGTTCGGTTTGACAACTTTACTGAGCCTGACTGTGCTCGGATTTGAGGAGTATCGGTTGTGGCAAACTCGCCGACAACTTGCCGACAGAGGCTCCACCATCGAGACATTGTCACAGCGTCAATCGGCCGAACGCGACTCTCTGGTGGCCAAAATCGACCATCTTGAGCAAGCGCTCATTGACAGTTGTCACGCTTTCAATGACTTTCGCCGAGAGGTGGCCCACTACTATCCGCTCGTGATTCGCTCGATTGAAGTCGGAAATGTGAATCGCATGCGCGAGGTGATTGACAACTTTGGCTCTCAATTAAGGGCCGATCGGGTGGAATTTCTCCAGCCGCGCATCCGTTATCGTGGTTTTGCCCACGGTCCGGTTGACCTGCTTGTACGATGGATTCGTCCCGACGGAACGATTCGGAGTATGCCCGATGCGCCAGAGGGATTCTCTCAAGTCAATCAAGAAACATTCATCTATCCGGAAGAAAAAGAAGTGTATCTGCAAGGCATGGGGAACGACCGTCCGGGAAACTGGCCTCGCGGCACCTATCGTCTGGAAATCTGGCATGGCGACCAAATGCTCGGTTACCGGAACGTTACTCTCTATTGACCATGGAACTCACCGATTATATCATGCCCATACTGCGGAAAGCCGGCGACGAACGCTCTTTTGCCGGAACGGCATTTTGCATCAACGGACATTTGCTCACGGCCGGGCATGTGATTCAAAGCCCGATGACGTACTATGTGCGGCATGGCGAAAATTACATGGCGTTGGATTTCTCTCGTTGGACACCTCGGCAGATACTCACCGACGACAAACTTGGTTACGATGTCGCCATCTACCCTTCAGGTTTGCCGTGTGAACTGACACTGAGCGGAACCGACCCGTATAAAAACGACCACCTTGAGGTGCTTTGCTGGCAATTTGAAGACGGACAACTGCGTCAAGTCTACACGCCGTGTGTGGTACGGGGTGAAGCCGATGAGGACTGCTATTTTCTCATCTCCACCACCCGGCGCATCACCCACGGAGCCAGCGGATCTCCGGTGTATAAAGACGGCAGAGTGTATGGCATCCTCGCGATGGGACGTGACTTCTATCAGCACACAGGTCCTTTTGCCGGCATCCCACCTCAGAGTCAGCGACTGATGCACCGAATTGAGGAAAACACCTGCTGGGTGTTCAAAAGCACCCATATTATGCGCTTTATGCCATGAACCAGAATCTCCACAATCAAATATATGGATTTATTGGCAGTTATGCTGGCTTGCTTTTCCTCTTCGTTGAGCGTTATATCAGCCTTTGCTTTTGATTGCTCTTTCTCAGCGTACTCTTTTTCGTGGGTCAAATATTGCTCATAGCGGTTTATCCCTTTGATGTTCATCCCGGTATCAACCAATAATGAAAGAGCGCATATCAGAAAGAGCAACTTGAACGGCGGAAAGTAGGCCATTTGCATACCTCTCAGGTAGTCGCGGATCATGTAGCCCGGTCGCAGAAACAAGTCCCGAATGGTGCGGAACATGCCCCGGTTACCTAAACCCCAGACATCGATAAACAGCAGAAAGGCGTTTTTAAAGGAGTAACGGCCGATTTTTGACGACTGTCCGCACTGAGGACAATAGTTTCCCTCGTAATGTCGGCCGCAAGTGGGGCAATCATGCTCTTCTTCCGACATCGGCTTTACTTGATGGGGAACTTTCTGCCACTGTCGGAATTCCTTAAATTTCTCTGTCATAATGGGCAATCAGCAGATTGACTCGAGACTGGGCAGATAATTGCGCTGAATCGACTTGGCAATGGCGGCGGCAACTTCCATCTCGCTAAAAGCGATTTTGGCGCCGAAACTGTACAACATATCCACCTCGCGACGGTCTATGACCTTATCACTCAGTGTTACATGAATCATATAATCCAACATCATCGCACGTAATCCGGGATTGATTTTCAAGATATTGGAAACCGCATCGTCAAAGATCTGAATCACATCGCCCTGCACAATCTCATCAAGATACTGACGCGGAAAGATTTTTAACGCCGCGAGCGTTTCTATGATGCGATTCACCTCATCCGCGTTCACCTTTTCATCAAGAGAAGCGACAAGGATTCCAGCCGAAGCGATGAATCGTGCCAAATATTCATCAAGCTCGTCATCGCTGATTTTGAGCAGGATGGTAAACAATTCGTCCATTCCTTTGTCTAATTCCTCCTGAGACTTGCAGGTGGCGAAAAGGTTGAGTGCCTGAACTCGAATGGGATTTACGGGGTGAGACGAACGGCTGACTCCCTTGTCTTTAAGGAAATAGTCGAGTCGGCGGGTGTTGTCGGCGATAAGGGCTTCGAGGCTAACATTCATCTTTTGCAAGTCAAGCCCCGAGGCCATTTTGAAAAACGCTGTCACGCAAACGCCTAAGTCCTCTGTTGCAAGGTAGCCGTAGCGGTCGGCAACGAGTTCGGCCAACTGTGAGTGAAGCCGGATTTTATACTGCAGCGTAACCGGTATGGAGGTGTCCTCAGGAAATACAAAATTGATAAGTCGCGAAAGAGCAGTGTCTTTATTGATAAGATGTCCCAACTCGTGGCCAATCACGAAGCGCAACTCATCGGTGCTCATCAGGTCGAACAGAGCTGAGTTGATGTTCACGATGTGAGGCTCATCTTCATCCTCGGCGGCAAGCGAGAAGGCGTTCACATCGCTATTGCCGGTGATGTAGAAATCCACCTTTTCGTCAAAACCCAACTTCTGTTTGACACTCTGGCACAGTTCAGAGAAATCGGGCAACAACTCTTTCTGCACTTTCAAACTATGACCTTCCATATTGCTACGCCAATAGGCGTCACGACTCGAGATAATTGTTTTGCGAAGCACTTCTTCAACAATTTCTCCCTGTAAAGCCGTGTAAATCTGGCTATTGAGTTGTTTCTCCAACTCAATCGATGGATTTAATATACTCATACACATTATATTAATCAAGTTATTATTAAAACTTATTATTGAGTTTGCAAATTTATAATGAATTACTGAAATAACATATCTTTCATCATTTTTTAACATCACAAAACTTCATTGCTGGTTTCTCTCTATATATGGTTAAAAAAAACTTTCTTTGCCGCGGATTAAGAAAATGTTTGTAACTTTGCAGTCCCGATTTGGTGTCGGCGGCCGAAAGGCCAACGATGAAAAGGGAACTATGTGAGATTCATAGACAGACGGCGCTGCTGTGTGCTTCCAAGTCAATCAGCCCCGGAGTTTGTCCACTGCAAATCAACTTCTGCGGGAAGGCCAAACTTAATATCACGGGCGGAAGCGAGTCAGAAGACCTGCCAAATCGATAAAACAAAACCCGGAATGCAACATATCTTTATCTGCTCCTGCTTTCTCTTTTTGTGTGCGCACGTGTGGGCTCAAGACAGCCTCAACACCGTGGGCACTGGTCGACTTGACACCATGCAATACCTCCGCGAGGTTACCGTCTACGGCGCCAAGCCGTACAGCGACGTTATCCCAGCGCAAGTGCTCTCGGGCAAAGCCTTGGAAGGACTCAGTAGCCATAGTGTGGCCGATGCGATTCGCTATTTCTCAGGTGTGCAACTGAAAGACTACGGAGGTGTTGGAGGTGTAAAAACTGTTGACATGCGCTCAATGGGCAGCAACCACCTCGGCGTGTTCTACGACGGAATCCAACTCGGCAACGCGCAGAACGGACAAATCGACCTCGGCAAGTTCTCGCTCGACAATGTGCAGGAAATCTCGCTCTACAACGGGCAGAAATCCGACATCTTCCAACCCG
>CACYCT010000083.1 GCA_902772965.1 uncultured Bacteroidales bacterium | reverse complement strand
GCCTGTCGAGGGAAAGCAGCGTGTGCAGATTCTCGGACTGCGTGCCGGCACTTCGACACTCACATTCACCTCCACCGACGGAACCGCGCTGCCCACCGTTATGCGCGTTAGTGTGTTGGACATCAACGATGACCGCAGTCTCGACCTGGGCGACATGAATATTCTTATCAACATCATTCTCGGCAACGAATCGCCCGACGGTTATTCCGAGCGCGCGTATATTGACGGCGACACCAACGTTGCATCGCCGACCTGAACATCCTGCTAAACACCATGCTCGGCAAGTGATTTCCGATTTAAGCAAATAGGCTGTGTGTTGGGATAACTGTCTGAATGGTAGTTCTAAGACCATTTTATAAGAAAAGCGACACCTTTCGGTGTCGCTCGCTGCGGAAAGAGAGGGATTCGAACCCCCGGTACGCAAAGCGTACAACGGTTTTCGAGACCGCCCCGATCGTCCACTCCGGCATCTTTCCTTTCAAAAGGGGCTTTCCGCTTTTGCGAGTGCAAAATTACACCTTTTTCCCCGACTGGCAAAATTTTTCAGTCATTTTTCTGCAATTTTTATTTATCAGTCATGTGATAGGCACCCCAAAAAGCAACCCGATAGGGTACTTTTGAAAGAAAATCAGCGTTGGTTTAGCGTTATTCGGGGAAATGTTTGTAAATTTGCAGGTCAATGTTTTATCACCAACTATGGCCTCCAATTTCTTCAACGATTTCAAGGAGCGGCATCCGATTGTCCTCAATGCCGCGCTGATAGCAATAACGGCCGTGGCGCTGTTCTACATCGCGCTGCTGTTTATCGACGTGTTCACTTCCCATGGTCAGGAGCGCCGTGTGCCTGACGTGCGCTTCCAGTCGCTCGAGCAAGCCGTGGCCAAACTCGAGGCCGCGGGCTTCAAGTGGGACATCAGCGACAGTACGACCTATAGCGAGCAGTTCGCGCCGGGTATGGTGATTGACCAGGATCCCAGAGCTGGCTCGTCGATTAAGGCGATTCGGACGGTATACCTGAAAATGAACGCGCTCAGTCCGCGCCGCGTGGCATTGCCCAAACTCAAGGATATTTCGATTCGCAACGGTTTGGCCACGTTGCGAATGATGGGATTCAAGAACGTGAGCGTCGACAGTGTGGCCTCGCCCTATCCCGGATTGATTCTGCAGGTGCTCGTTAATGGAAAGAACACGCCGCAGGGAACCGAGGTGACGCTCAACTCCAACATCAAACTCCTCGTGGGTGACGGCTCGATAGATTACCTTGACCCCGACTCGCTCTTCGACATGCGAACCATCGACTCAATCGAGCAGCACAACTATGAGGAGGAGGTGAAACGTTACAAACAATCGCATGAATGAACGACGAGTTTGAGGAATTGTTGCCCCCTACCCCACCCGATTCGGCCCAGTCGGATTTCTCCGACCCTGATTTTACCGAAGACGGGCGCGACTATTGGGAGCATTACCGTTACGAGGTGGAGCCCGGACAGGAGTTGCTCCGCATTGACAAATACCTTGTCGAGCGTATCAAAGGCACGTCGCGCAACCGTGTCCAACTTGCCGCCGAGGCGGGATGCGTGCGTGTAGGCGGCCGTCCGGTGAAGAGCAACTATCGGGTTCATCCGGGTGATTTGATTACCGTGGTGATGGATCGCCCGCGCTATGAGAATGAAATCATCGCGCAGGACATTCCGCTCGACATCGTGTATGAAGACCCGCAGGTGCTGGTGGTGAACAAACCGGCCGGAATGTGTGTCCACCCCGGGCATGGAAATTTCGACGGCACACTGGTTAACGCCCTCGCTTGGCACTTTCGCGACAATCCCGACTACGACGTGACCGACCCACGCCTCGGGCTTGTTCACCGTATCGATAAGGACACGTCAGGCCTGCTCGTGGTGGCCAAGACGCCCGATGCCAAGACCGCGCTCGGCGCGCAGTTTTTCAACAAAACCACCAAGCGGCAATACCTCGCCCTCGTCTGGGGGGAGATGAAGCAACTCGAAGGCACCATCACCGGCAACATCGGCCGCAGCACGCGCGATCGGCTGATGATGGCTGTGTATCCTGATGGTGAGATGGGTAAACATGCTGTAACCCACTATGTCACACTTGAAAATCTCGCTCATGTGGCTCTTGTGCGTTGTCAACTCGAAACAGGCAGGACGCATCAGATTCGCGTCCACATGAAGCACATCGGCCATCCGCTTTTCAGTGATGCGCGTTACGGGGGCGATCAAGTGCTTCGCGGCTACAAAACTGCATCCTATGCCGCCTTCATCCAGAATTGCTTTAAACTCTGTCCGCGTCAGGCGTTGCATGCCAAAACCCTCGGATTCGTTCATCCTGCCACAGGCGAGCAGATGGATTTCGACAGTCCGCTTCCGGCCGATATGGAAGCGTTGATAGCCAAGTGGCGCGACTATGCCGCCGCGCTGAAGAGCAAGTGAAACGGAAAATCACGTTCTCAATTCCCAGAATGCCACAGCCGAGGCCGCTGCAACGTTGAGCGAATCGACGTTGTGCGACATCGGAATCCGAACCACGTAGTCGCTCTCGGCTATGCAGTCGTGCGGCAGTCCGTCGCCTTCGGTTCCCATAATGATGGCCAGCCGTGGCTCGGCGGCCAGTCGCGGGTCGTCGAGTGATATTGACTTGTCGGTGAGTGCCATGGCCAGAGTTTTAAACCCGAATTGGCGCAGCGTGTGGGGTGTTCCGTCGAGCCACGTCCACGGAACGAGGAACACCGACCCCATCGATACCCTTATCGCACGTCGGTTGAGCGGGTCGCAGCAGTCGCGTGTGAGCACAACGGCGTCCACGCCCAAAGCCGCCGCCGAGCGGAAGATGGCTCCGATGTTTGTGGTGTCGCTCACGCCGACGAGTACGGCCACGCGCCGGGCATTGGCAACGACTTGACGCAAGTCGGGTTCGGGCTTCCGCCGCATTGCGCACAGAACCCCTCGTGTGAGCGTATATCCCGTAAGTGAGGCCAAGAGTTCGCGGGCTCCGGTGTAAATCGGCATTTCGGCCGGGCAACGGCTGATAATCGCGGCGGCGTCGCCGGTGAGGTGACGCGGTTCGGTGAGCAGGGAAACGGGCCGATAACCGGCGTCGAGTGCCACATGAATCACTTTCGGGCTCTCGGCGATGAACACTCCGCGGTCGGGATCGAGGCGGTTACGCAGTTGAGCCTCAGTCAGTCGGGCGAAGAGTTCGATGCCCGGGTGGTTGAGTGAGGTGATTTCAAAAACAGGCACGGAATTATTCGGGGTAACGCAGTTGTTCAGGTGTGATGTTCCGGAGCACAGCCAAGTACGCCCGGGCTTCATAGCGTGCCATGGGCAGGTTGTTGAGCAGGTAGTTTCCGCAGTCGTGCTCGTTGGCACCGGGGATTTCGCCCTCGTATTCAGCGATAAACCGGAAAGTTTCGACCACAAGCGGCACAATCTCTACGGCGCTTACATCTCCGGAGACGAGCAGGTAATTACCAGTGCAGCAACCCATAGGCCCCCAATAGACGATTCGCTGACCCCACTGGGGGTGGTTACGCAGGAATGTTGCGGCGAGGTGCTCGATGGTGTGCAAGGCCGACTGACTGATGGCCGGTTCGCGGTTGGGGCGCTTCATGCGCAGGTCGAACGTGGTGACCACCGCGCCACCGTCGAGTGTGTCGCGTCGCGAGACGTATACGCCTCGGTCGAGCCGGGTGTGGTCGATGGTGAAACTGGCGATTTTTTTCATAGACGGTGGATGAGTTGTCTGAGGTATTCGAAGGTGTGTTTCGGCGCGTCGGTCCAGAAGTCGAAGTATTGTGTGGTGTTGTCGTGGTCAGCCTCGGGTGAGTCGCTGATAACCCGCAGACTGAGGAAGTCGACACCCAACACGAGGCATGTCTGTGCGATTGACGCGCTTTCCATATCCACGGCGAGCGCTTCGGGGAAGGTCTTCGTAATTTTTCTCAGTTCTTCCTGAGTGTCAATGAATTGGTCGCCTGAGCAGATAAGTCCGCGGTGCACGTGGTCGTTTTCGGGCAGGGCGGCAAGCAAGCGCTCGGCGGCGGTGTAGTATAGCGGCAGTCCCTGTACGGCACCGAAAGCGTTTTCCGGCCCGCACCACACGTCGTGGTGCGCCACGCGCTCTCCCACTACGATGTCCATCACCGATACGGTGTTGGAGGCGGCTCCGGCCACACCGGTATTAATCACGCAGTCGGGACTATAGCGACTGATTAAGGTGGTTGTTCCGATGGCAGCATTCACTTTTCCGATTCCGCATTGCATGGCGATGATTTGATGGTTACCGATGTTGCCGAGGTGGAAGGTGAACGGGCCGTATTTTTGCTCCACGGCTTCACTGAGTTGCACTTTAAGCAACTCGAGTTCTTGGGGCATGGCCACGATGAGGGCGATTTTCATTTGCGGGCTTTATTTTTTGTATTGTTGGCTGATTTCAAATCAGATTCGATGGCTTCCACTTCGATGGCAAAGCGTTTGTCGACTGAGAGGCGGCGCTCGATTTGCGAGATGGCGTGGAGCACGGTGGCGTGGCTGCGGTTCAGGCGCAGGCCGATGGTGGTCGACGGCATGCGGGCCACGCGCTTGGCGAGGAACATCACCAACTGGCGCGCGTCGCTGATTTCGCGTTTGCGTGAGTTGCCGTAGATGTCGTCGACGTCGATTTCAAGACGGTCGGAAATCAGGCTCACGATGTCATCGAAGTCGGGTAACGAACGGCCGGGTTTGACGGCTTTTCCGATGATGGAGGCGGCGAGGTCGATGGTGATTTCGCGGTTGAGCATGGTGGCGTGTGCCAGAAGGGAAACCACCACGCCTTCGATGTCGCGCACACTGTCGGTGACGTGCTCGGCAATGTAGTCGATCACATCTTCGGGCAAACTCAGTCCGTCCTGCGCAGCGCGGTGGACAAGCACGTCGCGTCGCAACTGGTAGTCGGGTTTGCTCAGTTCCACGGTCATGCCCCATTTGAACCGCGACAACAACCGCGGCACCATGTCTTTCATCTGAGCGGGTGGACAGTCGCTGGTCATCACCAATTGTTTTTGGTGTTGGTGGAGGTGGTTGAAGATGTGGAAGAAAGTGTTTTGCGTGGCGGTTTTGCCGGCAAATTCCTGTATGTCGTCGAGCAGAAGCACGTCGATGCTCATGTAAAAGGCAATAAAGTCGGGCACTTTGTTGCGCTGCACGGCGGTGAGATACTGGTTCTCGAACAATCGTGCCGATAAATAAAGTACGCGCGCATGGGGATTCTGTTCTTTGATCCGAATGCCGATGGCCTGAATCAGGTGGGTTTTTCCGACACCGGTGGTTCCGTAGACAAACATCGGGTTGTAGGTTTTCACCTCAGGGTGGTCGGCGATGGCGCGCGCCACGGTCAGGGCGAGTTTATTGGCCTCGCCGGCGCAATAGTTATCGAAGGTGTACCGCGGATTGAGTTGTGGGTCAATCTCGTCGTCGAGTTGCTGGCGGAAGGGGTTCTGAATGGTGGTGGCGGGTGTGGTGTTGGCGGCGGTTTTCAAGGTGACGCTTTCGCCGTTGTCGGCCATGGTCACTTCCGTACCTCCGGCCACGTTGCAACTGTAGCACATCTTGGCCTGCTCGCCGAAAACCGATTTGATCGCCGGCGCGAGCACGCCGAGATACTGCCCCTCGAGAATCTCAACGTAGAATTGCGATGGCACACGAAGAGTCAACTTGTTGTCGACAAAAGACACCGCCTCAATCGGGGCAAACCATGCCTCGAACTGGTCGGGTTGCGGCAAGCGCGCCTTGATTATATCAAGGCAACGGATCCAGTTTTGTCTGGTGTCGGTCATAGAGGACTTCGTGTGTTGTTTAGATAACAAGGAAATGCTCGCGGGGGCATTTCCGAGCACAAAATTCCATATTTTTTTCTGAGAAAAAAAACACCGATAAATTTTTATTTCTCGGATTAATTGTGAGGGTTTTGAAAAACAACTTCTTACGAAACACATTCCAAACGCGTTTGAATAATTACAACGGGCAATACCCCAACCTGTGATTTCTCAACAATTTAGACTTTTTGTATGATTGATTAAAAATAGATTCTCACCTGCCCGGGTTTGTCTAATCGGTAGAGAATCGGGTTTGATGGCAATAAATTACGGATGGGATATTTTTTTCGTTATTTAGACGGATTCTAAACAGCGTGAAAAGAAAAGGGTTCTGGCCTCTCCGGCTGGAACCCTTCACGCATGTACAAACCATTATTTAATTGTTATTCATTACTTTCGGTTGAAGGTGTGTTTTTCATACGTTGTGTTCGATGTCGTCATTTGCTGATTAGTCGGCAAACGTTCCTCCGCTGAGGAGATACAGATGTAAGGTATTGTTGAAATCGTTTAGTTGTTCTTTTGTGAGCATTTTCACGTGGTGAATTCCGTCGGCTCCGATCAGGCGCAGTTGACACCAAGTGCAGTGTGTGAGCGCATACAGGAGGTCTTTGTCGGAGGTTTTTACCACGTCGTCGCTGTTTTCCCATATCATCACGCCGCGACCTTTACCCCGCTGGAAGTTGGTGGGGGTGAAGAAGTACTCGAATCCGTCGATGACGAAGAGCAGTTTTTGGAATTTCAAGGGGTCGTCGGCGTAGTATTGAACGCGCAGGCGAAGCGGTTCGGGTTTGCCGTCGGCGCCTTGATTGTAGTAGAGGTAGATGGCGTTTTCGGTGTTGTCCATTGTCACGTCGCGCGGCATCAGGCGCTTGCCGTCCTGTTTCATGGTAGGCAACAACGCTTCGCGGGTTTCGGTAATCGGCTCGTCGACCCACACTTTCGGTTTGGGTGCCTCGGGAACATACTTTTTGATGGAGTAGTCCATATTAAGAAGTTCCTGAAGGTGTTTCTTATCGACGGAGGAAGTTTGCGTTTGTTTCACGGGTTGATGGGCCACCACCACGGCGCGTGATTGGTCGAGTGTGCAGCACTCGCACGGGCCGGGATGGGTGCAACGGCAATTACGATTGCCGAACATCGACGCGCAACTGCTTAACGACAAACTCATTACCACGAGCATTGCACCTGCCATGGTTTGCGCTGAGCGATATGAAATGGGTTTCTTCATAGGTTGTCTTGACTTTTCTGCCGACAAAATTACACACAATTCTTGGATTTGCAAAATTAAATTGCAAATTTTCGAAAAAAAATTTTTTTGGGTTTTGAAATTACCGGAAATGGTGGCACAAAATAGGCCGACTGCGCACGCAACCGGCCTATTGCATTAATTAATAGTTGTTTATCATCTTATTTCACCGCCCATTGAGCGGTAAAGTTGGAGTATGTTGTTGAAGTCTTGAATCTCTTGTGGGGTTAACATTTTAATATGTCTAATGCCGTCGGCGCCAATCAGTGCCATGCGCACCCAGTTGGCGTGGCTGAGGGCGTAGATGAGGTCTTTGTCGGCTGCGGCTACGTATTGGTCACTGAGTTCCCAGATCATGCGTCCGGTGTGTTTTCCGCGTTGCGGCGCTACGGCGCGGTATTTGAAGTCGAAACCGTCGATGGTGAACACGATGTTGTTGAACCGCAGTGGATCGTCGGCGTAGTATTGCACGCGCAGGTGCAACGGTCCGGGCGTGTTGCCGCGTGAGTCGAAGTAGAGGTAGATTCCGCTGTCTTGGCGTTGCATCGACGCGTTGGCGGGCAGATAGCGCGTTTGTCCCTGTGTGGCGCTCTCGCGGCGAATGTGGCGCAGTAGTTGGGCGGTGTTTGTTTCAATGGGGTCTTCGCGCCATCGCGGAGGTTCGGGCGCAGGGGCGACGTATTGTTTGAGGGAGTAGTCGGCGTTGAGCAGTTCTTGCAGCCGTTGCTGCTCGGCCTGTGTTTTGCCTGTCGGGGCGGGTTGTCTGCCGGTTTTCTTTGTTGGGCTTGCGGTAGTGGGCTCGGTTTCCCAAGCCGAGGAATCGGTTGCGGCCGCGCGGTTGCGTGCGTTGAGTTCGGCCTCGAGTTTTTTGCGTGCTTTCTCGCGTTCGCGTTCTGGATGCAGTCGGCGGATGGGTCGGCGGATACTCTCGTCATACTCATCCTCATCGGGGTGATAGTTTTGCGCTGCGGCCGTGGCGGGCAGACCGAGCAGAAGGGCTAACAGAAACAGGCGGAGCAGATGTCGCATGGCTATTTATTATAAGGTGTCGAACAGGTTTTCAATCGCGTGGTGGTATTTGTCGAGGTTTGTCGCTTTCCGGATGGCTTTCCGGGCTCGCCGGTCGGCGTTGGGAAGAAGGTATTCCCAAAGCGATTGGAGTTTGGTGAGTAACTGGTGGTCGCCGCCGGTGAGCCGCTGGCTGTATGCGTCATAGAGGCGGCTATGGAAGTCGCGGTAGTTTTCGGCCGTGGCGCGCTCGGGCGCAATCATGGCAGGATTGGCCACGAGGCCGCGGCCTATCATCACGCCCGACAGTGACGGGACGGCTTCGGTGATTTGCCGGATTTCGTCGACAGTGGTGACATCGCCATTGTAAATCAGTGGATAACGTATCTCGCCCGCCACTTCGGGCAGCATTTCGCGAAGTGCCTCTCCGCGGTATTGCTGTGTGGCTGTCCGGAAATGGACGGTGACATCGGTGGGTTTGATTATCGGCAACAGTGGCATAATGGCTCGCCATTGGAGTTCATTGTCAAGCCCGAGGCGCATTTTCACGGAGTAGGTCATTTCGGGGTGACCGGCGAGGGTTGTGAAGAGTTGTTCCACCTCGTCTGGAAACGGCAGCATTCCGGCTCCGCGGTGGCGGCGCGTGAGTGGCGGATGGGGGCAACCGAGGTTGACGCTCACATGGCGGTATCCGAGTTCATTCACAGCGCTGAGCATCATCTCCACCTCGGCCGGCGGCGCGGCGAGGATTTGGGGTGTGAGGTCGATGCCGGGGTTTCGTTCGGGGTTGATGTCGAGTAACTCCCGTCGGCGTACTTCTCCTCTTTCCACACGTACAAACGGCGCTACGTAGTTGTCAACACCGCCGAAAATCACGGCATGTGCCACGCGCCACGCGCTGTCGGTGTAGCCTTGCAATGGGGAGGAAATGATTCTCATATTGTGTTGGTTTTTAACTCATACGTGCCGACAGTGTTCGTGTTCGCTGTCGGCACGTGCTGAGTTGTTTTCAATCGTAAATTATTCGCCGAGGATGGCCGCCACGCCCGGGAGGGTTTTGCCCTCGATGGCTTCGAGCATAGCGCCGCCGCCGGTGCTGACGTACGACACCTGGTCGGCCAGACCGAACTTGTTCACGGCCGCCACAGAGTCGCCGCCGCCAACGAGCGAGTACGCGCCGCCACGGGTGGCCTCTGCCACATAACGGGCGATCTCACCGGTGCCGTGGGCGAAGTTCTCGAACTCGAACACACCCACCGGGCCGTTCCACAGAATCGTCTTCGATCCGAGGATAATCTCTTTCCAGATAGCGAGCGACTTCTCGCCTGCGTCCATACCTTCCCATCCGTCGGGGATGTTGAAGATGTCAACGGTTTGACGCTCGGTGTCGTTGCTGAACTCGCGTCCGGCAACGGTCTCAACTGACAGTTGCAGCCGCACACCTTTTTCCTTCGCGGCCTCGAGCACGGCGAGGGCTTCGGGCATCAGGTCGTCTTCGTGAAGCGAGTCACCGATGTGGCCGCCTTGCGCTTTGATGAACGTGAAGCCCATACCGCCGCCGATAATCAGGTTGTCAACCTTGTCGAGCAGGTTCTTGATTACGGCGAGTTTCGACGACACTTTGCTTCCGCCGATGATGGCCGTGAACGGGCGTTGCGCGTTGCGGAGCACGTTGTCGATTGCGGTGACCTCTTTCTCCATCAGGTAGCCGAGCATCTTGTGGTCGGCGTCGAAATAGTCGGCGATAACGGCGGTGGAGGCATGACGGCGGTGTGCGGTGCCGAACGCGTCGTTGACATATACGTCGGCGTAACTTGCCAGCGTGTGGGCGAACTCGGCCTGACTGTCTTTCATGCGCTTCTTGGCGTCGGCGTAACCGGGGTCGTCTTTTTCGATACCCACCGGTTTCCCTTCTTCTTCGGGATAGAAGCGCAGGTTCTCGAGCAGGAGCACCTCGCCGGGTTGGAGCGCGGCGGCTGCATCGGCTGCCTTGGCGCAGTCGGGGGCGAATTTCACCTTGCGGTCAAGCGCGGCGGCCACGGTGTTGGCGATTTGAGCCAGGGAGAGTTTGGGGTTCACTTTGCCTTTGGGTTTTCCCATGTGCGACATCAGAATCAGGCTGCCGCCGTCGGCAAGTATTTTTTTCAGGGTGGGCAGTGCGCCGCGGATGCGGGTGTCGTCGGTGATTTGGCCCTGTTCGTTCAGGGGCACGTTGAAGTCGACACGGACAATCGCTTTCAGACCACCAAAGTTAAAGTCTTGGATACGTACCATAATATTTTGTTTTAGAATTTCCGAACGGCAAAATTACACCAATAATTTCAATCCGTCCACATTATTAAAACATTTTAACCACACCGGAACCGATTGTGGCCTTCGGATTTGAATGTTTCCGCACACTACGGCAACCCTGCAGTGGCGCGCCCAATGACCCGCCCAAATCCCCCACCGAACCATTGAATCCGGAAACATATGCACTAAAACGTAGAATCCAACTATCCATGAACATCAAGCAAAGTTTCCAGTTCTTGTTTAAACTCATTCTCATCGCTCTTATTATAGAATGGCACGCCGGTAATATGGTAGTTGTCACTATCAATTTCAATGGTCATGCCTTTGGATTGAAGTTCTTTAAGGAAGTTTTCTTTCCATTGGTCTTTACCTTTAAGGTGTGCGCCTTTTGGTTCTATGAATATTTGGTAAATAATATGGTTGTCGTCTTTCTTGCGAAGATACAGCAGGAAGTCGGGTTCAAAGGTTCGGCCCATCTTGTCAATGATTCTCACAACTTTCTCATTTCTAATAATATAGATGTCGTTATACTTATGCGTGAAAATCTCATATCGGCGAGCGAACAATTCGATGAAAGCACGTTCCTCGCTTGTACCGTAGTTGGCGTTGTAGGCATACCAATCCTTGTCGGCAAGAAATTCGATCTGTCCTTCCTCACGTTCCGGGTCTTTGGGGAACGTGATTTGTTTGTCCGTGAAAATGCGGTGCAGGTAATCGTAAAAGAAATCCGAGCCCTCTGATTCAACTATGTGTGATTTGATTTCAATTTCAATCGTGGTGAGCAGTTGTTGCACAGCTTGGAGATAGTCGGCATTTGTTATGCTCTCTACCCTCTCTTTACTGCCTTTGAATGAGATTTCGTATTCACCCAAATAATTTTTTGCTTCTATGAACTCTCGTATGGATTTCAAGTTTGGGCAGAATTTGGTCAGGTTGTCAAATCGGTAGAACGGAATAGTTGTCAACGCATAGCGGATAATATGGTAAGGAATATTCTCCAGAGCGATGTCGCGGCTTTCGGCGGCAACGGTTTTGATCTCGGTATTATCAAAAGCACTGACCGACTGGCTGTGAAGTTCAGACAAGGTATAAACCATGTTTGTTTTCTTAACCGACAAGTCAGATAACGACTTCACACTGCTGTAATTCTTGGGAACTTTCTTGTTGAAAACAACACGGGCAGTTCTGAAAAACTCGGTTTTCTTAAACTCGTCTTTAAGCCGCAGAACTTTGGTAACAGAAGTTTGGTCACTCATACCCACCTCGACAAGTGCTCTCTTGATTTCCGCCACATAGCGGCTATCGCCAATAATGTGATAGTAGAGTGTTTCAAGAATACGCAGTGGATTGGCTTGGTCGCTGTCATACTTGCGCATGAATATTTCCTGGTCAGGCGTTACTTGGAATGGGAAGTAGCGTGCGCCACGTCCGATCAGTTGTGCCTCGGCGCGTGTAGTCTTTCCGATTTTTCCCTTACTCTCCTCGTTGCGGTCGTCATACATACGCACGATGTCGAAAAGGTTGAGAACGTCCCAACCACGGTCAAGCTTGTTCACCGCAAAGACGGCACGAATGGGATTATTCTCATCTTCAAGCGAGTTGAGAAGCATTTGGTTCTTTTCTTTCTCGGTATCGTTGTTTGCGCTGATACAGTTTTCCGGCTTGAAATTCTCCCGCGTGCGCTTGACGATTTCCGCCGAAGTTATGCCGAGGTCGTCAAAGTAGGCAAACGCTTGTTTGACAACCTTGTCAACATCATCTGCATTGCGCAGTGTGTCAATGTCGGTCACGGTCAGTTCATCAATCCATTGGTGGAACATGACTTTGTTTCGCTCACTTTCGTCGATGGTTTTCTTTGCCTTGAAAAGAATTACCGGTTTGAGGTTGATATTGTGGTGAGCCGCAAGCACTTGACGGTACAGGTTTAGGATGAGTGCGTGAAACACTCGCCCTTTTGCACCCGATGAGACGCGCAGTAGTTCAATTTCCTTTGAATAGCGGTCGCGACGGAACTCTTTCAGCTCATACTTGAAAATCGCCTTGTCTTTGTATTTCGCTTCGATTTCGGGAGTTTCCAAATCCATTGTGGCGGTAAACTCCAATAGGATATTGTCGATGTTCTGGTTGTGTATGGCTTGAATGGTCTGTTCCCAGTTGCCATTGGTCGAAAGTTGACTTCGTGTCGCCACATTGAAATTGTCGGCTTCGTCGGCAAGAAGCACGATGCGACGGTTCTTGAAATCTTCAAGCGATATGGAGTTCTCCTTTGGATGCTCCATATCGAGATGTAATTGTTGTATTGTGGTGAACTTGATGTTGATGTTGTCGGGGTCACTCTCGTCAAACGACTGCACCTCTTTCACCACCACTTCCTGCGCGTCGAAAGTGATGATTTCGTTGAAAACATACTTTGACGAAGCGGGATTCAGGAAGTTGTCTTTGGTCTTCTCTATAATAGTGTCGTGGTTGACAAAAAACAGGAAGTCTCGGTAGCCTTGCGCGTAAAGATAGAGCATAAGTCCCGCCATGACGTTGGTCTTGCCGCAGCCGGTGGCCATGTTATAGAGTAGGTGATAAGGGCGGTTTTGCTTGTCTACGCTTTCGTCTTTCTCATAAAAAAAGATGAATCGTGCAAAAGCCTCAATTTGATAAGGGCGCAACACAAATTTCGGACGCAAGTTATCGGTTACATATCTCGGTAACGACTTGCCGATTGCGCCATATTGATTGAGCGTGTTATAGTTTTCAAAGAGGAATGCCATATCATTGATGTTTATTTGCCATAGAAATCGTTTGTGACACGCTTCTCCACCTCACTGACTTGCAATTCCTCGTCGCTCATGTCTGCGCGGTTTACATAGAGCTGGTTCAAGTCAAGAACACGGCAAAGAAGGGTTTTCTGTTCATCGAGCGAAAGTGACTTGAACGACTCGATGTTCTCTTCAAACTTTTGCATATCGAGGCTGAAACGGAAGAAAGCACGCTTTTTCATCTGCTCCCATATTGAAAGCAGTTGTTCGGTAGTGGTAGCCGCCTCAATATCTTCGATGAATTTCTTGTTGGAGCGTTTCAACTCAATATAAACGAAATCGCCGCCACCACGCCAACTTGTTACTGACGATATACCTCTTGTGTCATATTGCAAAACGCCATTAACATATTTACCTATGGCATTTTTTAATCTCTGTACGCTATCATTTTGTCCATAATCTAATTGTTCAACGCCTATAAACTGACGTTTACATTTCAATGCAGAAGATGCTGTTGTTCCCGAACCCAAATGAAAATCAAGTACTATATCACCAACCTCCGTTGTTAATTCGATGATGCGCTGCATGAGTTTTTCTGGTTTTTTGCCTTTTTTGAAAATAACACCTCCCTCATTATGCAAGTCGTTAGGTAAAACATCGTCCCATATGTCAGAAATTGGTTCACTAAATGTCTTTTCGCCATCTATTTCAATGAGGCGGTCTTTGACAAAAAGCATTAATTTCCCATTTAGAACATAGTATGGTGATTTGCCTTCTCGTTCCATCATGAAGACTATCGTTGGATTATCCTGTGATTTCTTTTTTAAATCCCTGGCAGCTTGACTAATGTTTTTGTCATCAAGTGTAGCATATTGCATAACCCTTTCTGCGTTTTGAATCACAAAGCGTGAAAGTTCTTCTTCGTAGCGTGAACCTAACTGTTTTTTGAGTTTTGCTGGCGTTGAGTTTTGCGTGGCAGCAAAAGCATCTGCAAGTGGTATTGTATGCCATTGTTCATACGGTTCACTAAAGTTTTCAATGAATTGGTTATATCTGTCATCTCGTTGTTTTGCCCTAAGAACTCTTTTAGGTTTCCATGACTTTGTATTACGAGAATATATTAGAACATAATCTGAAAGATTTACAACACCCGGATTAATTACTTTTGCACCTGTAACAGACCCTCTTTTAACAGTAATGATATTTTTCAGGTTTTCTCTGCCGAATATTTCATCAAGTAGAACGATGGCATAGCCAATTTCATTATGGTCAATTGCCATACAAAAAGACCCATCCTCAGTTAAAAGAGTTTTTGCTACTTGTAATCTGTTCTTCAAGAATGTCAGCCATGTCGAATGGTTAAATCTATCATTATATCCGAATTCATCTGAACCAGTATTATATGGCGGATCAATGAATATGAGCTTTATTCTGCCTGCGAATTGATGTTTTAATGTGTGTAATGCAAGCAGGTTGTTGCCACGAATGATAAGGTTGTCGGTTATTGTCTGCTTGGGCAGGTTGCGTTCTTCATTGATTGCTTCATTACGACGGAATGTGTCTAGTGGGTGCTCGCCATGGGCATCTATGCGCTTGGCATCTGACAGCACTTTAGGGTCGAGCAACTGTGTGATTTCGTCTTGGGCGAGAACTTCGTTGAAGAAAATCTCGTTACGCTTTTGGTCGTCTTTGGTTTGCCCGCCCTCAAGCACACAGTCCTTATAGGGGAACACCAATTCTACCTCATTCTGTTGCGAAAGGAACTTGCCGCCCACCTGCAATCCAACTTTCTGGGTAAATCCGGTGTAACTGTCGTTAATATAGTTTTTCTGCTCAACGAATTGCAGGAACTTGTCGAGTAGGAACACCATTATACCCTTTACTTCGACAAAAAAAGCATTTTTCAGTTTCCCGTTTGCAAGCAATAATTCGATGAGTTTGGGCGAATGGGCACGCGCTTGCTCGGCGACAACCCATTTCTTGATGTCTCCATTGTCAGCGACATAGTTGTTTTCCGTCTTCAGCGATGCAATCAATTCGTCGTAAAGTGAACCTGCACCGTAGTGAATATCAGCCATAATACATTGCGGTCTTGGCTCCTAACGACCTTGATTAAAGTAAGTTGCGGAGGAAACAAAACGTGGAGCCGATTCTTGGTTGCCCGGTTCCACTTCTTGAGGCCCTCGAATAGCCCACTTCGTCAGAACGAGCAACTCGAAAGCCCCACGTGAATGAATATAGTATACCTAATTTGTCATGGCACACAATGCTACGACAAGAGGAATATACCATCATTCCGATAGGGCGTTCTTGTTGCCTTGGTTGTGACGAAGTTCTGAAAATTTCGAGGTTTCAAGAAGTCAAACCCAAAGCGTTAAGAAAACGCCGTTTCCATTATGTTTTCCGTACTTTGGCTTGCCGATGGCATAAAATACGGATATAGTAGTAGAATGACAAAGGCAGATTTCGCTCAATCCGCTTCAATCACTTTGCAAAAGTACAATTTTTCATTGAACTATGGCTGGATTACTTCGAAAAAATAGATTTACCCTTCGTCGCATATCGTCTATCTCGCCGAAAAGATGTATATTTGCAACCTAAAACACTTTTAACCTTGGAAACTATGAAATACCTGTCTATCCTCTCGCTCTTGCTTGCGCTCGGGCTCGTGTCGCAGGCCGCCGGAATCCGTCAAGGAAATATGTTCTTCGACGGATTCCACACCCTATCCGCCGAAATACGCCACGGCGGCATTGTCTATCTGACCGACGGCGACATGGAAATAACCCTTCAACCCGCTAAGGGTAAACCGAATATGTACCAACTCATTCCCTCGCGTCAGGCCGAAGAACCTCCATATGGACTCCAGTGGAACGCCCGTGCGGAATATATCTCCGACACTAACGGAGCGGCTCTGCTCGCATTCTACATCGATGAGTACACCGCAGTGCAGGCGTTGGCAGATATCTCGCGTAACACAAAGTATGCCACCGATATCACCGTTCCCGACGCCGACTTCCACCTCAGCAGAGTGCTCAATCAGACCTACCTCAGTTCCAAAACTCCTGATCAACTGCAGGTCATGATCAACCAACTCAACGCCATGCCGAAGAAGTCGCGCATGCAAGAGGTGAACGCGCAAATGATCAGTTACTTTATCACGGCGGGCGGCAGCACCTTGGAGGGCAACACCGAAGATGATGACTTCGACGGCGACACCGACTTTGTGCCGACCGAGAACGGACGCTCCGTGTGGTACGCTCACAACGGAACCGACATCATTTCCGGATTCGAAGACAACGTGATTATCTCCATCGGCAGCGGCACGACAATCAACCTTACCGCCACCCTGCTCGACGCCGGATTGTTTACCGGTATCGAGGGGCGTGACTGGGTGGAAAACATCGAAGAGTACACCAACG
>CACYCT010000082.1 GCA_902772965.1 uncultured Bacteroidales bacterium | reverse complement strand
TGCCGCAAGTATGCAGGCCTGAACTGGTATACGAAAGAGCCATTAACCGGTTGTTATGCAGTTGAATCAGTCGGATACGATGGGTATTACGGAGATT
The DNA here is from genome assembly GCA_902772965.1 of uncultured Bacteroidales bacterium. Lineage (GTDB taxonomy): Bacteria > Bacteroidota > Bacteroidia > Bacteroidales > Muribaculaceae > Sodaliphilus. The sequence continues at coordinate 4,510 of CACYCT010000082.1, read as the reverse complement.
TGTTCTTTCCTAATTCACAGGCAGCAGGCCCGACAGGATGGCATGAAAATTTCGGTTTGATGTGCTTAGTAAATCATGAAGGGAAAATCCTGTACAAAGGTCAGGGAATGCATGCTTTTCAGCACCTTTTAAGAGCGTTAAGCGACACCAACGGCGATGGAAGTGTTGACGTTTCCGACTTGAGTGCGGTCATTGACGTTGCGGTGGGCAAAGCCGTAAACGAGAAAGCCGACGTCAACGGCGACGGACGCGTCGACATCGCCGACATCAATGTGATTACCGATGCCATACTCTATGCCGAACCCCGAGACATAGATCCTATCTATCAATGATGCTGAAACGACCGGAATAATGGGACACCCGCAACCATGCCTATCTTTGCGGTGTCCGTCACCGCAAAGGTGGGCAAACTTAACTTTTTTCTAACCTACTAAATATATACATCTATGAAACGACTATACATACTGTTAACACTGCTGGTGGCGGCGGCAACGAACCTCGCGGCTCAGACAGACGGCTACAAGCCCTTTGTCGAAGAGGGAAAGCGCTGGGTTTGCTACAGCACATCAATGAATTCCAAGAGCGACAATATCTCATATCTGATTGAAGGTGACAGTGTTGTTGCCGGCCAGAATTATAAAATCGTTTGGAGCGTCAACTCCCGTAATCAAAAGACTCTGACAGCACTTGTCAGAGAGGAAGGTTTCCGAGTGTATATCATTGAGTATGAGGATGTTGAAAAAGTTCTGTACGATTTCTCAGACCCGTCTAAATCGGAGTATCATGGTCCGGTGACATTCCTTCCGACCACGCGTCAGGGTCGTTCGGGATTTGTCAGCGACGACTCCGAGTTTATGGTCATTGAGGGAATCGGTCTTGACGCCGCCAGCGCCGGAACACCTTTCAATCCCACGTGTGCCTTCCTCACTTGCGATTGCTATAATTATCTCGACCACGTTGAGGATGCCCAGGGGAATGTCGTTTACTATGGTAAGGGATATATGCAGCCCCTTGTCCGCGAGGGTGTTGTATGGCACTATGCGTACAGAAACGTACCCGAGGGTTTCCCTTTCGATGATGAGCAAATAACGCTGAGCAATCATAAGGTCGAGTTCCGCGGCGACACGATTATTGGCGGACAAGAGTACAAGAAGTGCTACCTGTACGAAACCGAGCAATTAGACCCGTCAGTGACCGAGCCTGTAGCGTTTATGCGAGAAAAGAATGGCATTGTTAGAGTTATCTACGATTATTTGAGCACTTATCGATCCGCAGAAAAACCCTATTCCTATACCAGCGACGAGAACAATGGCAACGATGAAAGGGTGATCTATGATTTCTTCAACTTTTTCCTTTTAATCGAGACCGCTTGCCCCTCTGAATATCCCGTTATTGAAACCGTTGGGGAAGTACAGTTAGGCGACCTCCCCGTTCCTGTTCACAAGTATCAATTCAAGGACTATATCGACGTTGAGGGTGTCGGAGCCGACTCGCCGATGAGCGGTTACCTGTTCGACCCGTACCCGCCACTGCCGACGTGTATCTGCTCCATGCCCCTGGGACTGATTAAATTGGAGGATTCCGATGGCAAGTTGCTGCACAAGGGACATTACTACGATGAGTATTACTCGAGTGTCCGTCAGGTTGATGCCAAAACGGGAGTGATAAGTTTTGATGGCCGTTCTCTCCGTGTGACCGGTCAGGGCGTTGTCGAGGTGATAAACACCTCCGGAGCGGTGGTGGGTCACCATTCAGTCTCGTCGGCCACGGCGACCATCTCAACCGCTGATCTGCCTTCCGGGATCTACCTTGTCCAGCTGTCAACCGCCACCGGCCGGCAGACAAAGAAAATCGTCATTCCGTAATCATCACAACCTTTTCGATGAGACCGAGTGATTACTAAACAAAAATGCGCATCTTTGTGGCGGAAGTCACAAAGATGCACATTTGATTATAAACCTTAAAACGTTATTTCATTGAAACAGACGGTCATCATAGCGTTATTGCTGCTTTCGGTGCTGAGCTCGTGCCGGCGCGGTTGCGACGTGTCGCCCGAGTTGACGGCGATGGATTCCTTGTTTCCCAAGCAGTCCGACTTAGTAATGAAAACATTGGCAAACACAGATATCGAGTCCCTCTCCGGAAATTTGGCTGATAACCGCGCTTTCGCTGATATGCTCTATACACAGGCGCTTTTTACGCTCAACGCCGAGATTTCTGACTCGGTGGTTCGCATCATCGATGCGTCGGTCAGCCACTTCCGCGGCACGGCACTCGAGGCGCGCGCGCTTGTGTTCGCCGGAACGGCCCGCGCGGAGCGGGGAGATATGCCGGCGGCGATGCGGCTGTACAAGCAGGCCGAGATAGCGGCTCAGGAAGCCGGCGACACTTTCTATGCGGCTTACGCGCAAATGCAGATGGGGTGGACTTATCAGTTGCTGTACACTGCCTATCCCGAGGCCATCAGCCGCTATCGTAAGGCGATAGAGGGATTTACGGCGTTGGACGACAAGCAGAGGCTCATGTCGTGCTACGAGTGTATGGGCGACTGCTACGCCACACTCAAAAACGACAGTGCGGCGGATTGTTATAAGAAATCGCTTGCGATCGCTCTTCCGTTAAACGACCGGAAGCACTTGGCGCAATGCTATTCGGGTTTCACAGTGCATTCCTTTTTCAATGGAAAAAACGACACAATCACATATCGCTACGCCATGCGCACGTTGGATTACGACAGCACACGGCTGACCGCCCGTGCCATCGCCATCGTATGCGCATACCGCTCCGGCCTGCCATTGCCCCGCAACAGCGATGTGTCGGAACTGATGCTCTCGCGTACTGCCGGCGACAGTATCATGTACTACCGCATAAAATCCGAGCAGGCGCGGGCGCGCAACGACATGATGTCGCACTATAAGTATATCGACTCCATCGCTGAGGTCGCCGACTTGGAGGTGGCGGAGTTTTCGGCGAAAAGTGTTGACGTGATGAGGGCCGAGAAAAAAGCCGAGGCAGACAACCAAGACCGTATTTTCAGTTTAAGCAAGAGAAGATATTTGGTGTTGTTAGCCGCCATCATCGGCGGGGTATGCGCTGTGGTGTTCTGGTTTCTGCGTAGGCTGCGCCGCGAGCGCGAGATGGTGGCCAACCTGCGAGATCAGGTTACCGAGTTGGAAGACAAGGCAGAAAACTACCAGTCGATGAGCGAGCACGTGCGCTCAACGTTGGTCCACCAGCGCGTTGTGTTGACCCGGATTAGCCAAACCATCAATGAAAACGCCGCTTCCAGTCCCGCTCACACCGCCAGACTGCTCAGAACCATTATCAGGGAATACCGGCCCGACGAGCAATTCTGGGACGAACTCAAGGAATATGTCGAACAGAACTATAGCCTGATACTCACAGACCTTAAGGAGAAATATCCCAAATTGAGCGAACCATATGTGCGTATTATTTGTCTGACGTGTGTCGACTGCTCTCCGACCGAGATGATGACCCTGATGGGGTTCAGCAGCACCGCCGTGGTGGCGAACTACAAGAGCGCGATTACCCGGAAAATCATGCGTGTCGACTTGCCTTTGAACGAGATAGTCGACAGGTATCGGTAGCCATACGGCGTGTGTGGCACGGTTTTCTTTTGGAATAATCCGCAAATCACCACGCTTTTCATGGGGAATAAGGAATCAAATACCACACTTTTCATGGGGAATGATCCGAAGAACTCCTCACTTTTATTCGGGAAATAATCGATTACCCGGAGATTCATTTTGGGTAATTCTCCCTCCGTTACATTGGGCTGTTGCACAAATAATCTGTTTTCAAAGATGCGACGTCGGGGAATAATTCTTACCTTTGTGGCATACAATCACCCTCTTCCCCGATTATGAACCCCAAAATGCTAAAACTCATAAAAGACGACCCCTGGCTTGAACCTTATGCCGCGGCCATTGAGGGGCGTCACGCCGATGCCGAGCGGAAACTCAACGACCTCACCGGCGGCTCCGGAATGCTCACCGACTTCGCCAACGCCCACATCTATTACGGTCTGCACCGCACGGGCCGGCGCTCGTGGGTGATGCGCGAATGGGCACCGGCGGCAACCGAAATCTACCTCATCGGAGACTTCAACAACTGGAAAGCCTGCGCGCCGTTCCGAATGAACCCCATCGGAAACGGTAACTGGGAACTCAACCTGCCCGCGCGCGCTCTCAAGCACGGCGACCTGTTCAAACTCCTCGTCCGCTGGAACGGCGGCGAGGGTGAGCGGATACCGGCCTATGCCACGCGTGTGGTGCAAGACGAGAACACAAAGGTGTTCTCCGCCCAAGTGTGGGATCCCGATCAGCCCTATCAATTCAGCCGCAAGCGCTTCGTGCCCCGCCGCGACCCGATTATGATTTACGAGTGCCACATCGGTATGAGCCAGGATGCCGAGCGGGTGGGCACGTACGACGAGTTCCGCGTCAATATCCTGCCGCGCATCGCCGCGCTCGGATACAACGCCATCCAG
>CACYCT010000081.1 GCA_902772965.1 uncultured Bacteroidales bacterium | reverse complement strand
TTCCAGTGGATTACGTCTATGTAGAAGACAAAAAGACAAAAGATTTTCGACAGAAAGACAACTTTTAACCTAACCTGATTACGGATTATGTCTTTCTGTCCTACACCAGCTCGGGTTCTGTCTTTATGTCTTCGAGGAAAAACGTGACAAAAGAACCGTCCCCGTGTCACGATTTGCGGAAATTGAAAATAATATGCTGAATCGGGTATGCATTCCAGAAAATAAGTGTAACTTTGCCCGATTTTTCAAGAACAACGAAATGGGCAACAGATCAAAGGGCGAAATCATCATCAAAGGCGCTCGGGTGAACAACCTGAAGAACATCGACGTGGCCATTCCCCGAGGCTCGTTCACGGTGATTACCGGACTGTCGGGCTCGGGAAAATCGTCGCTGGCCTTCGATACGCTTTATGCCGAGGGACAGCGCCGGTATGTGGAGAGCCTGTCGTCGTACGCGCGCCAGTTCATGGGCCGGATGTCGAAGCCGGAATGTGACTTCATTCGCGGCATTCCGCCCGCCATCGCGATCGAGCAGAAGGTGAACACCCGCAACTCGCGGAGCACCGTCGGCACATCGACCGAAATCTACGACTACCTGCGGCTGCTCTTCGCCCGCGTGGGGCACACGTTCTCGCCCGTTTCGGGAAAGGAGGTGAAAAAGCACACCTCGGCCGATGTCCTCGCCACCGTGGAATCCTATCCCACAGGAACGCGCATCGCGATTGTGGCGCCTCTGGTCGTACCCGAAGGGCGAAGCCTGAAAGCCCACCTTGATGTGCTCACCCAGGGCGGATACTCCCGAATGGAACTTCATGGCGACTTTGTCGATTTCAGCCAGGTCGACGAATCCCAAGCGGAACACTACCGGCTGCTCATCGACCGCATGGCCGTCAGTGAGGAAAAGGACGACACGATGCGTCTGCTCGACTCACTCCAAACGGCGTTTTACGAAAGTCACGACGAGTGCGTCCTTCTGGTGTGGGACCGAGCCGGAGAGCCACCCGCGGAGCACACTTTCTCCAAGCGGTTTGAAGCCGACGGAATCACCTTCAGCGAGCCAACCGAGTTAATGTTCAACTTCAACAACCCCGTCGGGGCGTGCCCCATGTGCGAAGGCTTCGGACGCGTGATTGGCCCCGACGAGAGCCTGGTGATTCCCGACCGGACGCTGTCGGTGTATGAAGACGCGGTGATGTGCTGGCGCGGACAGGTGATGAGCATGTGGAAAGACAGGTTTATCCACGTGGCCGCCGAAAACCACTTCCCCATACACAAGCCCTATTCCGAACTCACCGAAGCCCAACGCCGGCTCCTCTGGGACGGAGACGGAAAGCAGTGGAAAGGCATCAACGGATTCTTCGACTGGCTCAAGTCGATGTCGTTCAACGTGCAGCACCGCGTGATCTACGCCCGCTACCGCGGCAAGACGCTCTGCCCCGAATGCCACGGAACACGACTGCGCAAAGAGGCCAACTACGTGCGTGTGGGCGGCGCGTCGATGAGCGAGTTGGTGGACATGCCCGTGAGCGACCTCGCAAAATGGTTCGACAACCTCAACCTCAACGAGCATGACACCACCGTGGCCAAACGGCTGCTCACCGAAATCCGCTCCCGACTGTCGTTCCTGATCGACGTAGGCCTGCCCTACCTCACCCTAAACCGCCTCTCGTCGACACTCTCCGGCGGAGAAAGCCAGCGAATAAACCTCGCGACATCGCTCGGAAGTTCACTCGTGGGCTCTATCTACATCCTCGACGAACCCTCTATCGGCCTTCACCCGCGCGACACAAACCGCCTCATTTCCGTGCTCAAACAACTGCAGCGCATCGGAAACACCGTTGTTGTGGTTGAGCACGATGAGGAAATCATGCGCGCCGCCGACCACATCATCGACATCGGCCCTGAGGCCGGACGGCACGGCGGCGAGGTGGTTTATGCCGGACCGATTGATGAAATCGGTTCTGCCACACGGAGTTACACCGCGCGTTACCTCACAGGCCAACTCCACATCCCCCTGCCCAAACGCCGCCGGAAGTGGCGTAACAAAATCCGCGTGGTCGGAGCGGCCGAGAACAACCTGAAGAACATCACCGTTGACTTCCCGCTCGACGTGATGACTGTGGTCACCGGAGTGAGCGGCAGCGGAAAATCCACCCTCGTGTGCGACATCCTCTACCCCGCCCTGGCGCGGCACCTCGACATCCCCGCCGACAGGCCCGGCTCGTTCAAAGCCCTTGAGGGAGACCTACAGTGCATTCAGCACGTCGAACTCGTTGACCAAAACCCGATCGGCAAGTCCTCACGCTCCAACCCCGCCACATACATCAAAGCCTTCGACGAGATCCGGAACATCTTCGCCAACCAGCAACTCGCCCGGCAAATGGGTTACAGCCCGGGATTCTTCTCCTTCAACACGCCCGGCGGACGGTGCGAGGCCTGCAAAGGCGACGGCACCATCACCATCGAAATGCAGTTCATGGCCGATATCACCCTGCCCTGCGAGGAATGCCACGGAAAGCGCTTCAGCCGGAACACACTCGAGGTGCTCTACCACGAGCGGAATATCAGCGACATCCTCGACATGACCGTCGACCAAGCCATCGAGTTCTTCACCCACACGGGCGACAAGCGCGTCGTGTCGCGACTTAAACCGCTCGCCGACGTCGGCCTCGGATACATCAAACTCGGACAGCCATCATCAACCCTCTCCGGCGGTGAGAACCAACGCGTCAAACTGGCATACTACCTCAGCACCGAGCGCGACCGCCCAACCATGTTCATCTTCGACGAGCCCACAACCGGCCTCCACTTCCACGACATATCCACCCTGCTCCACTCGCTCAACCAACTCATCGAGCGCGGACACACCGTGGTTATCATCGAGCACAACCTCGACGTGATCAAATCGGCCGACCACATCATCGACCTCGGCCCCGACGGAGGATCCGCCGGCGGACGCGTCGTCGCCACCGGTACACCCGAGCAGGTCGCCGCCGCGCCCGACAGCGCCACGGCACCCTTCCTCGCAGAGAAATTTAAATAAATCACTTAATCCGATTATACTATGGTAATTCAACGTTGGCAATCCGTCTTTCTGCTCTTGGCGGCAGTCGCCATGGCGGTGTATGCCTTTATGCCCGTAATGGACTTTGCGGCCGGCAAAGGCGTATTCTCACTCTACGCCCTCGGCGGCGCGGAGGGTGACACAAGCAGTGTGTTGCTTCTCTGCCTCGAAGCGCTCATCGTGGTGATGAACCTGATCACCATCTTCAAATTCCGGCAACTCAAGTTCCAGAACCGGCTCTGCACGGTAATCGCCGCCCTTGACGTGGCTCTTCTGGTGAGCATCGGAGTATTGGCCCTGATGCAGAAAGGTCAGGCCATTGTCACGATCACCCCGTGGATAGCCCTGCCCTGCATTTCCATGCTCTTCACCCTCTGGGCCGGCAACCGCATCAAAGCCGACCGCAAACTGCTCTCCGACAGCAACCGGCTGAGATAACCCCGTCATCAAAACCGAATCGGCCCCGTGCGTGTCACTCGCGGGGCCGATTCGGTTTTACAACTCAAGTATGCGCATATAATCGTCGTAGGGGATATACCGTCCGCCCATCGAACGCAGGTGCGGCGTGTGGATCTGGGTGTCGATCATCTTCCAGCCCGACTCTTCCATGCGACGGGCCAAAAACACCAAGGCCAACTTCGACGCCTGGGGAACCAGCGAGAACATACTCTCGCCGATAAAGCAGCCATTGTACTTTCCGCCATACAGCCCGCCCACAAGACGGCCATCCATGTCCCAGACCTCAACCGACGAAGTCCAACCCTGAGCAAACAGATCGGTATAAATCTCAATCACTTCCTCGCCAAGCCAGGCACCAATCTCCTTGTTGCGATTCTGCGCAGTTGAGCAGCCGCGGATCACGCCCTCGAAGTCCTCGTCTATCGTCACACGGTACTTGTTCTTATTCATCAGGTTACGCAGCGAGTGCGACACGTGCACCTCCGACGGGAAAATCACAAACCGGTTCATCGGGCAAAACCACTGCGGCTCTTTGCGTTTAAAAGAGAACCACGGGAAAATACCATGTCTGTAGGCCAACTTGATCCGCTCGGGATTCAAGTCACCGCCGATACAGAACAACCCGGTCGGGTTGCCATGATACGGAGAAGGGAAGAAAATTGGCTCCTTAGGAATTTGAAATACCATAAAAAAGTTGTTGAAACGCTTTTAGACTGCAAAGTTAATGGTTTCCATTATTATTTCGAACAACTCTCGCCAAGAAATAACGACCGGAACAACATTTTAACATTTAATAATTGTCATCTTCCGAGTAAAGGTTGTAAATTTGCACAATCTCTGTTGCACACAAGCGCACCAAACGCCACAAACCAACCTTAAAGAAAGACTACTATGACCGATATATCAGAACTGCTTCGCACCCTGCTCGACCAATTCAGCAACACCGCTGAACTCGATGAGGAATTTCACCGTCTGCTCCAATCCGACGACGACCTGGCCGCAGACTATAAAAGCTGGTGCCGCGAACATGGCTACCGCTCATCAACCGGCTACCGCGACTTCATCAACGAAATCGTCGAATCGCAAGACTCCATCTGGGACAGTTATCACGAGTTCGGCAACGATATTTAGAACACAATGTGCATATGACAGACAACAACAGGTCTTTTCCCGCCGAGTGGGAAAAGCAGGACGGCATTCTGCTCGCCTGGCCGCATCGACACACCGACTGGGCGCCGATGCTCAACGAGATTGAGCGCTGCTACCGCGACATCGTCAAGGCCATGGCCAACGAGCCGCGGATAATCATTGTCGCCCCGAGCGGGGAAGCGGTTCAGCGCGCCGTAAAAGGCATCAACGCCGACAACGTCACCATCATCGAAGTCCCGACCAACGACACGTGGATCCGCGACTACGGTCCCATCTCCGTGCTCGAAAACGGTAATCCCCGACTGCTCAACTTCACCTTCAACGCATGGGGAATGAAATTCGCCGCCAATCTCGACAACCAGGTCAACTCCACCCTCCACCGGAAAGGCCTCCTCGCCGCGCAGATGGAAAACCACCTCGACTTCGTGCTCGAAGGCGGCTCCATCGAATCCGACGGAAACGGAACCGTCATGGTCACATCGCAATGCCTACTGTCACCCAACCGGAACGTCCTGAGCAAACAGGAAATCGAACAGAAATTAAAGCAATGCCTCAACGCCAGAAACATCCTCTGGCTCGACCACGGATTCATTCCCGGCGACGACACCGACTCCCATATCGACACCCTCGCACGCTTCCTGCCCGACAACGCGATATGCCACACCACGGCACAGCCAAACTCGAAAGAGGCCAGCGCCATGCGGCAGATGGCCGCGCAAATCAAGTCGTTCAAGAATGCCGATGGCGTGCCCTACACCGTTTTCGAACTGCCCGCACCCAAAAACATATACGACGAAACCGGACAGCGACTTCCCGCCACCTACGCCAACTTCCTGCTCACGCCCAAGCACGTCTACGTGCCCGCATACGGTCAACCCCGGCGCGACAGCCTGGCACGGGAAATACTTGAAAAAGCCGCACGCCGTCCCGCAATCTCCATCAACTGCCTCCCACTGATAAAACAACACGGTTCGCTGCACTGCGCCACCATGCAACTAACACAAGGAACACTCGCCCCATGAAAATCGGACTCATCCAGCAACATAACACCGACTCAATCCAAGACAACCGCGCCCGCCTCGAACAAAAAATCCGCACGCTCGCCGCAAACGGAGCGCAACTGATTGTCTTGCAGGAACTCCACGACTCGCTCTACTTCTGCCAGGTGGAATCGATCGACAACTTCAACCTCGCCGAACCCATCCCCGACGGGCCGGCCACAGAGTACTACGCCCGCATCGCCCGCGAGTGCGGCATTGTGCTGGTCAGCTCACTTTTCGAGCGCCGCGCCGCCGGACTGTACCACAACACCGCCGTAGTCTTCGAAACCGATGGCACAATCGCCGGAAAATACCGCAAAATGCACATCCCCGACGACCCGGCCTATTACGAGAAATTCTACTTCACACCCGGAGACCTCGGCTTCCAACCCATCGACACCTCCGTGGGACACCTCGGCGTGATGGTGTGCTGGGACCAGTGGTATCCCGAAGCCGCGCGGCTGATGGCACTCGCCGGAGCCGAGATACTCATCTACCCCACCGCCATCGGATTTGAATCGAGCGACACCCCGGCCGAACAACTGCGGCAGCGTGAGGCGTGGATTACCGTGCAGCGCGGCCATGCGGTGGCCAACGGACTGCCCGTTGTGGCCGTCAACCGCGTCGGACACGAACCCGACCCCTCCGCCCAGACGCGCGGAATACAATTCTGGGGAAGCAGTTTCGTCGCCGGCTCGCAGGGCGAACTGCTCTACCAAGCCCCCACCGACACCGAGGCCGAGCAGATTGTCGACCTCGACCTGCGCCGGTGTGAGAACGTGCGCCGCTGGTGGCCCTTCCTGCGCGACCGCCGCATCGACCATTACGCATTCCTCACCCGCCGGTTCATAGATTAGACAGGCCCGCCTCGATTGAGGTTGATGTTCCGTGTGTTCCACTTGTTCCGCTATTCCGTGTGTTCCACTTGTTCCGCTGTTCCGTGTGTTCCACTTGTTCCGCTGTTCCACGTGTCACCTTCCGACCGGAGTGGTGCCATCGGGCAAAACGGCTTTCCGGCGAGGGAGATACTTCCTCGCGGGTTTCGGCTCGGGCTTAGGTTCGGGAGCCGGTTGTTAATCGGTGAAAGGCACCAGCGCTTCGAGACGGAATTGCTCATAGGCTATTTGGGCTTCCGACATGAGCATTAACCGCTCAAACCAAGTCATTCGACAGGTGCAACTCAGAAAGTGAGTGCGCAGACACGAGAAGATGGTGCTGAAAAACAACTGTCTCAACAAGTCCGGTAGCGACAATACCGTACTTATGTCGGCGTCAGGCTTGGCCAAGCGTGCGAATTGCGGAGCGAACCGGTCGGCATACGCTTGGAAGGTTACGAATACGTCGCACACATATGTGTATTTGAAGAAACTCAGGTAATTGGTGTCGATGAGGTAGACCAGATGCTCCCATTGGTTGAATTGTCGGGCGGTGGGCCAGAAGTCAATCTTGCGGTGCAACAGCGGAGCGAGGTGGTCTTCGGTGAGCATTTCGTTGCAGGTGGCGACCCAGAGGATTTCCTCATTTCTGTATCTGGGCCGTTCCAGAGCGGCCAGAAGCGCGGTTTGGGGATTGGCCACGACGGCGATGGTGCGTTCCGGGAAGCGGTCGATCAGGGATTGTCCGAACAGGTCGGTGTCGGTGGCTGACGATTGCCGGTAAAGCGCTATGATTTCGGCGGTGTTGCCGTGGCAGGTTTTTATGGCGGCGAAGTCGTTGTAGAAATCGTCGTCGGTGGGAAAATTGTATTTCATGGTTATTGGTGTTTTATGGTTTCCGGGCGTTCGGCGTGTTCCAACCCCGGAAAGATGGAACACGCGGAACTTTGGAACACGCGGAACACCCGGAACAGACTGAACATTGGAACAGCGGAACAGGCGGTTATCCGTTCAGAATGCGGTTTACGGTCGCGAGTCCGACGCCGAGCTGCTGCGCTATGAAACGTTGCGTGTGTCCCTGATTGTGCATACGCTTGACATCGGCCTCAAGTTGCTCGCGCTTGGCGTCATACGGTTTGAGCACCTGCAACTCGTCGGCCGTACCGGTGAATGCGAAGTGGCAGAAGTTCTCGGTAGTGACCAGTTCGCAAAGCCAGACGTGGTTGCTACCGTAGACGATTGATGCCGAACGGTTCTTGATGTTTTTGAGGTACCGCATCTCGGGTTTGAACACGCACTTGGCCAGCCCTATGGCGCAGTCGACAAAGTTCATGATTTTCTTGGATCCGCCGAGGTCGTTCTGCGTGAGAATCTGCCCGAGTGGGCGTTTAGGCGTGTGGGCGATGATGATCAGGGTCAGTCCGGCCTTGCGCTTGAGTTGGATCAGTTCCATCATCAGTCGTCCGGCAACGTCTCCGCTCTCGGTTTCGTTGGCCAGCCAGGTGATGTTGTCGATAATCACGACATCGGCCGCCACCGCTCCGATACATTCCTTGATGTTCTCGATAGGGTCAACCTGCAGGGCATCGGCATGCTGCTCGGCACGGAAGAAGTTGTCGGGGAAGTGGTAGAACTGCTTGTTGTAGGGGTTGGTGTATCGTGCCGCGAACTGGAGGTCGCTCATCTCGTAGTCCATGTAGAGCACGTTACGCCCGCTTTTGGCGATGCTCACACCGATTTGAACGGCCAAGATGGACTTACCCACGTTCGAGTCGCTGAAGATCACGGTGCACTCTCGCTCAAACACCATACCGTTCCAGAGGTCTTCGGCCTGCGGTTTGCGACGTGCGACGCGAAGCGTGTCGTTCACCGTCATGATCATCGAGCCTGAGGTGTGGATCTCTTTCTGTTTCATGCGGGCGAGGTAGTCGGCTGCTGAAATGCCGCCGCCCTGAGTCCCTGCTGAGGCAAGGGCTTGATTTTGTTGGTTGTTCATCATGTGATTGGATTAAAGGTTAAGGTTAACGAAAGTCAAGGCGTGTGTGTCTCGACGCTGCAAAATTACGTCGGTGGACCGATGCCTGTCCATATCAATTTAAAGTCGGGTACACACAGGTGTGTCACAAAGCGGGCGGAACACGCAGACGCGTCACACGCATTTGAATACCAGTCGGTTACAAATCACACCCCATGCGTGTTCCGCCTGTTCCGCTGTTCCGTTGTTCCACTTGTTCCGCGTGTTCCGGATGTTCCAAAGATGTCGCCCTCAGGTCACGGGAATATGGAATCATCGCATGATACGGCGGGTAGAGGTGCCATTCCGGCATTAACTGTAAATTGATAGTATCTCACAGATGAAATCGTAGTCCGGAACAAGCGGAACACATGGAACAAGTGGAACACATGGAACGTTGGAACAGATGGAACGTTGGAACAGATGGAACACGTGGAACTCTCCGGCGCTGATTCGCAGAAAATATTGCAGGCTTACCCACACAAAACATTTCAGAGCAGTTTTTTTCTGCCGGGGTTAAGGTTGTTACGATTTTTTGCACTACCTTTGTACTCCCAAAAGCGACAGTGCCTCCGGGTGCGGTCGTAAATAATTGTTATTCAGAACTTAAACAAATGGACGCCACGTCTAAGCAAATCCTTCTCGATTCGCGCTACCTGCGAATGGCGCAAATCTGGGCTGAAAACTCCTACTGCATCCGCCGCAAAGTGGGTGCGCTGATAGTGAAAGACAAGATGATTATCTCCGACGGGTACAACGGCACGCCGGTAGGGTTTGAGAACGTGTGCGAAGACGACAACGACCACACCAAGGCCTACGTGCTTCATGCCGAGGCCAACGCCATCACAAAAGTGGCGCAGAGCAACAACAGCAGCAGCGGCGCCACGTTGTACGTGACCACATCGCCCTGCATCGAGTGCGCCAAACTGATTATCCAGTCGGGAATCAGGCGTGTGGTTTTCGGAGAGTTGTACCGCATCACCGACGGTGTTGACCTGCTGCGGCGCGCCGGTATTGAATGCATCCAGTTAACGCTTAACGGAACCCACGTTGAGGCACCCGAGATTTAAAACACAACATATCCCACTACCCTGTTTTCTCCTTCCATCACACCCCGATGACCCAAAAGCCCACCAACCGCGCTCCCTACCTGTGGTTACCACTGGCGATTGCCATTTCAGTGGTAATAGGAATTTTCATGGGCAACCGTTTCACCAGTCGCCGCTACGCCGCCGACAACGACCGCAAACTGAACAACATCCTCAACCTTGTGGCAAACGAATATGTCGACAAGGTGAACCTCGACAGCCTGATCGAGATGTCGATTCCCGAAGTGCTCGGCAACCTGGATCCGCACTCCACCTATTTCACCGCCGCCGACCTCAAAGCCGCCCGGGAGGAACTCAGCGGCTCGTTCAGCGGAATCGGAATATCGTTCATGATCAACAACGACACCGTCAACGTGATCGAGGTCATTTCCGGCGGACCGTCGGAGAAGGTGGGAATCATGCCCGGCGACCGGATTGTGCAGATCAACGATTCCGACTTTGTAGGCCCAAAGGTGACCAACAATGAAGTGATGCGGCGCCTTCGCGGCGAGAAAAACACCAAAGTGCGCCTCGGAATCAAACGCACCAACTCCCCGAAACTGCTCCCGTTCACCATCACGCGCGGCGATATACCCGTCAACTCCATCGACGCGGCATATATGCTCGACAAGACCACCGGCTACGTCAAGGTGAACCAATTCGGCCGCACTACCTACGACGAGTTCATCACCTCCATGGCGCAACTCCGCGACGACGGCGCGCGCCGATACGTGATTGACCTGCGCGGCAACGGCGGCGGATACATGGAAATGGCCATTCTGATGGCCAACGAGTTCCTGCCCGACAACCAACTGATCGTGTTCACAAAAGGACAGTACAAGCGCGATGACTCCCAATTCTGGAGCGACGGCAACGGGCAGTTCATGAACGACGAGTTGGTCGTGCTCATTGACGAGTTCTCGGCCAGCGCGAGTGAGATTTTCGCCGGAGCGATTCAGGACAACGACCGCGGACTGATTGTGGGCTGCCGCTCGTTTGGCAAAGGACTGGTGCAAAACGAGTTCATGCTTCCCGACAGCAGCGCGATCCGGCTCACCATCGCCCGATACTACACACCCTCAGGCCGGTGCATCCAGAAAGACTACCGCGACGGGGTGTACAGTTACGAGAAGGAACTCTACGACAGATACCTCAGCGGAGAGATCTACAGCCGCGACAGTATGAAACTCGACCAGACGAAAATCTATAAAACCTGCATCACCGGACGTACGGTATACGGCGGCGGCGGAATCGTGCCCGACATCTTCGTTCCGCGCGACACCGCCGACATCACATCCTACTACATCGATGTGGCCAACGCCGGACTGCTGCAGAAATACGCTTTCACCTACGTTGACAGAAACCGCTCCGGACTGGGAAAACTCAAAGACTACAAGCAATACCTCCGCACCCTGCCGCCCGACGACCGGCTGCTGCAGAGTTTCGTCGACTACGCCGCGTCGCAGGGAGTGACGCCGCGGTGGTACTACATCAACCGCTCGCGCGACCTGTTGCTGACCAACATCAAGGCCCTCGTGGCCCGCGACCTGTTCGGCAACAAGGCGTTTTACCCCATCTACAACCGGAACGACAAGGAAATCCAGACGGCACTGAAAGCGCTCAACCGCCACAAGGCCGCATTCCCGATCACAAAATGAACACCGAAGAAAAGAAAGCCCTGCGACGCCGTATGCGCCAGGAAAAAGCGGCACTGACCGACGGCCAGAAACACGAGCAAGCCGCCCGCGTTTTCCGAACCATAGAATCCATGCCCGAGTTTGAGCGCGCGCAATCCGTCCTGCTCTACTACTCCCTGCCCGACGAACTGCCCACGCACGAAGTCGTTGACCGGTGGCACAAACAGGGGAAAACAGTCTTCCTGCCCCGAATGACGGGAAACGACCTGGAGATTGTGGCTTATGACGGACGCTTGAGCAGCGACAACGCCTTCGGAGTGGAAGAACCGGTGGGCGAGGCCGACGACCGGCTGCCCGACATCATCATCGTGCCCGGTGTGGCATTCGACAACCGCTGCAACCGCCTCGGACGCGGACGCGGATTTTACGACCACCTGCTTGCCCGATGCCAGTCTTCGCTCAAAATCGGAGTGGCACTCGACTGCCAAATCGTGGACCGCGTGCCCACCGAGCCGCACGACATCGCTCTCGACCGGGTCGTAGCGCCGGAATCCACCTTCTCGCGCACATAACCACACACACCGACATATGAACATCATCAACCAGAACACACGCCTGTCCGACATCGTCAAGCACGCGCCGACCTCGGTGACCGTGCTCAACCGGTTCGGCATCCGCCTCGGCGTGGGAGACCTCACCGTTGCCACGGCAAGCCAACGCCAAAACATCGACCCCGACTTCTTCGCCACCATCCTCAACGCATTTCTAAACGAAGACTATTTCCCCACGCACATCCAGCCCAACTTCTCCGCCCAGACCATCGTCGACTACCTCGAAAAGACAAACCAGTACTACCAACACCTGCAACTACCCAACATCGAACGGCACTTCGGCTTTCTCATCTCCAAAAGCCCGTCAACGAACAACAACCTCGCCATGATGCACCGCTTCTTTCAGGAAGTGAAGCAGCAACTGCTGCAACGCATCGAAGACGACCGTCAGAACCTTTTCCCCGAACTCCTTGCCGCCCAAGCGCAAACCACCATACAGGCCGACACACGCATCGACCACAACGAACCCGACGAGGACAGCGTTGAGGACAAACTCAACGACCTGATCAGCATGTTCGTGATCCATCTGCAAGGCGACTACGACCAGAACCTCGCACTCGCCGTACTGCTCTCCATCGTGAGCCTCAAAAACGACATCAGCCAGAACAACCGTATCCGCAACCGTATCCTGCGACCCATGCGCGACGCGCTAAACAATAAACCCGCATGAGATGAACCAGCAAGTCGGTATCCTGATGAACAACACGCTTGCCGCACTCGGGCTGAAATCACTGCTCGAGCGGCAACTCAACATCACTTGCCACTTGATTGGGCACATCAGCGAACTCCAACACCCCGCCGCCGACCGCCACCTCGCTTTCCTGATCACAGACATCAACACTTACCTCGCCCAACAAGCCTACTTTTTCCCACGGCGGAACCGGACCATCGTCTGCGACCACATCACCCCCGAAAACACCGACCACTCACTCAACATCGTCAACACCGCACAGCCCCTGACGAAAATCACCAGACAACTCACGCTCCTGCTCAACGCCGACAACGACGGAAACCAAACCAAGCCGCAACTCTCCGGACGGGAAATCGACGTGTTGCGACTCATCGCCTCCGGCCACATCAACAAACAAATCGCCGAAACACTCAACATCAGTATCAACACCGTTCTCACCCACCGCAAAAACATCACCGCCAAACTCGGCATCAGATCGGTTTCCGGCCTCACATTCTATGCGATGATGAACGGAATCGTAACCCCTTAAATCCCACTACTATAACTCACAAACAACCATGAAATCACTCTCTATCCTGCCGACGCTCGCGCTCTTGGCACTGGCACTCACCTGCTCCGCGCAGCAAATCTCCATCGACCCCGAACTGCGCCACGGAACCCTGAAAAACGGAATGACATACTACGCCCGCCGCGCCATCAATCCGGCTCAAAGCGCCGACTTCTACCTCGTGTGCCGAGCAGGGTCGGTCAATGAGCACGAAGACGAACGCGGACTGGCGCACCTGCTCGAACACATCTTCTTCGCCGGAACACGCAACTTCCCCGAATCGGCCTTTGAAGACTACCTGCAGAACAACGGGCTCAACTCCGGCGCCTTCTTCAACGCCCAAACCGGATACGACCACATCAGGATACAAGTGTCCAACATCCCCACGCAACGCCAAGCCATGCTCGACTCGGTGCTGCTTTTCCTCCAGGATGTGGCCTGCAACCTGAGCATCGACAAAGCCGCTGTCGAAAAACAGAAACTCATCGTTGAGCAGGAGCGAATCAACTCCAACTACGCGTATCAGCGACTGGCCAATCAGCAAATCGGGCAAGCCTTCCGAGGCACGCGATTCGCCACGCGGTCGCCCATCGGACTTAAAGAGGTGGTCACCGCGGCGACACCCGAAAAACTCCGCGCGTACTACCAACGCTGGTTCCAACCGCAGAATCTCGCCGTTATCGCCGTCGGTGACTTCGACCCGGAAATCATCGAACAGAATATCATCAGGATTTTCGGGAAACTCAAACCCGACCACGGCAAGGCCGAAATCTTCAACGAGTCACTGCTGCAACTGCCACGGCAGGACAAACCCGAAGTGTTTCATTTCTCCGACCCCGAAGTGAACTCAACCCACCTTAATTTCTGCATCAAACTCCCCTATCAGTTCAGCAAAGCCGAGCGCAACACCATGGATTTCGTGCGCTACGAAACCGTTAAAAACCTGCTCGCCATCGCTGTCGACACCCGCCTGAACGACATCATCGAAAGCCCTGAATGCCCGATACTGAACATTGAAGCCATCGCCGAACAATTCGCGCCGTCAAGAACACAAGACGTGATCAACATCGCCACCGAAATCTATCCGACTTTCGCAAAATACACCACACAATCCATCACAGCCGAACTGTTCCGCCTGAAAAAACACGGACTCACCCCCTCGGAACTCGAATACGCCAAGCAAATTTACCGGAGCAACATCAACAACTACAGCGCTGAGGTGGAGAAACACGACACCAAAGATTACACCGACGAATACTTCCGGCATTTCATGGACGGAGGTTACATCCCGGGCGTGGTGAAGGAATGCGAAACAGACCTCCAACTCACCGACCAGATCTCGCTCGGCGAAGTGAACGCGATGCTGTCCAAGTCAATCAAACCCGAAAACCTCTTCATCACCCGTATCACCATTCCCGACGAACCCGAACTGCCCACCGACAGCATCCTGCTTTGCATCGACACCATCTCAGCGCTGCCGCTTCAGCCGTACATCGACCAGCCGGTTCCGCAACAACTGCTCACCAGCCTCCCCACTCCCGGAAAAATCACAAAAACCACAACCGACAACCAACGCGGAATCACAACACTCACCCTCAGCAACGGAATTAAAGTACACCTGAAGCCTACCACACTGAAAGACAACGAGATACTCGTCGACATAACCGCACCCGGAGGATTCTGCTCTTTCGACACCACCCAAGCCGTCGCGCTCCAACTGATGAGCGACGTGGTGGAAAATAGCCGAATCGGGGGAAACACCGCGCTTCAAGTGGGCAAATACCTCAGGCTGCACCAGGCCTCGACGCTGTTCTCCGTCAATGAGGACTCCCGGAACATTCAAGGCGGAACGGGGAACTCCGAACTCGAAACCCTGTTCCAGCTCTGCCACCTCTATTTCACCGATATCGCCCCCGACACCGCCGCGTATCAAAAACATAAAATCGAACTGATCAACAACCGATTCGTCGCCGACGCCAAACCCGAAACACAGTTGACCGACATAATCTTCGAGCAACTCTACGACAACTCGCCTTTTATGCGCCGGCCAAAACACGACGAAATATTCGACACCGACTTTGAGCAAGTGCTGAGCCTTTACAAAACACTCATCGCCAGACCGCAGGACTATGTGTTCTCTTTCGTGGGAAGTTTTAACGTAGACTCAATCCGCCCGTTGATTGAAACCTACATCGCCTCGCTGCCGACACCCGACATCGGCCAACCGATTCCGGTTGAATACCCCATGTGCACCACCACGCAAGATTCGCTCTACTACGCCGTGACCACACTGCCCGAAGGAAAATTGCGAATGTCCTCCACAACCTACGGAAACCTGCCCTTCAATCAAACCAACCACGTGATGATGGAGTTTTACGACAACTTCCTCTCGGCCGAACTCAATCACGTTCTGCGCGAGGAAATGCAGGCCACTTATGGCGTTGACGCGAACGCAACCCTCTTTCCGTCGGGACAATATCTCACAACCATCCAATTCGACACCTTCGCCGATATCAACCACCTCGACTCCCTATACCAAACCGTCAACTTCATTCGTGACTATTCCCTTGCCGATATCGAACTCGCCAGAGTGGCTGCCAACATCGAGGAAGTGAGAATCTTCATCAAGAATATGCTCAAAGCCAAGCAGCAACAGAACACCTACTGGCTCAACGCCATGCACGAGAACGCGCTCGGCTACGACCTCACCACCAACCGCGAAGCCATCATCGACAGCATAACCGCACTGCAACTCCAAGAGTTCTTCCACAAACTGAAATACGTCGGTTGCGTCGATGTGGTGCAGGTAAGCAAAGATTTTAAGCCGTCAGGACAGTAAACGGCCGCTTCAGTTACTCGTCTTTGGAACTGCGACAGGAAACGGAGTCAACATCACACTCGGGCGTCATGACCTCGGCGTTGACCCGAATCGACTTGAAACCTTTGATGATCTTCTGGTCATCGGTTTTACGGTTGTCATAGGTCACGGCAACGGTCTTGTTGTCGAGGTTGACCACGACATCTTTGATACCCTTTCCGAGCGCGGGCACGTTGTTCATTATCTTAATCGAACAGTTCTCGCAGCGGATATCGGTTTGAAAGACTGTAGTATGGACAGGTTCGCTCTTTTTGTCGCCCGCCCAGGCGGGGTTGAGACATATCAGCGTGAGTGTCAACAGAATGAATGCGATTGATTTCATATTTGATTTTGTTATATTAATAAAGATTCCACCGGACCCCGATATAGAACTTGCGTCCCATCAGCGGTCCCCAAACGTTGGTGGCGTTAAACGTGTCATGGAATGGAGCGTCAGCGCCGATGATGGCGTGCTTTTGCCGATAGTCGGTGATGTTCTCACATCCGAGGTAGACCTCAGCCTTATTTATTTTGCGGGTCACTTGGGCGAAGAGTTGGGCATAGGTGGGCGAGTTGTAACTGCCCAATCCGTTTTTGCCTTGCCCGGACACGCGCGCGGGGCCGTTGAGTTGCGCGGTGAAGTCGAACACCCACACCCGGAATCGGGTGGCGTAACTCAGGTTGAGCACGCCCTTGAACCGGCTTGTGAGCGGTCGCGAGATGGTGTAACTGCCACCGTCAAGTAATGGTATGCGTAACTTCGACTGTGTGTAGCGCGCGGTGGCGAAGATTTCGAAGCGTGTGAAGGGTGTCCAGTTGAAGTCGAGTTGCCACGTGTTGGAAAACACGGCGTCGCGCTCACTGAAAATGTTATTTGTATATCCGTATGGCTCTTGTAGGATAAAGATGGAGCGGAAGAAATGGGTGTGGAAATAATCCAGACTGATGGAGGCGTTGCGGTCTGAGCCGAGTTTGAAGCGCTGCGTCAGGCTTCCGCCTGCGGTCAGGGCGTGCTCAAGACGTACCCGGCTGTCTATCGGGCCGGTTGGAATGAATTCATAGAATGGGTATCCGTTGGCGAAAACGCCGAGGTGCTCAATTAAAACGCGGGGCGTTCGGTAGCCTGTTCCGGCACTGGCGCGGAGAATGGTTTTCGGGGTGATGTTCCATTTCAGATGCATGCGCGGAGTGAGGTACACCTTCTTAACCATATCGTTGTAATCCGCCCTCAGGCCGGCGACAAGGGTGAACCGGTCTTCGCGCTTGAAGGTCCACTCGGCGTATAGGCCGGCCTCGCGCTCGTTGATGGAGTCGGTCAGTTGCTGATACCAGAAGGAATAACCGATACCGCCGGCATAAGTCAATCGCTCAAAGATGCCTGCTTTGGTTGTTCTGCCGCGCTGCGCGCTCAGTTTGCCCTGCAATCCGACGGCGAGCGAATGGGCTCGGGAGAAATAGTGGTCCATCCGGATGGCGAGGGAGAAGGTGTTTTCCCGTGCGTTGTACTGATTCAGACCGAAAGAGGAGCGGGTGTTGAAGTTGTTCCAGTCGGCGATAAGGGCGATGTTGTCCTGCAAGTCGTTTCCGGAGGAATCGGCTACAACGTGGTTCAGCGGCACGGCAAGTTTCACGTAGGCTCCGACATCACGGTTGCGGATGCGCGAACGGTAACGATACAGGTCGGTTTCCTGAAAATACTCTCGTGCGATAAGATTCTGAAAGAAATCGCGCCAGTCGCCGCGTTTGTAACTGTCATGGATTTGTCCGCCATTTCGGCGCTCGGTGGTGAACTTGGCTCCCCACCGGAGTTGGATTCCACTTGGAGTAATCCATGCCCATCGGTTGGCGACGCTGATTTGCCTCCGCGAGGGAAGGTCGCGGAAATTGTCGCCGTCACGGTCCATCGCTTTCATCTCGCGCCAGTCGGTGTCGATAGATCCGTGGGCCATCACAATGGTCGACAGGGTTCTGTCTTTGTTCAGGGAGATGGCTGAACTCAGATTCACCTCGGGGCGGAGCATGTCGTCGAGATAGAAATTCACATGAAGCCGTTCGTCGTCGGTAGGTTTCCGGAAGTCGAGGTTGATTTGTCCTGCGATGGCCTCATGTCCGGCCGTGACGCTGCCGACTCCCTTCGACACCTGAATCGAGCGCAGCCAGTCGCCCGGCGTGAAATCCAGCGCGTAAGGCGAAACCAACCCGCCCATAAACGGCCTGCTCTCGTCGAGGAATTGCGTGTAGGCCCCCGCGAGGCCGAGCAGTTTGATTTGCCGCGCCCCACTGATGGCATCGGAATAGTCCACGCTCACGCCGGCCGAGTTCTCAAACGACTCGGCAAGCGTGCAACAGGCCATTTTGCGCAGCCCGATGGAGTTGATGATTTCACGTTTCTCGAGCGCGACAGAACTCACGCTAAGCCCGCGCGAGGCACCTTCGACCACCACTTCCGAGAGCGTGGTTTGCATGGCGGTTGTGTCGGGCGGCACGTTTTGTCCCAAAGCCGTCAATGAGGCTACAACAAGGGTACTCAGGGTATATGTTCGGAAAGTAAACATCAGAGCGCATGTTAATCGAGTGCAAAATTAGCGAAAAAAAAAAGAATGGGCGGCAAACGCGGGAAAAACTATTTTGTTTACCCCGCCTTCGCCATTCCAAATAAATTGTGTAACTTTGCAATGCCAATACGCGCTTGCCAAGTGGCAAGGGCTTTAAACAGCTGGCCTTGCCCAACAATGAAAACCATGAGATACATACTCCCCTTGCTCATCATCGCACTCTGCGTCACGATGATGGGCTGTGACAAATCAAGCCAAAACACCGGAAAATCAGCCGATAGTCTGACCGTGAAAACAGTCACCCTGGCCGACACCACATCTTTCACCAAACGTGACGGACAATCGTGCCTGATCACCTCCTCAGCACGCTTCGAAGTGCCTGAAAACACTGCCGACACAGCAAAACTAAAACATCTGCTCGCACTTTACGCAAAGCATATCCTTCACGCTCCCGATTCAATCGACTTCAACGACGCGCTTAAAGCATGCGTGGCGAACTCGATGCACCAGTTCGACAATATCGCCGAACCAAGCGAAGTCATCGAAGAGGAGGAAGACAACTCCGACCCCGTGCTGCGATACGTCACCTCAACCGCCGTCACACTCATGTACAACACCAACGGGGTGGCCACTTTCTGCCGGGTCGACACCATCAGGAAAAACGACATCACCACTTGGGTGGCCCACCGGTATTACAACTTCGACCTGAACACACTCGAACGACTGACCGCACACGAACTCATCGCTGACGAGCACATCGGCGAACTCACCCAACTGCTCCGCACCCAACTGCTCAAGCAGAACAACGCCACCTCCGACACGCAACTCAACACGCTCGGATACTTCAACGTGGACAACCTCATCCCTACCGCCAACTTCTACCCCACTCCGGAAGGCATCACATGGAGTTTCCTCCCCGGCGAACTTGCCATCGATGCCGTTGGGGAACCAACCATCAGCCTCACCTTCGAACAACTCGCCCGACTTGACGGGCTGACCCCCATCATCAAACAACTGCAATAACCTCCGCGATATGCAACAAATCCAACAAGCCTTCCCCCGACTTTCCCAGCAACAGATTGAGCAATTCCAGACCATGCTCAACCTCTACCCGAAGTGGAACGCGGTAATCAACGTCATCTCGCGACAGGACATCGACAACCTGGAAATTCACCACATTCTCCACTCGCTGCTCATCGCCAAATTCATACAATTCACACCGGGCACCCGTGTGCTCGACCTCGGAACCGGCGGCGGATTCCCCGCGTTGCCGCTGGCGGTGATGTTCCCCAATGTGAACTTCCACCTCGTAGACCGAATAGGGAAAAAACTGCGTGTGGCAAATGACATCGCCACACAAACCGGCCTCACCAACGTCACCATCCAGCACGGTGATGTGGCCGAAGTCAAGGGCACGTTCCACTTTGTTGTCAGCCGAGCCGTGATGCCATTAGACGAAACCATTCCGCTAATCAAGCGTCTAATCGACAAGCAGCAGCAAAACGCCCTGCCCAACGGCCTAATCTGCCTCAAAGGCGGAAACCTCGACGCCGAAATCGCGGCCACACACCGGGAGTGCCTCGTGGAACCCCTCAGCCAATACTCCCCCCTACCCTATTTCGAAACCAAGAAAATCGTCTATACAGCTCTATGAGAATTACCAACTTCGAAACCCGACTGTTCGGAACCAATATCTTCCTCTTATGGAACACCGATGGCGGAGAGGCCATCATCGTTGACCCGGGTATGATGAGTACGGAAGAACGCGACAGAGTATTCGAGTTTGTCGACCGGCACAGCCTCACAGTGACCCATATCGTGCTCACCCACGGACACATCGACCACATCGCCTCCGCGAAAGCCACCGCCGAGCGATACGGTCTGCCCGTTGAAGGAAACCCCGACGACCAATTCCTGATCGACACCCTGCCGTTACAAATCCAACGCTTCCGCCTCAATATCCAACCCGAGCCGTTCACCCTCGGAAAAGCGCTTAACCACGGCGACACCCTCACCGTTGGCGGAGAACCGCTGCAAGTGATCTCCGTGCCCGGTCATTCGCCGGGCTCCATCGCGCTGTACGCCCCGCAAAGCGGCTTTGTCATCACGGGCGACACCCTATTCAGCGGCTCCATCGGACGAACCGACCTGCCCGGAGGCGACTACGCCACACTGATTCACGCCATCACCGACGAACTGCTCACACTACCAGCCGACACCGTCGTTCACAGCGGACACGGACCGGCAACAACCATCGCGGCCGAAGCGCGAGAAAATCCCTATCTATGAACCACGCCCCACACATCACCGTAAAAGCACTCTGCCTCGCGCTCTGCCTCGCCGCCGCCAACATCGGCGCGGCACAGCAACGCCTTGTGGCAGAGGTGAAGAAGAATATCGGCGCACTCACCCTCTCGGCAAAAAACCTGCAAAACGAGGCCAATAAACTCAAACCCGCACTGACAAACGACGAGACAAAAGACAATGCCGAAACGTGGTACGTCGCCGGAAAAATCCAATACGCCATCTACGACAAACTGATCTCGGCGCGCTCGACAGGACAGAAAGTTGACCCCACAGCCCTGGGAAACGCCCTCATCGCCGGATACGACTACTTCCGCCACGCGCTCCGGATCGACACCATCATCGAGCGCGACAAAGACGGAATCGCCAAAATCGACCGGAAAACAGGCAAACCCAAATTCAAAACCAAATACTCCGACGACATCATCTCCCGCATGGCCGCGCACCTGAACGACTACAACCAGTCGGGAAGCCAACTGTACAACGTCAAAAACTGGGACGGGGCGACCCGGGCGTGGGACATCTTCTGCCAACTCGCTCCGGTGGCTAAAAAGCACAAGCACACGCTCGTGCCCGACTCCATGCTCGCTAAAGCGCGCTACTATCAGGGAATCGCTTCATGGCAAGCCGGAAACAACCGCCTCGCGGCCGAAAGATTCCAACAGGCGAGAACAATGGGCTACCATCACAAAGAAGCCTACGACTACGCACTCATCTGTCTATCAAGCCTTAAAGACGAGGCCGGTATCGTAGCCATTGCAAAAGAAGCATACAACAGATTCGGAACTGCCGACCCGCAATACATCCGCATACTGATCAACAACTATATCGACAACAAAAACTTCAACGATGCCAATATACTGCTCGACAAGGCTTTGCAACAAAGCGACAACGACGACGAACTCCATAACCTCAAAGGGCTTGTCGTTGAGCAGCAGTCCGGCCTCGACGACGCCCTGCCCCACTTCAAACGCTGCATCGAACTCAACCCGAACAACCCCCAAGGGCTTTACAACGTCGGGCGATACTACTACAACCAGGCCGCGAACGTGATCGAACAGAATCCCAACCTTCGGGGACGCGCGCTCTCGAAACGCGTCGACCCGCTCTACCGGCAAGCCATGCCGCACCTCGAGCAATCACTGCAACTCGACCCGACCAACGACGACGTGCGGAACGCCCTGAGAAATATCTACTACAAACTCGGTCTCGGCGCCAAACTCGACGCACTTGAAAAACGAAACTGATAACCCGAAGTTCAACAAAAAAATGTACCTTTGCAGGTTATTTCAAAAACCGAACACTACACCATGACATCAGATAATCACCACAAAGACTACGGTATGCTCCGCGTGGCAGCCGCCGTGCCCCAACTGAGTGTTGGTGACGTGGAATTCAACACCCATGCCATCATCCAAGAAATAAACCGTGCGGCGGAAGCCGCCGTTCAAGTGCTTGTCTTCCCCGAACTCGCACTCACCGGATACACATGCGCCGACCTGTTGGGCAACGACCTGCTGCTCGACAAAGTGGAACACGCCATTGAAATCATCTGCGAACTCACCATTCCACGCCAGATGATGATTGCCGTCGGAGCACCGCTCCGGAAAGGGGACATGCTGTTCAACTGTGCCGTAATCATATGTGGATGTGACCGATACGTTGTCCCGAAAACCTACCTGCCCAACTACAAGGAATTTTACGAGAAACGCTGGTTCACCTCCGGACGCCATCCGCTCGCCGAAGGCACCATCAAAGCGGGAAAACACGAAATCCCCTTCGGACGCAACGTGCTCTTCAAGGTTAATAAAGCAATTATCGGCGTTGAGGTTTGTGAAGACCTCTGGGTGCCGCTGCCGCCAAGCACCCGCGCCGCGCTCAACGGCGCAAACGTGCTGCTCAACCTCTCGGCAAGCAACGAACTCGTGGGAAAACACGACTATCTCACACAACTCATCCGGCACCAAAGCAACCACTGCATCGCCGCTTACGTCTACGCCTCCTCAGGATGGGGAGAGTCCACCACCGACCTTGTCTTCTCAGGAACCGCGATGATCGCTGAGAACGGCAACATTCTGGCGCAAGCCGAGCGTTTTTCCACAGAACCGCAACTGCTCATCGCCGACATCGATGTCGACGCACTCAACAACGAGCGACGGCTAAACTCCTCTTTCTCCGACTGCTCCGCCGCCAATCCCGGTAAATTCAACTTGATCGAACTCACAGTCTCTCCATTGCAACTCTCGCCCGACACACTCCTGCGGAACATCAGGCCGCTCCCCTTCGTGCCCGACAACGAAGACCGCCTCGGACAGCGTTGCGAGGAAATCGTCAACATTCAAACCACCGGATTGATGCGACGTCTCAACGCAACCGGAATAAGAACCGTGGTGGTGGGTATCAGCGGCGGACTCGACTCCACCCTCGCGCTTATGATTGCCGTGCGGGCATTCGACCGACTCGGCTACGACCGGAAAGGTATCATCGGAATCACCATGCCCGGATTCGGAACCACAAGCCGAACGCTCAACAACGCCCTCCAACTGATGAACGTGCTCGGAATCACTACCCGCGAGATCTCCATCGCCAAGGCAGTCGAGCAACACCTGAACGACATCGACCACCCGCTTGACGCGCAAGACACTACCTACGAAAACGCCCAAGCACGCGAAAGAACGCAAATCCTCATGGACTACGCCAACAAAACCGGCGGCCTTGTCCTCGGGACAGGCGACCTCTCGGAATCGGCTCTCGGATGGTGCACCTATAACGGCGACCATATGTCGATGTACAACGTCAACTGCAGCGTGCCCAAAACACTGGCCAAAAGTCTGATCGAATGGTTCGCGGTTCACTGCAACCCCGAGAACCCCACCAACCTCACCATCCACGAGACCCTGCTTGACGTACTACACACGCCCATCAGCCCCGAACTCACTCCCGCCGACAACCAGGGACAAATCAAGCAGAAAACCGAGGACATCATCGGGCCATACATCCTGCACGACTTCTTCCTCTACCACATGCTCCGCTACGGATTCAGCCCCCGGAAGATTCATTTCCTCGCCCGGAACGCCTTCAGAAACACGTACGACAGCAAAACCATTAAACACTGGTTGACGGTGTTCTGCAAACGTTTCTTCCAGCAACAGTTCAAGCGCTCTTGCGTGCCCGACGGTCCCAAAGTGGGTAGCGTCTCACTCTCGCCCCGCGGCGACTGGCGCATGCCAAGCGACGCCTCGGCCGCACTGTGGATGAAACAATGCGCCGAACTTGACGAAGACAACGAATAAACCACACACAGATGAACCGCACCGTCAGACATCTCTATAACATTCTGCGAACACTGCTCGTGACCACACTCGTGACCATCGTCGCCGTGTTCGCGCTGAGTTATCTGCTCCTGTCACTACCCGCGGTGCAAAATAAGATCCGCCTCAAAGCCGAATCGGCTCTGTCGGAATACCTTCACACCAACGTCAGTATCGGACGCGTAACCATTCAACCCTTCGACCGCCTCACCCTCGAAAACGTCGCGATCCCCGACCAAAACGGAGACTCGCTTATCACCGTGGAAAAACTCGGCGCGGGAATCAGCCTGCCACAACTGGTTACCGACCAACGTGTTGTGGTCACCTATGCCGAAATCATCGGTTTGAACGGGCACATCACCCGGCCCGACAAGCAAAGTCCGACCAACGCCCAATTCCTCATCGACGCCTTCAAACCCAAAGACGACTCTGGGCCGAAGCCGTTCGACGTGCAGGTGTTCAACGTCGTTATCCGGAAGACCAACCTCAGGTACGATGTGCTCAACGAACCTGAGACACCCGACCGGTTCAACCCCAATCACGTCGGCCTGCTCAACCTGCGCGCCGACCTCGCGCTGCCACGACTGAAAAACAACGACTTCGATATCCAACTCAAGCGCCTTTCCTTTGCCGAGCGAAGCGGATTCGTGCTGAAAAACCTCGCCGCCAACGTCACCGTCAACGACACCGACCTCAACGTCAACGACCTCGAGATCGCACTGCCAAACTCTCAAATCAACCCCGACAACATCGCCCTGCACTACACCTGTCTCGACAGCCTCGCCACGGAACTGCCGCGCATGTCGCACGAGTTCAACCTCACCCACGCGCGAATCACCCCGGCCGACCTGAGAGCATTTGTCCCCGAGTTGAAAGCATTTGACGAACCGCTTGACTTAACCGTCTCGGCCACAGGAAACACCGCGCACCTTGACCTGCGAGCGCTCAGCGTGAACAATCCCTCCCGCTCGCTGGCGATTGCGACAGCCGGGCAAATCAACCACCTTGACGACCCGGCCCGAATCTCGTTCGACATTCCGGCCGTTTCGGTGAAAGCCGACAAAAACGCCATTCAACAAATCACGACGGCCTTCAAGGTTCCGGAATCCACGCGACATATGCTCGCACGATGCGGAAACGTTGACTTGAAATCCTCGATCACAGGCGACAGGAACGACCTCAATCTCAACGGCAGATTGGCAACATCGCTCGGAACGGTTGACCTCAGCGGTGTGCTGAGCAAGCAGAACAACACTACAAACACCTATAAAGGAATCATCTCCTCCACCGGATTCCAACTCGGAAACCTGCTTGACAAAGCCCCTCTTCTGGGCGAAGTGGCCCTTGACACGCATATCGACGCCACTGTAAACGGGAAAAACATCAACGCCACAGTAGACGGGGCCATCAGCCACATCGACCTCAACGGAAACCGATACCACGACATCAGAACCGACATCGACCTCAAAGGACGCGACTTGACAGGCGAACTGACAATCAACGACCCGGCCGGACGGATCCGTCTCAACGGCGACGCGCACCTGAACGGGCCGGCCTCGAAATTCAACATATCGCTCGCGGCCAATGACGTGAGCCTCCAACGCCTCGGAGCCAAAGGACAATGGGCCGGCTATGACCTCTCGCTGCAAGCCGACGCCGACATCAGCGGTAACAGCCTGAGCAACGCCGTGGGCAACATCAATCTTTCCGACATCCGTCTCGACAATGGTGAGAAATCACTGGTTATCAACCAAATCAACATCAATTCCGATGCCGACCACCGCAAATTGCTGCAAATCGACTCCGAGCCCCTATCCGGGACACTTACCGGAACCTTCAACCCCACCACCCTTCCCGCCACAGCCAAACGGATTGCAGCGGACCTGCTTCCGGAACTGGTAACCGACTCGCCCGCACCCACCGGCAATCCCAACGACCTTGACTTCCACCTCACACTCAATCCCTCGGAACAATGGGACGCCTTGGCCAATCTGCCCGTGAAACTCCTGCACACGGCCACCATCAACGGCACCATCCACGAATCCACAGGACAACTCGCGCTCGACATCGACGCGCCCTACCTGCTGCAGGGGCGGAACAACATCATCGAACGGACACGCCTCAACGCCGCGCGCGATTCCATCGGTGATGACCTCACACTCCAAGCCTCCACCATCTGGCCGAACAAGAAAGGGAAAATACACATCAACCTTGACTCCCACGCGCAAAACAACCTCGTGGGGGCGAATCTGGGATGGCGCGTCGACCGGGAACGTGATTTTCACGGAGACCTCAATCTTAAAGCCTCCTTCAACCGCACCCCAGCCGGAACACTTGCGGTTCACACCGACATCAATCCGACGGAACTGGTGTTCAACGACACGGCATGGGTCGTCCAGCAAGGGACGATTGACTACTCCGATGGCGCAGTCTCGGTGTACAACCTTGCCGGACAATGCGACAAGCAATTCGTCAGAATCAACGGCCGGGCATCGAACGACCCCGAAGACCAACTCTGTCTCGACCTGAACGATGTGAGCCTCGACTACGTGTTTGAAACTCTCAACATCAGCAACGTTGACTTCGGCGGACGCGCCACAGGCAAATTCTACGCCGGCGAGTTGTTCACGAAAACACCACGGATCTTCACGCCCAATCTACACGTCGACGGGCTTTCCTACAACGACGCCGTGATGGGCGACGCCGACATTGAAAGCAGTTGGATCAACGACCGGAAAGCCGTAAGTCTGAAAGCTGACGTGGCGCAGAGCAACGGCGGACACGCCCTGATTGACGGAGGCATCTTCATCGCCGACGATTCGCTTTACCTCGTTTTTGATGCCGACCGGACGAACATCGCTTTCATGAAGCCTTTCATGGCCGCTTTCACGAGCGATGTGCAGGGACAAGTTTCGGGACATGCCGTGCTGTTCGGCAAATTCAGCACAATCAACCTCGAGGGCGATGTGCTGGCCGACAGTTTGCTGTTCAAACTCGACTACACC
This sequence comes from uncultured Bacteroidales bacterium, assembly GCA_902772965.1. Classification (GTDB taxonomy): domain Bacteria; phylum Bacteroidota; class Bacteroidia; order Bacteroidales; family Muribaculaceae; genus Sodaliphilus. The sequence continues at coordinate 44,286 of CACYCT010000081.1, read as the reverse complement.
AACGTCTACTACACAGCCGCAGGCGACTCAGTCCACATCGTGCCCGACTACATCAGATTCTCCAACGTCACCATCCACGACCGCGACAACCATCAGGCACGCCTTGACGGGTGGCTCAAACACGACAGTTTCCACAATCCGGTGTTCAACTTCAGTATCACTGACGCCCGCGACCTGCTATGCTACGACACAAGCGAACGCGACAACCCCGTATGGTACGGAACCATTTACGGCAACGGTTCCGCGTTTGTCACCGGTGAGCCGGGCGTGGTCGACATCAAAGTGAACATGGAAACCGCCCCGAGAAGCCGATTCACCTTTGTGCTCTCCGACAGTGAACAGGCCTCTGAGTTCGACTTCATCACCTTCCACGACCGTGATGAGAAGAACACAACCGCCGACAACACCACTGCCGACACCATTCCGCTATCGGTCAGAGAACTACAGTCGCAAGTGCAACAGCAGCAGGAATCCCTCCCCACGCACTACAACATCGACCTGCAAGGCGACATCACCCCCGACGCGCAACTGTTTCTGGTGATGGACCCCGTGGGTGGCGACCAAATCCGCGCTACAGGCAGTGGCAACATGCGCATGACGTACAACGACGCGGGGGAACTAACCATGTTCGGTAAATACACTCTCGAAAAAGGCAACTACAACTTCACCCTCCAAGACATTATCCACAAGGACTTCACCATCAAAGACGGCTCCTCAATCAGTTTCCAGGGCAACCCCTACGCCGCCAACCTCGACATCGAAGCCGTATACTCGCTCAACGCCAACCTGCGCGACCTTGACGAAAGTTTCGCCTCCGACAAGGAAATCAACCGGACCAATGTGCCGGTGCACGCGCTGCTACGCGCGAAAGGGCCCATGAACCAGCCAGACATATCGTTCGACATCGAGTTCCCCACGCTCACCTCCGACGCCTACCACAAAGTGCGATCCATCATCAACACCGATGACCAGATGAACCGACAGATCATCTACCTGCTCGCGCTCAACCGATTCTACACGCCCGATTACATGAACTCCACCGCGAGAAACAACGAGTGGACATCCGTGGCCAGTTCCACCATCTCAAGCCAACTTTCCTCCATGCTCGGCAAAATGAGCGAGAACTGGACCATCACGCCAAACTTCCGGTCCGACCGGGGTGACTTCTCCGACATGGAAGTCGACCTCGCGCTCTCGAGCCAACTGCTCAACAACCGGCTTTTGCTGAACGGAAACTTCGGATACCGGGACAATACCTACAACACCCGATACAGCAACTTCATCGGAGACTTCGACATCGAGTATCTGCTCAACAGCCGAGGTAACATCCGCCTGAAAGCATACAACCACTTCAACGACCAGAACTATTATGTGCGTAACGCGCTGACAACCCAGGGTGTGGGTATCGTGTGGAAACACGAGTTCGACAACCCCTTCCACCGCTATCGCCCGAACAACAAGCAACAAGCCGACTCTGCCGCTACCGACACCATAGTTCCCAAAAAGCCTTAGTACAGATAATTCTAATGAGTATCATTCTCGGAATCGAATCCTCCTGCGACGACACATCAGCCGCCATCGTTCGCGACACGCTCCTGCTGAGCAACGTAATCGCCTCGCAAAAAGTTCATCAGGAATATGGCGGCGTTGTGCCCGAACTGGCCTCGCGTGCACATCTGCAAAACATCGTCCCCGTCGTGGACCAGGCAATCAAACAAGCCGGAATCGGAAAATCCGACATCAACGCCATAGCCTTCACCCGCGGGCCGGGGCTGCCCGGATCGCTGCATGTGGGAACCTCGTTCGCCAAGGGACTCGCCCTCGCGCTCAACGTTCCGCTAATCGACGTCAACCACCTGCACGGACACGTTTTAGCCCATTTCATTCAGCAGACACCCGACCAGACCGTTCCCGAGTTTCCTTTCCTGTGCCTGCTCATTTCCGGCGGAAACTCGCAAATCATTCAAGTGGACGCACCCGACAAAATGACCATCCTCGGTCAAACCATTGACGACGCCGCCGGTGAGGCATTCGACAAGTGCGCGAAACAAATGGGACTTCCCTACCCCGGCGGGCCTGTCATCGACCGGCTCGCGGCCGAAGGTGACCCCAAAAAATTCAGATTCGCAAAACCGCACATCCCCGGTTACGACTACAGTTTCAGCGGACTGAAGACGTCGTTCCTCTACACCCTGCGCGACAACCTCGCGCTTGACCGCGACTTCATTGAGAACAACCGCGCGCACCTGGCCGCCTCGTTACAGGCAACCATCATCGACATCCTGATGGACAAGTTCACGCGCGCCATCAAGGACACCGGTATCCGAACCATCGCCATCGCTGGTGGCGTGTCGGCCAACTCGGGCGTACGTCAAGCCGTTGCGGACTATGCCCGCCAACACCACCTGACCGCATTTATTCCCCAACGAACTTTCACCACCGACAACGCCGCCATGATTGCCGTAGCCGGTTATTTCAAATTCATCAACCGCGAGTTCTGCGACATCACCGCTCCGCCTTTCGCTCGCGTAACCATCTGACACAATATGACTTTCACCACCATAGTCATCGGCGACGAACTGCTGATCGGGCAAGTGGCCGACACCAACTCCGGCTTCTTCGCCCGTCATCTTGCCCCTTACGGATGGCAGGCACGGCAGGTAATCACCGTGGCCGATAACGCCCGACAAATTGAGCAGGCGCTCAATCAGGCACTCGAACAAACTCCGGTTGTGCTCATCACCGGAGGCCTCGGCCCCACCAAAGACGACATCACAAAAAACACGCTCTGCCACTTCTTCGGCGGCACGTTGCGCCACGACCCAGAAACAGAAGCCAACGTCAGAGCCATCGTGGCTGGACGGGGACTGAAACTCAACGAGTACACCCTCTCGCAGGCGATGGTGCCCACATCGTGCCGCGTGATTCAGAACCGTTGCGGAACAGCCCCGATAATGTGGTTTGAGCGGGACGGGAAAGTAGTGGTGAGCATGCCCGGAGTGCCCTACGAGGCCGAAACCATGTTCACCGCCGAAGTGCTTCCCCGACTGATCCGGCACTTCCATCGCGATATGGCGATCGCGTTTCGCCACTGTGTAGTTGTAGGCATAATCGAGAGCGCGCTCGCTATGCGCCTCGACGAGTTTGAGCGTAACCTGCCGGAGCACATTCACCTGGCCTATTTGCCCCAACCCGGGTGGATCAAGTTGCGCCTGACCGGCAATCATCCCGATGCCACCGCGCTTGACGCCGAGATGACCCACCTCAACGATGTGCTCCACGACCTGCTCGGCGACTTGATTGTAGCCGACAATGACCTGACGCTGTCTGCCGTGGTGGGCGAGATTCTTCGCCGACGCAACCTGACCCTCGCAACAGCAGAGAGTTGCACCGGAGGAAACATAGCCCGCGAAATCACACGAATTGCCGGAAGCAGCGACTATTTCATCGGCTCGGTGGTGAGTTACAACCGGCGGGTCAAAGAATCGGTGCTCGGCGTTCCCGCAGAGATAATCGACCGGGAAAACGTTGTCAGTGAACCCGTTGCCCGATTGATGGCCGAAGGCGTGGCCAAATACCTGAACACCGACTGCGCCGTGGCAACCACCGGTGTGGCAGGTCCTTCAGGCGGAACGCCCGACATCCCGGTCGGAACCGTGTGGATCGCCGCACGCGTAGGCAACCGCACCATCACCCAATGCCGCCACATTCCGGGACATCGCGAGCGCGTTATCGCCCGGGCCACAAACGACGCCCTACTCCTCTTGCTTAACCTTTTAACCCATAACGATTCATAACCATGAGCGGACTTTCCACTACCACACGACTGTTACGAATGTTTTTCGGCATATTCATGATAGTGATCTACTTCGGTATGGCCTATCTGCTGATTATCAATTTCTTCGACTGGAACGCGACACTCTTCTGGAACTGTGTGCGCTACGGCATGGCTGCCATTTTGGCCGCATATGGCCTTTTCCGCTGCTACCGGCAAATCAAAGGATCAGATTACTACTTCACCCGACGCAACTGATATGAAACGGATCATCCTCTCTCTCTTGCTGATTCTGGCCGCTCTTGCCGCCACAGCACAAGCCACACTGTCACCGCGTTCGCTGTTTCAACTGTCGAAAGCCAACTCGGCCAGGCACGCTCCGGCAGCGCGAACCGAGATGCAGGCCTTCATTCGCGTTGAAAACGAGCAGGCCATTGACGAACTCCGGCGCAACGGCTGCCGTATCAGCCAACGGTTCAACGGATTCGTCACCGCGAGATTCAAATCGGAACACCTGCCGGCTGTGTTGCGCGTGCGAGGCGTGACCAACGTCGCGCTCAGCCAAAGCGTGCAACTGTGCAACGACTCGGCACGCAACCAGACATCCGTCAACGCCATTCACCAATCCATTGACCTGCCGAGGGCCTTCACAGGAAAAGGAGTAATCGTGGGCGTGATCGACACCGGTTTCGACTTCAACCACATCAACTTCCGCGACAGCCTCGGGCGCTCGCGCATTCTCGCAGCATACCTCTCGGAAGACTCCACCGGAGTGTCACCCATCGTCAACGGCGACACACTTCGCGGAAGCCACTACACCACGCCGCAACAAATCGCCGCGCTCACAACCGACAACACCGAAAACGGCCACGGCACACACACCGCCGGAACCGCCGCGGGCTCGTTTACGGCCAATGGCTTGCATGGTGTCGCCCCAGAGGCAAAACTCGTGCTGTGCGGACTTAAACACCTCTACGACACAGATATCGCCAACTCCATCGCCTACATCTTCCACATCGCCGACCAATACGACATGCCAGCGGTTGTCAATATGAGCCTCGCCACCGCCGACGGGCCACACGACGGCACGTCGTTCCTCTCGCAAGTGATTGACCAACTCTCCGCCCCGGGACGCATCTGTGTCGTATCGGCGCATAACACAGGCTGCTACGCAATGCACATACAACGCAACTTCGCGGCCAATCCCGACACGCTCCACTCAACCATCAATCGCTACGCAACATCTTTCATCGGATACCCCAGCCTGTGGTCCTCGCCCGGACACCACCACAAGTTCGCCATCACGGCAATAGACATCACCACCAAAAAAGAACTGCTCTGCACGCCTTTCTACAGCGACCTGGATCCTGATTCGCTGTACACCCTGAAGATGGACTCGCTTCCGCAATGGAGCGACCTCTTTACCGGTGAGATCAGTTTCGCGCAGGCCGTGATGGAAGGCGACAGGACATATTCCATCCTTCTGCTCAACGCCACGCCGAAAAACATCACCTCCACCCGGCTCGGTCTTAAAGTGGTGAGCGATGACAAAGACCCCAATTTCAACGTTTGGATTGAAGGTGGATTACAGTTCCAGTCGCGAATCAGCGGGCAAACCGCCGGAACAAAAGCCGGAACCATCAGCGACCTTGCATGCGGAGAAAACGCCATCTCTGTCGGAGCGTACATCTCGCGCTCGGTCGCACCGACACCCTCGGGTGAGGTCACTTTCTCCCGCACATCACCCCTTTACGGAATGAGTTACTTCTCCGCTTGGGGACCCGATGCCCGGGGCATTGCCCGCCCCGACATCGTAGCCCCGGGAATGGTGGTGCTTTCGTCAAACAGCCGATACGACACCGTATCCCCCATGACAAAAGGATATTTCTCTTTCTATCAGGAACATGACGGAGAGTCATATCCCTATGCCGTGAACCAGGGCACGTCCATGTCGGCGCCTATGGTGACTGGCACCATAGCCCTTTGGCTGCAAGCCGCGCCCGAACTCACCGCAAACGACATCCGCGACATCTTCGACCACACCGCCACACGCGACGACTTCGTCAACTCAGGTGACAGCCGGCAATGGGGACGGGGAAAAATCAACGCGCTTGCAGGTATCAATTACGTGCTGAACAACTTCAACCTCCTCGACATCAACCGCGACGGCACAGTCGACATAGCCGACCTCAATATCATCATCACCCACATACTGCGACCCGGCTCAGTGGGTTGGAACACCGACCTCAACCGTGACGGCCACACAGACACCGCCGATATCAACCTGTTCATCAACGCATTATTAAAGATAGAGTAACCCAATGATTGACTATATCCGCGGCGAGATCGCCGAACTTAACCCCGCGTATACCGTGCTCGACAACAACGGCATCGGATACCTGCTCAACATCTCTCTCACCACCTACGACACCCTCAACCGCAACCCGAAAACGCCCGCCAAACTCTATGTTTACGAAGCCATCCGTGAGGACGCGCACCAACTCTTCGGATTCGCCGAGAAACGCGAGCGCGAACTCTTTCTGGCTCTTATCAGCGTGAGCGGAGTGGGACCGAACACAGCACGCATGATTCTCTCGGCCGCCCCAACAGCCGAACTTGAGCAGGCCATCTCCTCGGGCAACGTCGCCACGCTAAAAGCCGTTAAAGGCGTCGGAGCGAAAACGGCGCAAAGAATAATAGTTGACCTGAAAGATAAAATAAAACTATCCGACCCTACGTTATTACAAGAAATAGGCCAAGCCTCCACCGAAACCTTCGACGAGGCGCTTGCCGCGCTTGTTATGCTCGGATACACGCAGCAAATGTCGCAAAAAGCGTTGACCAAACTCTTTAAGCAACAACCCGGCTGCACCGTGGAGCAAGCCATCAAGCAGGCTCTAAAAATGATGTAAATGACGATAAACCGACTCAAAATAGCATTACTTATCGTTGTGGGCCTGCTCTTTTGCTGGCTCGCAGGCAACGGCTCGGCTTTCGCACAATACGTTACCTCGACACTCGCACCGCCGCCACCACCGCCAACCCAGCAGACGCCTCAACCGCAAACAACCAAACGCAACCCGCTCGACACGCTGAACCTGCAGTTCAACGTGCGCCCGACTGTACCCGGATCGTACAACGACCTCGGGGAGCAGAAAGAGTACTCACTCGACCTCAAAACACCCTCCAACATCACAACCGAGGCTGTCTATGACCCGACAACAGGCTGCTACGTAATCCACACACGCCTCGGTGACAACGACATCGTCACGCCGTTCATCCTCTCGGCCGACGAGTACAACAACATCGCCCTGCGGCAGTCCATGATGGAATACTACCGCCAAAAATACACCGAAACCAACGAGAAGAAAGAAAAAGACCCCTTCAACTTCCTGGACATGCAGTTCGGCCTCGGACCGCTCGAGAACATCTTCGGCCCCGGCGGTGTGCAGCTCAAAACACAAGGCTCGGTTACGATAAACATGGGTGTAAAAAGCAACAAAACCGACAACCCGGCGCTCAACCTCAGCGCGCGGCGGAAAACCTACTTCGACTTCGACCAGAAAATACAAGCCACCATCTCGGCATCGGTCGGAGACAAGATGAAGTTCAACATGTCGTACAACACCGACGCCACCTTCGACTTCGACAACAAGAACCTAAAACTCGCCTACGACGGCAAGGAAGACGAAATCATCAAAAACATCGAAGCCGGTAACGTGAGCATGACCACAGGGTCGTCGCTCATACGCGGTAGCGCGGCACTGTTCGGTGTGAAAACCAAACTGCAGTTCGGCAAACTCACAGCAACTGCACTCGTGTCGCAACAAAACAGCGAGTCCCAAACCGTCAACTCCAAAGGCGGCTCGCAAACCACACCATTCTACATCACCGCCGACAAATACGACCAAAACCGGAACTTCTTCCTCAGCCACTTCTTCCGTGACAACTACGACAACTGGTGCTCCCGACTGCCTCTGGTTTCCAGCGGAATCAGCATCACACGCGTGGAAGTGTGGATCACCAACAAGCGCGGAAACTTCAACGAGAGCCGGAACATCATGGCCTTTATGGATGCCGGCGAAAGCAACCACCTCGCCTGCAGCCATTGGATCTCGACCGGAGTAGAGAATCCGTCGAACGACGTGAACAACATGTTCGAGGAGATCAAGACCAACTACCCCGAAGCCCGATATATCAGCCAAGCCGCAACCGCGCTCGCGCCGCTGCAAGCCTATGGATTTGAGGGTGGACAAGACTATGAGAAAATCGAATCGGCACGCCTGCTGTCATCATCAGAGTACACGCTCAACTCCGCACTCGGATACATCCAACTCAAAACCGCCCTGAACGCCGACGAAGTTCTCGCCGTCGCTTTCCAGTACACCTATCGCGGACAAACCTACCAAGTGGGCGAATTTTCCGGCGACGTGGCCAGCACCGACCAGTCGCTCTACGTGAAAATGCTCAAAGGCACCACGGCCTCACCCCATATGCCCAACTGGGACCTGATGATGAAAAACATCTACTCACTCGGAGCATACACCGTCTCGAAACAGAACTTTAAACTCAACATCAAATACCTCTCCGACACAACCGGTACTGAACTGATCTACATCCCCGACGGAGCCATCAACGGAAAACCGCTCCTGCAAGTGATGAACCTCGACCGACTCGACGCCAACCAGGAACCCAACATCGACGGACGGTTCGACTACATCGAAAACTACACCGTCAACAGTTCCAGCGGAAAAGTCATCTTCCCGGTGGTGGAGCCTTTCGGAAAACACCTCAGAAAAGCGTTCGGCAACGACGCGGTCGCCGACAAATACGTCTACGAGGAACTCTACGACTCCACGCTCACCGTCGCCCGGCAATTCCAAGACAAGAACAAATTCGTGCTTGAGGGTGAGTATCAGGCCTCGGCAGGCAACGTCATCCGGCTCAACGCCATGAACGTGCCGCGCGGCTCGGTCGTGGTCACCGCCGGAGGAACGCCGCTCACCGAAAACGCCGACTACACAGTCGACTACACCATGGGTACCGTCACGATCACCAACCAGTCGATTATCGATGCCGGTACAAACATCAGCGTGCAGCTCGAAAACCAGTCAACCTTCTCCATGCAGCGGAAGACACTGCTCGGACTTGACCTGAACTACGCCTTCAACAAAAACTTCAACATCGGCGGAACCATTATGCACTACGGTGAGAAAGCCATCACCGAGAAAGTCGCCATCGGAGATGAGCTGGTCAACAACACCATATACGGCTTCAACGTGAACTACAGCACCAAGTTCATGTGGCTGACCAACCTGCTCAACAAAATCCCCACAGTCAACGCCACCGCACCGTCGACCATCAAATTCACCGGCGAGTTCGCGCAACTTCTGCCGCACCGGGCCAAAACCGGCTCCAACAAAGGCTCCAGCTACATCGACGACTTTGAGACAACTCAGTCGGGTATCGACCTGCGCTCGCCATACTCATGGTTCCTCGCCTCAACACCCTACGACGCCAGCCAGAGCGCACTATTCCCCGAAGCATCACTGAGCAACAACGTCAACTACGGCAAAAACCGATCCCTGCTCGCGTGGAACTACATCGACCGGCTCTTCACCCAACGAAACTCCTCCTACGTGCCGGGATACATAAAAAACGACCTCGACCAGTTGTCTTACCCCTACATCAGGGAAGTGCCATACAGCGAAGTCTTCCCCGGACGGGAACTCAACTACGGCGAGGCTTCCACAGTGCAAACACTCAACCTGTCGTTCTACCCCAAAGAACGCGGCCCGTACAACCTCGACGCCGAAAACATCGATGCCGACGGATACCTGCTCAACCCGGAAAGCCGTTGGGGTGGTATCATGCGGAAACTCGACAACACCAACTTCGAGCAATCCAATATCGAGTACATCCAATTCTGGCTCATGGACCCCTTCCTCGACGAGAAACTGCAGAACCGCGACGGCGGGTATCTGTACTTCAACCTCGGTGAGATTAGCGAAGACATCCTCAAAGACGGGCTCAAGAGTTATGAGAACGGAATGGGAGCGAACATCGACTCGACTTATCTGAAAACCACCACCTGGGGAAAAGTGAGCACACAAACATCGCTCAATTACGCCTTCGACAATGCGCAAGGAACACGCGTGCAGCAAGACGTAGGTCTGAACGGCCTCACCACCAACGAGGAGAAAGAATTCGAAACCTACCGCGACTTCACCACACGTCTCCGGCAGCGCCTCTCGCCCGAAGCCATCGCACGAATGGAAGAAGACCCGTACTCTCCATTAAACGACCCCGCGTCAGACAACTACCATTTCTACCGCGGATATGACTACGACGAGCAACGACTGAACATCCTCGAGCGGTACAAACGCTACAACGGAACCGAAGGCAACTCACTCTCCGTCGAAGACGCCTCCGACGCACTCTACCAGAGCGCACGCTCCGTGCCCGATGTGGAAGACATCAACCAGGACAACACCCTCAACGAATACGAGCGGTACTTCCAATACCGCGTCGCCATACACCCCGACTCGCTGCAGGTGGGCATGAACTACATCACCGACAAGCAGGTGGCACGAGTTCACACCCGCAACGGACAAACACAGGACGTGACCTGGTATCAGTTCAATATCCCCCTGCGCAGTTTCGAACGCAAAGTAGGCAACATCACCGACTTCAGCACCATACGCTTCATGCGCATGTTCCTCACCGGGTTCAAAGAAACCACCCACCTCCGATTCGCCACCCTCGAACTCATGCGCGGAGAATGGCGTAACTACGACTATAACCTCAATATGCGCGGTGACACGCCCGCAACCGGCTCAATCAACGTCAACACCGTCAACATCGAGGAAAACGCCTCACGCGAACCGGTCAACTACGTGCTGCCGCCGGGTGTGAGCCGTATCGTCGACTCCGGTCAATCGCAAATCACCCAACTCAACGAGCAGTCGATGCAGATGACCGTCAACGGACTCCAACCCAGTGACGCACGCGGCGTGTACCGAAACACCACACTCGACCTGCGTATCTACAAACGGCTGCAAATGTTCCTCCACGCCGAAGCCTCTGTCGACGACGCCACAAACTTGCGCAACGGCGACGTGTCGGCCTTTATCCGCCTTGGCTCTGACATCAAGAACAACTACTACGAATACGAAATCCCTCTTGACCTCACCGCCCCCGGACATTACAGCACCAACTCCTCGGCCGACCGCCTTAAAGTGTGGCCCGAGAACAATATGCTCGACCTCGAACTGAGCCACCTGACAAACGTCAAGAAGAACCGGAACGCCGCCCGGATGGCAGGTGAAACCGGAGTGAGTTACAACCAACGTTACACCGAGCAAGACCCCGACCACCCCAACCACCGCATCACCGTTCAAGGTAACCCCTCGCTGAGCGACGTGCGCGTGATGATGATCGGTGTTCGCAACAACGCCAACTCCACCAAAGACTGCGTCGTATGGGCCGACGAACTTCGTGTGACCGACTTTGAGAACAACGGCGGATGGGCAGCCAAAGCAAGCGTCAACCTCAACATGAGCGACATCGCAACCATCAACGCCGGATTCCACCGCGAAACCTACGGCTTCGGCGCCGTCAACCAGTCGCTCTCGCAACGCCGGCTTGACGACTATAACCAGTACAACGTCGCCATCCAAGCCGACGCCGGACGCTTCCTGCCCGAAAAAGTCAAACTCAAAGCACCCGTCTACTTCTCCTACACCAACGAGAAAACAACACCCAAATACAACCCCCTCGACCAAGACATCCTGCTTAAAGACGCGGTTGACGCGTGCGACACAAAGCAACAGCGCGACTCCATCAACAACTATGCCGTAACCCTACGCACAACCAAGTCGTTCTCCATCTCGAATCTCAAATTCGACGTCAAGAGCAAGAACCCAATGCCTTGGGACCCGGCCAACTTCACGTTCAGCTACTCCTTCAAAAAGCAACACCTCAACGACCCCAACAACGTCTACGAGAACACCAACGACTACCGGGGCTCCTTCCAATACTCCTGGACTCCCTACGTGAAACCGCTCAAACCCTTCGCACGTATGGTTGACTCCAAAAACAAGAGCCTCAAGTTCCTGCACGAATACGAGATCCGGTGGCTGCCGGCAAACATCGCCTTCAACACCAACATCTCGCGCTACTACTATGAGCAGCAGTCAAGGAACGAAACCGGCATCAACATCGAACTGCCCGTGGCCGTGAGTAAGAACTTCCTCTGGGACCGCCAGTTCTCCATCTCGTGGAACTTCACCAAATCCCTCTCCGCCTCGTTCAACAGCAACACCACCGCGCACATCCTCGAACCCGTCGGACAAGTCAACCGGCGTCTCTTCCCCGATGAGTACCGCGACTGGCGCGACTCCGTGTGGCGCTCAATCAAAGACCTCGGCACGCCCTGGGCCTACAGGCAATCGTTCACCGCCAGTTACAAAGCCCCGTTCAGCGCCATACCCATCCTCAGTTTCATCACAGCGTCGGCCTCCTACAACGCCACATACAACTGGGACCGCGGCACACAAATCGAAGGCATCGCAAGCGGAAACACCATCGCAAACCAATCATCGCTCAGCATCGACGGACGTCTCGCACTCGAGCAACTCTACAACAAGATACCCTACCTCAAAGCGGTAAACCAACGCTTCTCCAACTCCGGAAACAACACCAACAAGAAGCAGAAAGTCAAACCCAAAAAGTTTAACCGGACTTTCAAACTCGCCGCCGACTCCAACCTCGTGATCGAGCACAAACTCAACGTCAAGAAAGTGCGCGTCACAGCCACTACAACCGAAGACAAACCCTTCCCGATCAAATACGAGGTCAAAGACAACAACAAGGTGGAAATCCTCACCCGCGGCACCGACAACCTCAAATTCACCATCACCGAAGTGATAAAGGAGCACAACGGATTCTGGTACGAATTCGGGCAATACGCCGCGCGCGCCGCGATGAGCGTGAGAAGTGTCAGCGTCAAGTTCCGCAACACACGCCAACTCAACCTGCCGCAGTTCGTGCCCGACATCGGGGACATCTTCGGACAAACAACCAAGTACGACGTCATGTCGCCCGGACTTGACTTCGCCTTCGGACTCGTCGGTGAGGGATACATCGACCGCGCCAGACGACACGGATGGCTGCTCGGCGACCAAACCCAAACATCACCCGCACTGTTCGCAAAAACACAAGAGTTCTCAGCCGAAGTGCAACTCGAACCCATCCGGGGACTCAAAATCACACTCACCGGTAACCGGACCGACAACAGAACCAGCCAGATACACTTCATGTACGACGACCCGACCACGCTCTACTCCGGCTCGTTCACCATGACCACGATGGCAATCAAATCCGCGCTCAGAGGTGTAAGCGGAAACAACGGATACCGAAGCAGCACCTTCGACAACTTCCTCGCCAACATCGACGTGATACAGAAACGTCTCGAGGCGCGCTACCACGGCCTCGTCTATCCCGAACGCGGATTCATCCGCGGAACAGCAATCGCCGGACACGAGTTCAATCCCGAAAACGGAACCGTCAACCCCAACTCCTCCGACGTGCTTATTCCGGCTTTCCTGGCCGCATACACCGGTAAAGACCCACGCAAAGTCAACCTCAACCCCTTCCCGAGCATTCGGGCAATCCTGCCCAACTGGCGCGTCACTTACGACGGACTTGTAAAAATCCCAGCCATCAAGAAGTTGTTCAAAACCTTCACCCTTACCCACGCCTACCAATGCACCTACCAGGTGGGATCGTTCAATTCCTTCACCGACTGGGTCTCTATCGGAGACAACCTCGGCTTCACCCGTGACGCGCTCACAGGTCAGGCTATCCCGTCATCTCCCTACAACATCTCCTCCGTCACCCTCACCGAGAAATTCGCTCCTCTGATCGGACTCAATGCGGCAACAAACTCCGGTATGACATTCAACGTTGAGTACCGCGACAGCCGCACGCTCACACTCAACTCCGCAGCCGGACAACTCGTTGAGACACTCCAACGCTCGTTCGTTGTCGGAGCGGGATACAAAATCGCCAACTTCAATAAGGTTCTCAAAATCAAAGGTAAACAAACCGGCGTGAGCAACGACCTTACGCTCAACTTCGACCTCTCGCTCAACAACAACACCGCACTGATCCGAAAAATCGAGAACAACACCGCACAGGCCACCAGCGGAACACGAACATTCGGCATCAACTTCAAAGCAAACTACGTCATGAGCAAGCGCATCACACTCGGCGCCTACTTCGACCATCAGGTCAACACCCCGCTCGTGTCCTCCACCGCATACCCGACAACCAACTCCAACTACGGCATCTCACTCAACTTGAGCCTCGCCAAATAAAACAATACCCGCATGAAACGCCTACTGTCCCTGCTCGCACTCATCTGCCTCCTCTCCACTTCCGCCACCCACGCACAAGTGGGCGACCTGCCGCGCAGCACACCCGAGGCCGAACGGATCAGTTCCAGAGCCATCCAGCGTTTCTTCGAATCCATCCAGGCACTGCCGGCAACCGAGATACACCACCTCATGGTTGTCCGGAACGGACGCGTCGTCGCGGAATGCCACCCGGCCCCCTACCGGGCAACCGACAGCCACACCCTCTTCTCAGCAAGCAAGACACTCACAGCACTCGCCGTCGGAATCGCAATAAGCCAGAACCGACTCTCCACCTCCGACCGGATAGTCACATTCTTCCCCGCCAAACTACCCGAAAAAGTCACACCTGAACTCGCGTCCATCACAGTAAAAGACCTGCTCATCATGGCTTCCGGAATCAAACCCGACTGGGAAATGCGCTCCTTCGGCGACGACTGGATCAGGGAATGGCTCGCAAAACCCGTCACATCAAAACCCGGAACACGATTCCAATACGACTCGATGTGCACCTTCATGCTCTCCGCCATCGTACAGAAAGCCACCGGAAAAACCGTGCTCCAACTACTCAACCAGCACCTCTTCGGCCCCATGCACATCTATGAGGCAGAATGGGAACTCAGCCCCGACGGCATCTGCACCGGAGGATGGGGACTGAGAATGCAGGCCGAATCGCTCGCCAAAATCGGAATCCTCATGCTCCAACGGGGACAATGGGAAGGACGCCAACTCATCTCCGAGGCATGGATTGACGAATGCACCAAGCCATACATCAATTACGACGGCGCCGCACTGCAAAAGCCAACAGAGAAAAACCAGGGATACGGCTACCAACTCTGGCGCTGCCTCAAACCCGGCGCATACCGGCTTGACGGTGCATACGGACAATTTGTCGTCATCGACCCCGCAACCGAAACCGTTGTCGTAATCCTCGGAAGTTCCGACAAGACAGCCGACGAACTCGCATGCATTCCCGCCTACCTCTACCCCGGAATAGACTCGCCCATACCGGAAAACAAGAACCAACTCAAAACCCTTGAACAGGTTGCCGCCAAAGCGGCCCTGCCCATGCCCAAAGGAAAACCCACCTCCAACGCGTTCACCCACGCCGACTTCAAACTCGCCAAAAACGACCACAACATCGACCTGATCAAATTCTACACCGAAAACGGACAAAACCAACTCCGCATCTACTACACCGACACACGCGACGAAACCATTCCCGTGGCATACAACCGCTGGGCCTACGGCGCGCTCACCACAACCACCCCACCCTACGTCATCACCGCCAGAAACCGTTTCTCCGGACTGAAGCACAACTTCGCCACCGCGGCCACCTACGCCTGGACAACCCCAACCAAACTGCACATCCAACTGCAATATGTCAACTGGATCAGCGCAACCGACATAGTCATCGACACACAAGCGCAAACAGCCACCTTCACCAACAACTTCAACCGCAACAAACCGCAAACTGTCACCTGCGCCATCGTCAGCCAATAATGCCGGCCCAACACAACATCAACGACATTAAACAGCAGTTCGACATCTACCTCCGCGTCGAAAAAGCACTCGCGCCAAACACCGCCCTCGCCTACCGGCAGGACATCGACAAACTCACCGACTACCTCGGCGACACACCGGTCGAAAACGCCACCACAGAACAAATCGAGCAATTCCTCGGCGACATCCGGGACCTCGGAATCAGCCCCCGCTCACAGGCGCGAATCATCTCCGGAATCAAGGCATTCTACAAGTTCCTTACCATCGAAGGAGTCACACACGAAAACCCCACACTGCTCATCGAACCGCCGCAACAGGGACGACACCTGCCCGAGGTGCTCTCCGTGCGCCAGATCGACGACATCATCAACGCCATCGACACCACAACACCGGAAGGCATTCGCAACCAGGCCATCATCGAAACCATCTACTCATGCGGACTGCGGGTGAGCGAACTCGTCAACCTGCAACTCGGTGACATTCAAAGGCAAGAAAACTACATCCGCGTTCAGGGAAAAGGAGACAAGCAACGCATCGTACCCATCAGCGACCAGGCACTACTGCTGATTGACAACTACCTCACACAAGTCCGGGCCAACATCATCGCAAAACCCGAAGCCGCAAACACCATCTTCCTCAACCGGCGCGGAGGGCGGCTCACCCGACAAATGATTTTCATCATAATCAAACGCCTCTGCGAACTCGCCGGAATCACCAAAAACGTCAGCCCCCACACACTCCGCCACTCCTTTGCCACCCACCTGCTCGAAGGCGGAGCCAACCTCCGGGCCATCCAGCAAATGCTCGGGCACGAGAACATCTCAACCACAGAAATCTACGTCCACATCGACCGCACCCGCCTCCGCCAGCAAATACTCCAGTTCCACCCGCGTAACCGGAAAGAAAAACCATAACCTGAAATAGAACCACCGCCGAACGCGAACCGTAACCCGCCACCCACTTAATCAGGCTTGATCAGGTGTTTTTTACCTCATCACCCCCAAAAACTTGCAGGAATCAGGGAAAATCCTTACTTTTGTCAATCATTTTGATTAACACTATTTACCTCATTCAGGAAAAATCAGTCAAATCAAAAGCATAAGCCTTAACTCTGTTCACTATTAATAAGATATGGCTAAACTTTACGACAATATCAACAGCAAATTCACTGACGGTTTGAAAGGTTATCTTTCAAGTCATAGTGCAACACGCGCTGATTTCTGCGTTGGCTACTTCAATTTGCGTGGTTGGGGTATGATTTTCAACGAAATTGAAAATCTCGCTGGGGCATATGTCGATGAAAATGGGGACCGTAAATTACGAACATGTCGGCTTCTGGTTGGTATGCAACAAGCCAAGGAAGAATTGTTAAAGATGCTTTATAGTTCCGACGATCCATTACCCGATAGTGACTTTGTCCGCAAGCAGAAAGTCAAAATGGCCATAGCATTCCGCAAACAACTACAGATCGGAATTCCAACTGCCAAAGATGAATTTGTCCTTCGACAACTTTCCACCTCGCTTGCAAAAGACAAAGATTTAATTGCTGCAGGTCATTCTCTATTTGATGATTATGAAAACAAAAAATTTCGGAAAGATACTTTTTACAAATCGACTGGTAGAAACGCAACCTATTACGAGTACTATCCTAAGAAATCAAAAGTTATAATTGATAAACTTGATTCGATTATTGCTAATCTATTCTCACTATCTGAGGAGGAACTTGATTTGATCATCAACTACGACATCAAGTACCACATGGGCGATGAGTTAAACATCAAATAAAAACAATTATGGAAAATAACGATATTATTATCTATCAAAGCGAGGACGGCAAAACTCATATTGAGGTGCGTGTTGAACTTGAAACCGTTTGGCTCACGCAAAGCCAACTCTGTGAGTTATATAAAACAAGCAAATCAAATATTAGTGAGCACATTAAGCATATCTTTGAAGAAGGCGAACTTAAGCGGAACTCAGTTGTTCGGAAATTCCGAACAACTGCCGCTGATGGAAAATCTTATCAGGTGAGTCACTATAACCTTGACATGATCATCTCGTTGGGTTACAGGGTGAGGTCGCTCATCGCAACTCACTTCCGACGTTGGGCTACGGAACGTCTTAAGGAGTACATCATCAAGGGGTTCACTATGGACGACGAGCGTCTTAAACAGCTGGGTGGCGGCGGATATTGGAAAGAACTCCTTGACCGCATTCGTGATATACGTTCATCTGAACGTGTGCTATATCGCCAAGTGCTTGACCTTTATGCCACATCTGTCGACTATGACCCACATAGTGACTTATCGATAACATTCTTTAAAATTGTGCAAAACAAACTGCACTATGCCGCTCACGGAAGTACAGCTGCAGAGGTGATTTATAACCGTGCCGACAGCACCAAGCCGTTTATGGGACTGACCACTTTCAAAGGTGACTGGCCCACACTGCAAGATACACGTGTTGCAAAAAATTATCTTACCGACAACGAACTCAAAATCCTTAACAACCTTGTCTCAGGATACTTTGATTTCGCAGAGATTCAAGCCATGCGACGCCAACCAATGTATATGGCTGACTATATCCACCAACTCGACACTATCCTTACATCTACCGGTCAGGAATTG
This sequence comes from uncultured Bacteroidales bacterium, assembly GCA_902772965.1. GTDB lineage: Bacteria > Bacteroidota > Bacteroidia > Bacteroidales > Muribaculaceae > Sodaliphilus. The sequence goes on along the minus strand of CACYCT010000081.1, from coordinate 25,966 downwards.
CTGACCGATGCCGGTTCTATTAGCCATGCCGATGCATTGCTCAAAGCCAAGAAAGAATATGACATTTGGCGGCAACACAATCTCTCGCCTGTTGAACAGGCCTATTTTGAGACAATCAAACAACTGAGTAAAAGAGGAAAAAAGACAAATGGAGACAAAGACAACCACGAAAAAGATGAATAACTACGACATCAAGTATCGCATGGGTGACGAACTGAATAACGACTAATGCCATGATAGTCGAATACAGGGGAAATAGTGCTTTGCTGAAGATGATGGCGTTTCTCGTGCCGAGCCATGTATCGCCCCTGGCAGTGCTGCCCGCGCTCGACTGGGCTACAGAAATGGCGAAGACGGGGCGGGCATGGTGAGCGGTTTCCCGTCACGGCTCGAGAAAGAAGCCTTCACCGCACTCTCCCGCGGCACGGTTTTTGCCATATCCTTTATGGCCGCACAATCGCTGCACAGTTATGGATATATCATAATTTTCCATTAACTTTGCAGTCCCAACCGCACGTGAAATCCAAAAACCTACTCCGCCATGGCCGAACAGAAAAACAACTCCGGCACAAATGTCAAGCAGAAAGACCACATCGACCTCAACGAACCTAAGCAGTTCAACGTCGTGATTCACAACGACAACTTCACGCCGATGGACTTCGTCGTGCTCGTGCTCATGCTCGTGTTCAACAAGCCCCAGGACGAGGCCACCTCGCTCATGCTCAAAGTGCACCGGACCGGGAAAGCCGTTGCCGGAAGTTACTCCTACGACATCGCCATGAGCAAAATCGACAAAGCCACAACGCTCGCGCGCGATAACAAATACCCGCTCCGGTTCTCCTGCCAGGAAGCATAGCATCAACACACACAACCTTAAATCATTCAAACATATGGAAGACAACTTTTTCAGCCCTCTCACCAAAGAACTCCTCAAAATGGCCAAACTGAAAGCCATTGAACTCGAACGCGAATTTATCACACCCGAAATCGTCCTTCTTTGCCTGCTGCACCAGAAAAAATTCCGGGACGCGATTCTGGAGGCCGAGCCGTTGGCCGACATCAAAAGCATCACAGAGCAAATCATCAAAAAAATCAAAGAACAACCCGCGGCAACCGACAACCAATTCGGCATCAAATCCGACACACTGCCATCTCACGAACTCACTGAAGCCATCAACGAAGCCCATGAATCGGCCGTAGCATCCGAGGCATGGATTGATGTGCCTTTCCTGATCATGGCCATTCAGAACCTCAGACATTCATGGGCTGCCTACTTGCTCAACAGCTGCCTCGGTGAAAACGCCTGCGATTTCATGAACTACATCCTCGAAGACTTCGACGAAGGAAAACCCGACATTTACACTCCGAACACATTCGACCCGCCAACCGACCCCTTGGACGAAGACCACAATCAACCCCATAACAACAACACAGACAAAGACTTACCGGCCGCCAAAGAAGAACAGCCCGAATGGAAACAGTGGGTAACCTCCATCTCCGACACCTATAAAGCACACAACCCCCTCATCGGGCGGACTGAAGAACTCGCCCGAACCATCCGCGTGCTCTGCCGGAAAGACAAAAACAACCCCTTGCACCTCGGAGAACCCGGTGTGGGAAAAACCGCACTCATCTACGGTCTGGCAGCCATGATCGACAACGGCGAGGTGCCCGAAGGGCTCACCGGAAGCCGAATCTACATGATCGACATGGGAACCATGCTCGCCGGCACACAATACCGGGGCGACTTCGAGAAACGCTTCAAATCCGTGCTCGACGGAGCGGCACAAGAAAAAAACGCCATCATCTACATCGACGAGATTCACACCATCATGGGCGCAGGACAAACCTCCGACGGCTCCATGGACGCGTCCAACCTGCTCAAACCTTACCTCGAATCGGGAACCCTGCGATTCATCGGGGCGACAACTCACGAAGAGTACAACCGATACATCCAGCGAAGCCGGGGAATCATGCGGCGCTTCCAGACCATCGAAGTCGACGAGCCCTCCATCGATGAAACCGTACGCATCATCAACGCGCTCAAACCCGCATACGAACAGTTCCACGGCGTGACCTATGCCGACGGAACCGTAGAATACGCCGTGCGAATGACCGCAAAGCACATCACCGACCGTTGCCTGCCCGACAAAGCCATCGACCTGATTGACGAAGCCGGAGCATTCCTCCACGCACAGAAAGAGCACACCCAAACCGTTGTCACGCTCGAACTTATGGCCAAAGAACTTGCTCGAATCGCCAAAGTTGACGCGCTCACACTCGACAAGGACGCCGACCAGCGACTCGAATCGCTCGCCGAGCGTATCCAAGCCGTTGTGTACGGACAGGACACTGCCGTACAGACCGTTGTCGAAGCCGTACAAATGGCCAAAGCCGGACTCACGGAAGACGGAAAACCACTCGCGTCGCTCCTCTTCGTTGGCCCGACCGGCGTGGGCAAAACCGAAGTCGCGCGCACGCTCGCAAACGAACTCGGCGTGGAACTCGTCCGCTTCGACATGAGCGAGTTCGCCGAAAAACACTCCGTGGCCAAATTCATCGGCTCGCCCGCGGGATACATTGGCTACGACGACGGCGGACAACTCACCGACGCCGTCCGCCGGCACCCCGACTGCGTGCTCCTGCTCGACGAAATCGAAAAAGCCCACCCCGACGTGTTCGACATCCTCCTCCAAGTGATGGACTACGGCGTGCTCACCGACAACAAAGGACGCAAGGCACACTTCCAGAACGTCGTCCTGATCATGACCAGCAACGCCGGCGCGCAGTATGCCCGGCAAGCATCCGTCGGCTTCGCCTCAAACGTTTCCACCGGCGATGCCATGCTCACCCAAGTCAAGAAAATCTTCAAACCCGAGTTCATCAACCGCCTCAGTTCCATCGTTGTCTTCAACGACATGGACCGCCACATGGCGTCACTCGTGCTCAAGAAAAAACTGCGCCAACTCACCGACAAACTCTCCTCCAAGGCCGTCACCCTCACCATCGAGTCCGATGCCCTCGAACGCCTGCTCGACCTCGGATTCTCGGCCGAATACGGCGCGCGCGAAATGGACCGTGTGATTCACCGAGAAATCAAGTCACTCCTCGTGCGACAGATCCTCTTCGGCCCGCTCAAGCAAGGCGGCCCGGCCAAACTCACCCTCGACCCCGACGGAAAACTCACAGTCGCCACGCCACTGCGGGTCTCTTAAAGCACATTCGCGCCCCCTCTTCCACCGTCAGACAACTTTTTTTCGAAAAAAACGCCGAAAATTTTGCCGGACCGGAAAAAAGTTGTACCTTTGCAGTCGCAATTCCGAAAGGAAGCCATGATGGCGGGATAGCTCAGGTGGTTAGAGCGTCGGATTCATAACCCGGAGGTCCTGAGTTCAAATCTCAGTCCCGCTACAACCGGAACCCACAACACGGGCTCCGGTTTTCTGTTATCGGGAAATGACTTCGTTCCGAAATACAGATTGATTTCGCACGAGACTTCGTCTTGCATTACGCTGACCGGGAATTAAAAAAATTGTTGTAAATTTGCATTTTAAATACCTACTGTATGATTCGCGAAACTCAACTCCGTCTTCCGCCGCATATCGCATACGATGACGCCCGTCTTTCGGCGCATGTCGCAAAAACGCTCGACGTGGATGCCTCCCGCATTCAGGGGGTTAGAATTCTCAAACGTTCCATCGACGCGCGAAAGCGGCGTGTGGCCGTGAATCTAACCGTTCGCGCGTATGTCGACGAGCCGATGACCCGCGACTACCTCGTGCCGCCTATACCCTACCCCAACGTGGCTTCGGGAAGGCAGGTGGTGGTGGTCGGGGCCGGACCGGGCGGACTGTTCGCCGCCTTGCGGCTGATTGAGTTGGGACTGCGGCCGGTGGTGCTTGAACGCGGAAAGCCCGTAGACCGCAGGCGTGTCGACGTGGCGCGTATCTCACGCGAGGGTATCGTTGACCCCGAAAGCAACTACTGCTTCGGCGAGGGCGGCGCGGGAGCGTTCAGCGACGGAAAACTCTACACACGGAGCAAGAAGCGCGGTTCGGTGGAGCGGATTTTGGGTATCTTTGTCCAACACGGAGCGAACGAGAATATCCTCGTAGACGCGCATCCGCACATCGGCAGCGACAAGTTGCCGGCGGTAATTCGCTCGATGCGGCAAACGATTGTCGACCGTGGCGGCGAGGTGCGGTTTGAGACGCGCGTCACCCGGCTGATGATTCAAGACGGCACGGTTACCGGCGTGGTCACCGCCGAAGATGAGGTGGTGGAAGGCGCGGTGATTCTGGCCACCGGCCATTCGGCGCGCGACGTTTACCAAATGCTTCATGAGCAGTCGGTCGCCATCGAATCGAAAGACCTTGCCGTGGGAGTCCGGCTGGAGCATCCGCAACATTTGATTGACCAGATCCAGTATCACTCGCCTGACGGACGCGGACAATACCTCCCCGCGGCGGAATACAACTTCGTCACGCAGGTAGACGGGCGCGGCGTGTACTCGTTCTGCATGTGCCCGGGCGGCGTGATTGTGCCCGCCGCGAGCGGAGCGGAACAGTTGGTGGTCAACGGAATGTCGGCCAGCGGGCGAAACTCCCACTGGGCAAACTCGGGTATGGTGGTTGAATTGCGGGTAAATGACTTACCCGAAAAATTCACCTCCGCCGGGCCATTGGCGATGATGCGCTTTCAGGCCGAGTTGGAACGCGAGTGCTGGATGCAGGCCGGCCGAAGTCAGGTGGCCGGCGCGCAGCGGATGAAGGACTTTGTCGACGGCAGGCCGTCGCGACTGATTCCGCCATCGTCGTTCGCTGCCGGAGTGCAGCCCTCACGGCTCGACCAATGGCTACCGCCGATGATTGGCCGCCGGCTGCAAGGCGGATTCCGACAGTTTGGCTCCCGCGCGCGCGGATTCCTTACAAACGACGCGATTGTCATAGGTGTGGAAACGCGCACTTCCTCCCCCGTGCGCATTCCGCGAGATGGCGAAAACCTGTGCCACATCGGCGTTGCCGGTCTGTATCCCTGCGGTGAGGGAGCGGGTTACGCCGGAGGAATCGTCTCGAGCGCGATTGATGGCGAGCGTTGCGCCGAAGCCCTCGCGGCGTGGTTGGAGAGCGGAGATTGACTGCGAATCATGTTTTAACTCATCCGGCTTTTATAGTCTTCGTAACTGAACTCGCGCAGGATTTGACGGGTTCCGTCAGCACGCTCAAGCACGATGGCGGGATGGTCAATGCCGTTGAACATGTTGGTCTTCACGGTCGTGTAGTGGTTCATATCCTCAAAAGTGAGGCGATCACCGGCGCGAAGCGGCTCGGCGAAACTCCAGTCGCCCACGTAGTCGCCGCTCAGGCAGGAGTTGCCGCCGATACGGTAAGTGGGTCGCGATGGGTCAACTTCGGGCAGGGCCTGGCTGATTCGCGGCTTGTAGGGCATCTCAAGGCAGTCGGGCATGTGGCAGGCGAACGACACATCGACAATCGCCGTGCGTATCCCGCTGTTTTCCACCACGTCAACCACGGTAGCCTCGAGGTCACCCGTCTGCCAGCAGAACGCGCTGCCGGGTTCCAGAATCACCCGCAGATTGGGGTGACGCGAGCGGAAGTCGGTGAGCAGGCCAATGAGGTGTTCCGTGTCGTATCCGGCCCGGGTAACAAGGTGTCCGCCACCCATATTGATCCACTTCACCGCCGGCAACAAGTGGCCGAACTGTCTCTCGACAGCGTTGAGCACCTGCTCAAGATCGAACGACGTGGACTCGCACAAGGCGTGAAAATGCAGCCCCTCGATGCCGTCGGGGAGTTCAGGCAGGCGTTCGGCGGTGATACCGAAGCGCGACCCCGGGCTGCAGGGATTGTAGATGTCGGTTTCAATCACGGAGCACATCGGGTTGATTCTCAGCCCACAACTCACCCGGTGGTCACCGGTAGCGTTATGCGCCTCGATTCGCCCACGGAAGCGGAGGTATTGCTCCACGGAGTTGAACGTTATGTGACTGCTTCCTGCAATGAAGCGGTCGATGGTGGCTTCGGTATAAGCCGGACAGTAGGTGTGGGCCAGACAGTGGAGTTCCTCGTTGGCAAGGAGCATTTCGTTGATGGAACTGGCGGTGGAGTGAATGCCGTACTGCCTGAAAATCGGGAACGTGCGCCACAGCGCATTGGCCTTGAAAGCCATGATAAACTCCACGCCCGCGCGGCGCGCGATCGAGGTTATCAAGTCGAGGTTGGCCCGAAGGCGCGTTTCGTAGACTATATAATAGGGTGTTTGCATACCGATGGTGAATTTCCAGACACAAAAGTAATCAAAATCCCCGGTTTGGGAAATGGCCGGTGAATTTTTCAAATAAAATACGTGATGTGATTTTGCTGCCTGCAAGAAAATGCGTACCTTTGCAGGCAATAAAATTTTAGCCTATGTCTTTTATTGCCGACCGCGTCAAGATGGATGGAATCACCTTTGACGACGTACTGCTGATTCCGGGTTACTCCGAGGTGTTGCCCAAAGACGTCAACCTCGCCACGCGCTTCTCGCGCAACATCACGCTCAACGTGCCGCTGATTTCGGCCGCGATGGACACCGTCACCGAATCACAACTCGCCATCGCCATCGCCCGCGAAGGAGGAATCGGTGTGATTCACAAAAACATGTCGATTGAAGAGCAAGCGCGGCAGGTGCATGCCGTAAAGCGCGCTGAAAACGGTATGATTTACAACCCCGTGAGCATCCGGCGCGGTTCGCGTGTGAGCGACGCCCTCGCACTGATGAGCGAGTACCACATCGGCGGCATTCCCGTAGTCGACGCCGAAGGAATACTCGTTGGCATCGTCACCAACCGCGACCTGCGTTTCGAAAGCGACCTCAACCGCCGCATCGACGAGGTGATGACCGCCGACCACCTCATCACCACATCACAGTCGACCAACCTCGAAGAGGCCGCTAAAATCCTCCAGACACACAAAATCGAGAAACTCCCCGTTGTGGACCGCGACGGGAAACTCATCGGCCTGGTCACCTATAAAGACATCACCAAGGCCAAGGACAAGCCCTACGCCTGCAAAGACCACCTCGGACGCCTCCGCGTGGCCGCCGGAATCGGCGTCACAGGCGACAGCCTCAAACGCGCCGAGGCGCTCGTCGAAGCCGGAGTAGACGCCATCGTGATCGACACCGCCCACGGGCACTCGAAAGGCGTGGCCGAAACCCTCCGGCAAGTCAAGCAATCGTTCTCGCAAATCGATGTCGTTGTCGGCAACATCGCCACCGGTGAGGCCGCCCGCTTCCTCGTCGACAATGGCGCCGACGCCGTAAAAGTGGGCATCGGACCGGGATCCATCTGCACCACCCGCATCATCGCCGGCATCGGTGTGCCGCAACTCTCGGCCGTCTACGACGTGGCCAAAGCACTCGCCGACACCGACGTGCCCCTCATCGCCGACGGCGGAATACGCTACTCAGGCGACATCGTCAAAGCGCTCGCAGCCGGCGCGTGGTCGGTCATGCTCGGAGGAATGTTCGCAGGTGTAGAGGAATCACCCGGCGAAACCATCATATTCTCCGGACGTAAATTCAAAACCTACCGCGGCATGGGCTCACTCGAAGCCATGGAGAAAGGCTCCAAAGACCGCTATTTCCAAGGCACTGTCACCGACGCAAAGAAACTTGTTCCCGAAGGCATCGCCGCGCGCGTGCCCTACAAAGGCAACCTCTATGAAGTCGTATACCAAATGCTTGGCGGACTGCGCGCCGGCATGGGCTACTGCGGAGCAGCCACGATTGCTGACCTCCACAAGGCGCAATTCGTGCGCATCACCAACGCCGGTGTCGCCGAAAGCCACCCGCACGACGTAACCATCACCAGCGAAGCGCCAAACTACAGCCGCAACTAAAAAAACGCGCCGCCGGAATAATAAATCGAAACTTGCTACGTTAATAATAAATGTGATTAACCACAGAAATTTACGTAACTTTCTACAATAATGAAAAGCAAACTCTTAATCGCTTCTCTCCTTTTGGGAACCGTCTTGGCCGCCATCGCCGCCAAAGACCCCGTATTGATGAAGATTAACGGAAAAGAAATCAAACTCTCCGAGTTTGAGTATCTGTACAACAAAAACCGTCAGCAACAGGTCGAGCCCGAAACACTTGACCAGTACGTTGAGCGTTTCATCACCTACAAGCGCAAAGTGGCCGATGCCGAAGCCGCCGGAATCGACACGCTGAAATCATTCCAGAACGAACTCGAAACCTATCGCGACGACATCATCAAACCCTTCCTTGAGGACACCACCGTTAAAGCGCGCCTCGTTGCCGAAGCATACGACCGCATGAAACGCGATGTCGACATCGACCACTTCATGTGGAATATCGGCACCGACTATCAAGACAACCAAAAACAAATGCAATTCGTCGACAGCCTTCGCAACCGCATCCTCGTCGGAGAAAGTTGGGACAGCATCGCAATCAAATACTCCATCGACCAATCCGTGCGCCAAAACAGCGGTCACTACGGATTTATCCGCGCCGGAGTGTTCCCCTACGAATTTGAGCAGGAAGTGTGGAACACACCCGTCGGACAGGTGAGCAAACCCTTCCGCACCGACTACGGAATCCACATGATTCGCGTCAACGGCGAGCAACCCGCCAAAGAAGTGCACGTGCTCCATATCCTGAAAACCTTTAAAGAAAACCCGCGCACGCCCGGCGAAGTCACCGACAGCATGAAAGCCGTGGCACGCGAACGTATCGACAAAGTTTACGCCGAACTCAAAAACGGAAAAGACTTCGCCGAACTCGCCAAAAGCGAATCCCAAGACCCAGGCTCGGCACGAAACGGCGGCGACCTCAACTGGTTCGGAGCCGGACGAATGGTGAAACCCTTCGAAAAGGTAGCCTTCAGCCTGCCCGTAGGAGAAATCTCAGAACCTTTCGAAACCGCTTTCGGTTACCACATCATCAAGAAAGTTGACGAGCGCTCGGCACCCGACTTCGAAACCGCAAAAAAATCCATCGAAGCCAAAATCAGAAGCGATAAACGCTCGCAAATGCCGCGTACCGAACGAGTCAAACAAGTCAAAGAGTTCTATAACTACACACCCAACACCCAAGCCCTTCGCGAATACCTGAGCAAAGAACTGGCCAAACACGGACAATACGATTCCGCATTCGTGGCCGATGTCGTTGCAAAAAGCGACTTCCCCATCGCAACCTTCGACAAAAAACAAACCATCACCCTCAAAGAAATCGCCAAGAGAATCAACCCCAAAGCCAAACTCAACAACGAATCGGCTGTGGGTTATATCGAATCGGTAGTAGACCCCTATGCCGACACCAGAATCATGGACTACTACAAAGACAACCTCTTCCGCGACAACAAGGACTTCCGCAACCTGCTCAACGAGTACCGCGACGGCATGCTCCTGTTCGAAATCAGCAACCGTAAAGTCTGGGAGGGCGCCTCGACCGACACCACCGGACTTGAAACCTACTTCGAAGCCAACCGTTCCAAATATACCTGGGACGCTCCCCGATTCAAAGGCATCATCCTCAGCGCAAAATCCGACAGCGTGATGAACATCGTCAACACCGAACTCGCCCAACTCCGCGCCGAAGCCCTGCCACTCGACACCATCACATCACGACTGCACAAAAAACACACCTCCGAAATCAAGATGGAACGCATGCTCATGGCAAAAGGCGAGAACCCGATGGTTGACCACCTCCTCTTCAATGCCCCCGCGCCCCAAGGAAACTATCCCGTGGGGATGATACTTGAGGGTGGACTGATTCCCCAACCCGAGGAACTTGCCGACGTACGCGGACAAGTCACCTCCGACTACCAGGACGTGCTCGAGCGCCGTTGGGTGGAAAGCCTCGAAAAGAAATACCCCGTCACCATCGACAAGAAAGTACTCAAGAATGTGAAACGCAACAAGTAACCGCCTCACTTCCTGAATATTCCACCACAATCGCCTCGCTTCCCCACCCGGAATCGAGGCGATTGACTTTGGGAAATTGCACTATAATAGTGCAATTTTTGCCGATTTTTGCACTATTATAGTGCAAAATGTGTATCTTTGCACCCACAAAGCAAAACACAAAAGTTATGGACTTCACACTTACATCTTATATGGATGGGCAACTGCGACAAACCGTGTCGACCTTCCACCGTTATATGTACGACAAAATCAGTTGGCACTCGCGAATGATTGGTCTCGTCGGGCCGCGTGGCGTCGGCAAGTCAACCATGATACTCCAATACATCAAAGAGCATCGTGAAGCCGAACGGATGTTTTACGTTTCAGCCGATCACATCTATTTTTCCTCGCATACGTTGATAGAATTGGTCGATGATTATGCCAAAGAAGGCGGCAGTCATATATTTATCGATGAGATTCATAAGTATGAGAACTGGTCGCGCGAATTGAAGCAGATTTACGACACCCACCCCGATGTGAAGGTGGTTTTCACCGGTTCGTCGGTTCTTGACATATATAAAGGTCAGGCAGACCTCAGCCGCCGTGCGCCGGTGTTTATGATGCAGGGACTTTCGTTCAGAGAATATCTGATGATGTTTCACCAAATAGAAACACCGCTTTATACGCTTGGTGATATCCTCGAGCATCGGGCAACAATTCCGGTTGACCACCCGCTTCCGCTATTCCGCGACTATCTCAAACGCGGGTATTATCCTTTTTCCGGTGAGAGCGATTTTGAGTTGCGTCTGCGGCAAATCATAAATCAGACGATGGAAGCGGACATTCCGCTTTATGCCGGTATGAACGCATCGACTGGCCGAAAACTGAAAAAGCTCTTGGCGGTGATTGCCCGCAGTGTGCCGTTCAAGCCTGTAATGGACTCGTTGGCGACCGTGGTTGGTGTGAGCCGCAATGTCTTGCCCGACTATTTTCTCTATATGGAGCAGGCGGGAATGATCGGTCAGTTGCGAGATGACACCGGTGGCATTCGTGGAGTGGGAAAAGTGGAGAAAGTATATCTTGACAACCCCGTTTTGGCTTATATACTTGGAGCGGAGGCTACGGAAATAGGAAACATCCGCGAAACATTTTTCTACAACCAAATGCGCGTCACCACCGATGTCATCAGTTCGCGCCACAGTGATTTCGAAATCAATGGTATCACCTTTGAGGTGGGAGGAAAGAAAAAAGGGCAGAAACAAATCGCGGGAGAAACCGACAGTTACCTCGTGAAAGACGACATCGAGTATGGTTCCGGCAACATAGTCCCCCTATGGGCGTTCGGATTGACGTATTAGGGTGATTTTTTGATTTTTCGAGTGTTCGATTATTCGAAAGCGCGATGGTTCGAATGCGCGAAAAGCTTCTACTCCCCGCTTGTGGGGGCAAACGGCGGTTAGGACTTAAACTTGTTTTTCAGCACGTTACTCACCTTGAAAGAGAGGGTGATTTTAGGCGGAACAAGCATGCGTTTCCCCGTGGCGGGGTTGGTCATCACACGCTCGTTGCGCTTGCGCGGCTCAAAAGTGCCGAAACTCGGAATCGCTATCGAGTCCATCTCGCCGCAGCGGGTGGCCACGACACCGGTGAAGGCTTCCATCAGTTTGTTTATATCCGTGCGGCTACGCTTCAGCCGGCGACTGAGGTGTTCGGTCAGTTTCTTGTTATCCATTATGCTGAGTGAAATTATTGTCGCCACAAAATTACAACTTTTTCCCGACATCGCCTCTACCCGATTCGGCGGCAAAAACAAAACTTGTTTTAAAAAATGCAAAATCACTTGCATGAACGGAAAAATATTTGTTATTTTACGAAAATTTTAGATTGTAAACCATAATTCAAATATTAACCTCTATTATTCATTAATTCTACATGAGCATGAAAAGTAAACTACTACTTGCCGCAGCGCTGCTGCTGACGTGTGGAAGCGCGATTGCGCAGCCAAGTTCGTTCAGTCAGCCCCGCTTGCTGATCAAGGCCACCGACACGGGCCTGATGGCTCCTGTGTGGTCGCCCGACGGACAGATGATTGCCGTCACGGGCGACAACTTCGTGGGAATCTACGTGGCAAATGCCGACGGTTCCGAGTTGAAGAAAGTGTCTGACGCCACCGGCGCGGGATTCCGTATGAGTTGGTCGGGCAGCAGACAACTCATCTCCACCCCTTACTCCATGCTGCATAACCGCCGCATGACCCGCGTTGAGCGCATCGACGCCCGCACGGGAAAAGTACAGTCGGTTGAGCCGGAAGTGCGCGACCACAAACCTTCGCGCGTGCTCTCTCGCAGTTCAAACACACTGAACACCATGCTTGACCAGCCGGACAAAGCGACAACGCTCATCGCCGGCCTGAACGAGTACGCCGGCCGGATGGTGCTCAACCCCGCCCTCTCGCCCGACGGAAGCCGAATCGCGTTCCAAATCGTCGGTAAAGGACTGTTTGTGTGCAATACCGACGGAACAGGCCTGAAATCACTCGGTCGCGGCTCCCACCCCACATGGATGCCCGACGGACAGAACCTGATGATCACCCGCATTGAGGACAACGGCGACGTGTTCACCCGGAGCGACATCTTCTGCCTGAACATCGCCTCCGGCGAGGCCACCTGCATCACCCCCTCAACCGACGCGATTCCCATCACCATCGCCGTCTCACCCGACGGAAGTAAACTCGCCTTCGACAACGACGTCGACGGATGTATCTATGTTATTGACCTAAAATAAAACCGAGCAGTCATGAAAAATCTCAGCAAACTTATCATCGCGGCCGCCGTATGCTCCCTTTCCCTGAGCGCAGTGGCCCAGCAAAAGCAAGAATGGGGTGACTTCAAGCTCTGGATTGACCCGGGTCACTCTATGCGCGAGAACACAGGTATGTACGGCTACACCGAGGCCGAGAAGGTGCTCCGCGTCGGACTTGCCACACGCCAGTTTCTCTTCGACTTCACCACAGCAACCGAAGCCAACATTCAAATGACGCGTGACGACGACACCGACAACGTCTCGCTCGAAGAACGCTCCGACATGGCCAACGCCTGGGGCGCCGACTTCTTCTACTCCATCCACTCCGACGCCGGCAACGGCGCCAACACCACCGTCACACTCTTCGGCGGCTGGAAAGCCAACGGACAATACGTGGAGAAAACGCCAAACGGCGGTAAACGCTATGGCGACATCCTCTGCCCCAACCTCACCGGCGTGATGTACAACACCGGAACCCGCGGCAATTACTACGACCGCGTGTTCTACAACGGCGACGTGTACAACCACGACAACCATTACCCCTATCTCTCGGTCAACCGCCGCACCAACATGGCCTCGCTGCTCTCCGAGGGCGGATTCCACACCCACCCCGTGCAACAGGCACTCAACATGAACGAGAGTTACAAACGCCTTGAGGCCTTCGGAACGTTCCGCTCCATAATGGAATACCTCGGTCTGGAACGCCCCGACAAGGTGATGCTCGCAGGCGTGGTCACCAACAGCGAGAACGGACAAGCCCTCAACGGCGCTTCCATCACCGTTAACGGACGCACCATCGTAACCGACACATACGAGTCGCTGTTCAGCAAATACGTGCGCGCGAAAGACCTCGTTCACAACGGTTTCTTCCTCTTTGAAGACCTCGTGCCCGGACAACAATACGAAGTAACCTACTCCTGCCCGGGATTCGGCTCCGCAACGCAAACCATCACGATGAAGACCGACCCGCAAGGCCTCTCGGGCGACAACGTCACTTGGGCCAACATCGCCTTGACAAGTAACGCTCCCGCCGTCGTGTCATCGATCAACGTCACCAACCCCGACGCAGTGAACACGCGCAACGACATCATCATCGTCTTCTCGCGCAACATGGACAAGACCTCGGTCGAAAACGCATTCTCGATCAACAACGCCGGAAAAGTTTCCCTCTCGTGGGACAACGACTACACCCTGCGAATCAACGTGGCAAACCTGCTCGAAGACATGGACTACACCATCACCATCGACGGCTCCATCGCCAAGAACAGCCAAACCAACCAATTCCTTGACGGCGACAACGACGGAACGGAAGGCGGAAACTACCAGTTCTCCTTCACCACCATCCCCGCCGACGTGGAACCACCCTACATCACAAGCACAACCCCCGTTGAGAACACCACCGAAATGTACACACAACGGCCCATCATCCGCATTGAGTACAACGAAGAACTCGCCTGGAACGAAGACGAGGCCGTTGACGCCATCATCTTGGAAGACAAAGACGGAAAACGCTACGATGGCCGCCTGACACACACAGTGGTCCGCGACGCGTCCGTGCTGCACTACTACCTCAACGCCGACCTCCCACGCGACATGTGCTTCAGAGTCAAGGTTAAAGGCGGATTCGCCGACCTCGCCGGCAACGTTTCCGAACCCAAAACCTTCAAGTTCCTCTCCGAATACCGCACCGTGGTAAGCGCCAAACCCATCATCGGCGAATACAACTCCTCCGAATGGTTCACGCCCGGCGGCTCAGGATCATCGAAAGGCTTCACGACTATGGAAGACCAGTTGATGGAGAAATCCACCTTCGTCCACGACCCGGCACAACCCTCAAGTTACCACATCCACTACGTGTTTGACCCCGAAACCGCCGACGCTTACTGGGGATTGCGCAACTACTGCCGCAAAACCGACCAGAACGGACCCTATCTAACTGACTCGAAAGGCGCCGTGCTTCAGGCATACGTCTACGGCGACGGTATCGACAACATGTATGTCGGCCACGGCATCCGCGCTCAAGTCGACGGCGTGAAGCGATTCGCCAAGCAACCCGTCCACCGCGGATGGGAAGTAGTCGCCTGGGACGTCAACAATGAAGAATGCATCCCCGTTTCCGGATCAGTCACCTTAGTGGAATCCATCTGGAAATACGACGCCTTCTGGATCTGGCGCGGATACGTCTCGGAATATGAGGACTTCGACTACGACCAGATGGGATGGGAAGGCGACATCTACTTTGACCAACTCCAATACGTACACTACGGCGACGAAACCCAAACAGCCTCACTTGACGACATCGACGACCTCACCGCCGTTGAAACCGTCAAGACCGCGACAACCGGCGACAACACCATCTACGACCTGCTCGGACGCAAGATGACAACCGACAAACTCCCCGCCGGAATCTACATCCAAAACGGACGCAAGTTCATCGTCAAGTAACTCAAATCTCCCCAATCCACAACAACACCCTCCGCGGCACGCCCACGGAGGGTGTGCTTTTTGCTGGCCACAAACAGGAATCGCAAATCGAGCATCAGAGAGCATTATATTCCAATCTTTCAGAATCTGTTAGTGCCGAGGATTACCTATCTTACGACACATAAACTATGTTACGATTGACAATGTAAACAGCCACTGATATAATTAGCGATATTCAGTTAATAGCGTCCATCGGGTGTAACCATCGACGATACGGTTCTTTTCTGATATTATCTTTCTGACGATTGAAATTCGCTTGAATCCACGGACTACCACAAAAGAGGATATGCCATTGTTTAGATGACATATCCTCTTCAGAGAATTTATTAAAGAACCTTATTTGAAGACCTTGCTGGCGCTGGTCGAACCGTCTTTGTAATAAATCACAACAATGTTGAGACCGCTGAATGGACGGTTGCTGGAATGGCCCGAAAGGTTGAAGTACTTGATGCAATCAACCTCTTTTTCTTTAAGAGGTCTGTCTTCATATAAGTCCTCAACAGCTGTAATAACACCCACTTCGGCAGTCCAGTTGATGTAACAACTTACAGCCTCGGCTGTAGGTGAATCGTCTATCCAAGCCATTGCTTGTTGCCCCTCCGGTGAACTGAGGTCGATGTTATTAGCGGCGGCATAATTGGCCCAATGTTCGGGAGTGTTATGGCCTGTGACATATCTGTATGTCACCCTGCCGCTTGCTGTCCCGCTTTCCTCCGAGCCGGCAGCAGGGTTTAGCACCAATATTTTGCCGATAACATCTTTTTCTTTCAGGTTGTTAGCTCCTAAAATCCGTTTAGCGCGTGTGCCGGTGAAGACAGTACCACCTGTCCAAGAACTTTCGTCAACTTTAGTTATATCGAAGTCGGACTCATCCGTCTCCAGCATTCGACCCAAGAGACTCCTCTCGTCAGTGTTGACGTTGTCGTCCAGGCGCAGGTAGTATAACGACTCATAGACGACGCAACCGTTTTCGTCTAAAACATATTCACCATTAACAACCTTGGGCAATAACGCACACTCGGCTTTGATGGTACGGCCGTTTGGAGCCCAGCTGAAGCCATGCGAGGTGCCCGGCAGGTGGAATGAACCGTAAGCCCAAACCTGTCGGGTTCTATCGATGGAATTTTTAGACAGGTCAATCGAGTTGAGGCGATTGTTTGAACAATTCACATTCATCAGCTTCGGGTTGTTGGTAACGTCCAGCTTGGGCAACCTATTGTTGTGGATGATGATGTATCTCAATTCCTTGTTTTTGCTCAAATCGATCGTTTGGAAGTTATTATTCGAGAAGTCTAAGACCTCAAGGTTGGTGCAACCACTCAAATCCACTCTTTCCAGTTCATTAACCCAAGCAAAAAGTACCGACAGGTTAGTGCAGTTGTCTACCCGCAATTTCTTCAGTCTATTGGCATTGCACCACAGGACTTTGAGGTCTTTGCAGTTTCGAACATCCAACTCACTCAATAAGTGCCCACTGCAGTCAACCTCAATTAGTTTCACATTGGTGGAAAGATCCAACCGTTCCAGTTTTCCGCTGGTTCCAGTAGTGACTGTTCCGGCTTGATATTTCGAGTTATGGCTACAGAATAAGTATTTCAGTTCGGTGCATCCCGTGACATTCAAACGTTCTAAACTCGGGTTACCAGAGTAAAATTGCAAAGTTTCTAATTTAGGGCACTTGCTGGCATCCAATTGGCTCATTCCATTAGTACTGCAGTCCAAATATTTTAAGGTGTTGTTTTGAGGTGCGAAAGTTGCTAAATTGTTATTATTGCAATATAGATTCTCCAGGGCGGTGAGCTGGCTAATGTCTAAGGAGGTCATTTTGTTATATTGGCAGTCCAAATATTTTAAGGTGTTGTTTTGAGGTGCGAAAGTTGTTAAGTTGATATTTCGGCAATACAGAACCTCCAGGGCGGTGAGCTGGCTAATGTCTAAGGATGTCATTAAGTTATAGCCACATCGCAAATCTTTCAACGAATTGCTTTGAAGCGCAAGGGTAGTTAATTGGTTGTAAGGACAATAAAGGGTGTCCAAAGCTGCCAATTGACTGATATCGATGGCTGTCAACTGATTGTTGTTGCAGCGTAAATTGCGCAAAGATTGCAACTGATTCAGAACGGCAATGTTATCTAATGAAGAGAATTGATTATACCCAATATCCAGATGCAACAACTTGCTGTGTGCCGACAGGTCTAAGCTCGACAGTTTGTTGTTTAAGCAAACTAAATATTCAAGTTCAGTGAAGTGTTCGATACCGGATAGAGAAGAAATGCCTTTCGATCTAACGTTGAGATATTTAAGGTTGAATCGCTCAAACGCTGAGATGATACCGTCTTGACCGTAATCTTGAGCAAGCAGGTAGTTGCGGAAAGCCTCGTCGGGGAAATTACTTTCGTTAATCTCAAGTGCGGCATCTTCGACACCATCATAGGGTAGCCATTGCCCGGTCTGGTTGTCATAATACTTTGGAGTCCAACCTTTAGCTCTAACAACGTCGGCTTGTGCGGTAACAAGAACCGTATTGCCATCACGGCAAACAAGATATTCTCCTGTGTCAACTGTAGGCAATTGTGAGATGATGCTGTTCATGGCGGTTTCACTCAACTTGTTTCCGTAAGTGCTAAGCGCTTTCAGCGAAGCGCAGCCTTCTATGTTGAGTTCTGTCAGTGCGAAGTTGCTACAGTCTATCGTTTCCAAGCGGTCATTGCCGCTGCAGTCCAAATTTCTGAGGTTTTTGAAATACTCAAGACCTTTCAGGTTTGTGATATCCTGATTTGATAGGTTTAACGAGGTAGTTGCTCTGATTTCAGAATTTTGAAGCAAGGCATCCTGCCCATATGGCTGATTGAGCAAATAAGTACGGAACTTGACATCAGGGAAGTTTGCCTCATTAATGGCTATGCCTGTGTCAACGTCTTGGAATTCATCTCCATAGACACTATTTACAGTCCACCCCTTGTTTTTGGCTGCGAGCACTTGACTTGAGGTCATTTTAACGTTGTCGTCAACATATAGTTGGGCTGAAGGGACTTCGGGTAGTAAATTGATCAGGGTATCTATACCGAGAGTTGAAAAGTTGCTCCCTTGGATTGATAAAGATTTTATAGCATAATTGTCGCTGATGTCGAGATAGCTCAACCTTTCTGAGTTGCATCTGATTGAGGATAAAAATCGGCAACCTCTAATCTCGAAACGCGACAATTTCGGAAATCCTTCAATCGTAACTACATTTCCTGATCCGCCAAATACGTTGTTCGAAACATCTAATTCTTCAAGTCTATTTTTGTCTATGTTGTTATTGATTGAATACACAGAGAATGAATTTGATTGTGTTGAGCATTTCAATACTTTAACACTCATTCTGGGTAAGCCGGAAATTCCATTAGCCGAACAGTCTAAGTAGTCCAGCTCCAACCCGGCTATATTTGTTATGGATGATAGGGCGTTTCCATGACAATCGAGTACTTTCAGAGCCGAACAGTTTTCCAGAATCAGCGTGGAAATCTGGTTGTTGGCGCAGTTCACATTCACAAGCGATGAACAGTTACTCAAATTGAGAGCCCTGAGTTTTCGGTTTGAGCAATCCAGAGAGGCAAGTGATGAGCAACCATTGACGGTTAGGACTGACACATTTTTTGGAAGACCGACGATGGAGGTCAAAGAAGCATTATTCCTGCAAATAATGCGCACAAGCTCAGTGTTCCGGGTTAGGTCGAGGACTGTCAATTGGTTTAACTCACAAATCAAGTCAGTCAATGCCACGTTTTGGCTCAGATCTACCGATGTTAAAATGTTGTAGCTGAAATCAAAATAGGCTAATTTCGCCAGTTTTGTCACATCGATAGTGCTCAGACGATTATTATTGCATTTTAACTCTGTCAGTAACGGATTGCTACCGACATCCAGCGTCTCTAAGTTGTTTTGAGAGCAATTCAATTGGCGAAGCAAGCTGTTTTGAGCTACATCTAAGGTCGTCAACAGATTGCCACTGCAATTGAGGGTTTGCAAGTTTCTGTTTGAGCCGACATTGAGACTTTCAATCTGATTTTGTGAACAGTTTAATGTAATCAGAGATGTGTGATCGGTTATGTCGAGGGCGGTAAGTTTGTTTTTGGAACAATCAATGGTCAACAGCGATGGACAAGCTGACACTTGCAACGAAGTGACTCCTTTATCACTAATGCTCAGCGTTTCCAGAGACTCGCAATCGTTGATGATAACCTGGCTGACGCTTTTCCCGAATACGATTTCTTCCAATGCAGGGCAATTGTTAAGGCTGACACGCTCAAGTTGCGTACCGGTGAGCTTAACAGTGCTCAAGTTGTCGCAATCGCTGGTGTTTAATTTTTTGAAATTGTAAAGGGATTGGAGTTCAAGTGCTTCCAGCGAACTGCCTACGCAATTAATTGTGTTGACATGGCTCAGCAGATGAATGCCATTCAGATTCGAGGCATTATTCGGAACGTTGATGGTTGTAATGCTGTATAACTCCGTGGCATTCAGCATCGAGTCAGAACCGGGCGTTATGGTTGTGCCGTCGGCAAGGGTTACGGTGAGCGACTTGAGGTATTCACGGAATGCAGGGTCAGGAAAGTTTGTCTCATTGATGGGAAGAGCCTCATCGCTGCCCAGATAAGCCGTCCAGGTGTTGTTGTTGCCGCATAAAGGAGTCCACCCCTTGCTCTGCGCAAGCTCGACCTGGCTGGTAGTCATCACATTCAATTCCGTGGTGTTGCTCATAACCCTGAAGACCGAATTGGTTGATGTGTTAGTCCTTAAAGATTCAACCAAAAGCTGCATTTGTGTGGGTGAAATCCTATTGTTGGATATGTCGATGGTGTTGATTGTGGTGTTGCCGCTAAAGTCAACCTCAGTAATCTTGTTGCCCGAACAATTCAGAGTGGTCACTGTTTTGGCCGCTATTGTTTCTAATAGGTTGTTTGAGCAGTCAAGGCTATTCAGCAAAGTGTTGCTGCTCAAATCAAGTAAGGAGATCTGATTGTTTGAACAAGTTAAAGAATTTAGCGACGTGTTTTTACTGACGTCAAGGGTGGTTAATTGGTTGCCCGAACATGTCAAGCTGGTCAATAGTCGATTGCTTGCTAAAGACAAATCGGTCAGTTGGTTGTTGGAGCAATCGAAATTCTTGAGGTTTGTGTTTGGGCTAATATCTAATGTACTCAACTGATTGGTGGAACAATTAAGATTTTGCAAACTACTGTTGTGTGTCAAATACAGTACGGTCAACTGATTATTCGAGCAATTCAACTCGGTCAATTGACCGTTATAGTCAACACTCAATGCCTTAAGCTTGTTATTCGAACAGTTGACTCTTCGGAGTACGAGATACAGCGACAGATCAAGCGAAGTTAGTTGATTGTTGTAGCAGAAAAGGTCCTGTATTTTCTCGTTGGGACCTGTTGAGAGCGTCTCTAACTTGTTTTGGTAACAATACAGGGATAACAGACTACTATTCCTGCTGACGTCTAAAGAAGTCAGTTGGTTGTTATTGCAGTATAAGTAGTTCAGTTTGGAAAGATTGCTGACGTCTAACGAGGTCAGCTGGTTACTATAGCAGTACAAGGATGTCAGCGAGGTGAGATTGCTGACGTCTAACGAATTCAGATAGTTGCTATAACAGTGCAATGTTGTAAGCGCTGCGCAATTGCTCACATTCAGTGTTGAGAGAGAGTTGTTATTACAATATAGATTTTTGAGTGCGGTGCAGCCGCTCAAGTTCAGTGAAGAGAGACGATTGCGGGAGCAGTTAAGATAGTTCAGATTCGTGAAATACTCGATTCCCTTTAAATTCGAGATATTTTTCGACTGACAATTGATAGATGTAATTGTGTTGATGTTGTCAGAACTGATGGTGTCGTCAAGGGCTGTAAAGCCTTTGTCGGGGAAGTTGTCCATCAGGTACTGCCGGAAATTGGCATCGGGGAAGTTGGTGGTGTTGAACACCACCTGGGCTCGCAGCGGCAATACAGACAGCATTGCCGCAAGTAGCGCAAGTACAGTGTTGAAGAAAACACGTTTCATTGCTAAATCGGTTTAATTTTTTTATAATGAAATTTGAGCGCAAAATTAATATAAATAGTTCAATCTCTCTTTCTGTTATTTTGTGAAAAACAATTAAGAAAACTAAAATTTTATATTGTTTTAGGTAGGTTGTGTTAATTGTACGTGTCGGGTGGAAGACAGAAGACGTGAAGATTGAGACACCTGTCGGTATTGATTGTTTTAACTTGTTGATCGTGGCAAACGCGGCGGAAATCATCAACTGCGGTGACGCCGGCCAGGAAGGGGAACTCATCCAGCGGTGGGTCTACCAGAAAGCCAACGCCACTTGCCCCGTCAAGCGCCTCTGGATCTCATCACTCACCGATCAGTCAAGACCGCGACAACCGGCGACAACACCATCTACGACCTGCTCGGACGCAAGATGACAACCGACAAACTCCCCACCGGAATCTACATCCAAAACGGACGCAAGTTCATCGTCAAGTAACGCAAATCTCCCTAATCCAAAACAACACCCTCCGCGGCACGACCACGGAGGGTGTCATCATATGGGTATCCGTCCGCCGGAAACAAGTGTCACCCCCATTATTGCACGAATGTGAAAGCGGGGGTGACAATGTGCCGGAATGTTTGAATTGCCGATCAGTTGTTCAGAATGATACTGATAATCATATTCAGGTCGGTCACATCAACTCTGTTGTCGCCGTTAAGGTCAGGGTTTCCTCCGGATTCCGACAAGCCGGGATTCGAGAGCACGGCGTTGACAACGAGGTTGAGGTCGGTGATGTCGACACGTCCGTCGAGGTTGATGTCGCCCAACAAGGATGATGTGGGCACATCGACCCAAGTGCTGCCTTTCCAGTAGCGCAAAGTCCAGTTCTTTCCGGCCGCGTTTCTGGCTTGGGCCGAGGTGGGCATGACGTTCTGGTCGCTGTCGCCATTCTTGAACATAATGATTCCGTCCTCAGCCGCTGGGAGGTTGGCGATGAGGCGGTCGAGAGCTTCGGCGGAGATGTTGTTGAGGTGGCAGTAAACCTTGCTTATGCGGAGGTTTTGGCTCAAATCCAACTCGGTGATCTGATTCTCTTGGCAGTAAAGACTTTCCAGTTCCGTCAGGTACTCGACACCCGCCAGGGAGGTAATCTGCCGCTGCCACGCGCCGAGGGAGGTGATTGTCTTAACCTCGCTCCAATAGAGTCTGGCATCGGTGCCATACGACTGCTCAAGCATGAAGTTGCGGAAATTGGCGTCGGGGAAGGTGTTGGAGTTAATGGCCACATAGTCGGCCACTTCACGCCACGCTGACGAACCGGCTGTCTGGTAGCGCGCTGTCCAGCCTTTCTCTTTCAGCAGGCCTGCCTGCTTGAAGCTGAGCTGCTCGTTGGTCTCACCTGTGGCGGTGGTGAAAAAGTCGAGATAGCAGCTGCCGGTGCGCTCGGGCAATTTGTCGAACAGATAGTCGTAGTGCTCTCCGGCAATTCGGTTACCATTGGCGATCACGCGTGTGAGTTTCGTGTTGGCGCTCAGGTTGAGACGCGAAATACCATTGCCGGCGCAGTTAAGCGTGGTCAGGTCGGGACACAAACTCGGCTCAAGCGTCTCAAGGCCGGTTTGGGCGCAATTGAGACTCTCCAATTCAGGCAAATAGGACAGATTGAGCGACCCGAGCGTGTTGTTGTTGCATTCAAGGATCTTGAGCTTGGTATTCTTGGTCAACCAGAGCGATGTGAGGCTGTTGTTGCCGCAATAGAGGCCGGTTAAGTCAGTGAAATAGTTGATTCCCGTCAGGTCGGAGATGCCGAGGTTGGTCAGGCGGAGCGTGGTGATGTCGGAAATCTCATACTGGTCGATGTAGGTGTCACCGTTGGGGTCGGCGTTGCCGGCGAGGTACGTTCGGAACGCGTTGTCGGGGAAATAGTCCGACGTGATGGGCAACACGCCCTCATAGGCGTACCATGTTGTGCCTCCCGTGGAGTACTTCGGGAAGAAATTCTTGCCGCGTGCCGTCTGCACGGCGGATCTGAGCATTATGTTGGCATCGTCGGAACGCATCTGGAAATTGATGGTCGCCGCGGATGACAGGCGGGGCAGTTGGGCCACCATGGTGTTGGTGCCGGCAATAGTCATTCGGTTGCGGTAGCAAGTCAGGTTCTGGAGTTTCGTGTTGCCCGACAGGTTAAGGGACGTGAGGAGGTTGTCGTTACAGACAACAGACCGCAACTCACTATTGTTAGGCAGGATTAGCGACGTGATCCGGTTGTTGTGGCACATCAGATCCTCCAAAAGTGTGTTTTGGGTCAGGTCTAACGACGTCAATTGGTTGTACGACACGTTGAGTTGCTTCAAGGCAGTGTTTTTGCTCAGGTCGAGCGAGGTGAGGTTGTTGGTGTTGCAGTTGAGCATGGTCACCCCCGTGAGGAACTCGATTCCCTTGAGACTGCCGATCTGCTTGGAGTTGACCACAAGGTTCTGCAATGCGGCCGCTTCCCGGGTGCTGATGAAGTTCTTGGGATAAAGGCCTATGATGTGCTTGCGGAAGTTGTCGTCGGGGAAGTATGTGGCGTTGTTCACCACGGCTACGTCGCGGTCGCTGATCAGGATGTCGGTGCCGCTGACCGTGGAGCCGTAGGTCTCGGTGGCGTAGTTGTAGTACACCAGCGATTTCGCGCTCGAGCGGTACACGGCATTGTCGGGCGACTGGGCCACTTCCATGCCGTTGAAATTGATGATGTCAACGTTTTTCACGTTAGGCATGCCGGGGACGGACTTGAGCGTCACGTGGCTGCCGGCGCTGAAAGAGACGCCGTAAAGGTCGAGCAGGTCGCCCCCGCCGCCATAAATCGTGGCTGTAACGTCGCTGAACTCCACCGTGTTGTTGTCGCTGCTGCCCTCAATTCCGCCTTTCGATGTTGCGCTGACTTCAAGATTGCCTGGGCCTTTGATGGTGAGTTTATACGCGCCTTTGATATATATCGCGCCCTCGTCGTAGCCCCAAATTCGCGTGGTGCCATCCACGATGAAGGTGGTTGTCCGTTCAATACGCACGGGCGCGGCATTGCGGGCGATCAGTGAGTTTATCCCTTCAAAGCGGACGATAAGGCCCGAGTTGCTCTCGTTGTAGAGCGCGCGGTTGTCCGATCCGGTGCGGTTGATACTCACGCCCGAGAAAGTCACCGTGTTGGTGGCGGGGTCGTAACTCACCGTGCCGCTGAGTATGTTGCTTCCGGTAATGTTGCCGCAATTGTCGCTGTTCACACTCACTCCGCCAACCTTGAAGCCGTAGTAAGTGGCCGCGACGGCACCCGGCGACAATACCGCAACCAGCGCCAGCAGGAACATTGAGGTGATGAATCTCTTCATAGTCTGCAATATTAAGTAGTTAGTATGATGAATTTGTTTCATTGCATAGTACCCACAAAATTACTCAAAACTCGATAATTGAATCCTCCTTATTTGTTAATAATTCTTATTTTGTTTAAAAACTCTATCTTGACATACCCGAAATCACACGCCTTAAAAGTGCTATTGAGATCTACCCGCCCGCAATCTCGCAAAAAATTGCTAATTTTGCCGTTCATTCAACACCACCAAACAACTTATGATTGTCTGCGTCACCGAAAAACCCTCAGTAGCCCGGGACATCGCCAGTATACTCGGAGCCACACAACAACACCAAGGCTACTACGAAGGCAACGGATACCAAGTCACATGGACTTTCGGACACCTGTGCACACTCAAAGAACCCGGCGACTACCGGCCCGAATGGAAACGCTGGAGCCTCGCCGCACTGCCCATGATACCGCAACGGTTCGGAATCAAACTCATCAACCAGACATCCATCGAAAGGCAATTCAACGTCATCAAGTCACTCGTGGCAAACGCGACAGAAATCATCAACTGCGGTGACGCCGGCCAGGAAGGGGAACTCATCCAGCGGTGGGTCTACCAGAAAGCCAACGCCACATGCCCCGTCAAGCGCCTCTGGATCTCATCACTCACCGACCAGTCTATCCGCGACGGATTCCGGCAACTCCAACCCGCCGACAACTTCAACAACCTATACCACGCCGGACTCTGCCGGGCCATCGGAGACTGGCTTCTCGGAATGAACGCCACAAGACTCTACACGCAAAAATACGCACACCAGTCGGGCGTACTCTCCATCGGACGCGTGCAGACACCCACACTCGCCCTCATTGTAGCGCGACACCACGAAATACAAAACTTCACCCCGCAAGACTACTGGGAAATCAAAACCCTCTACCGAACCGTCACCTTCAACTCCACACGCGGACGGTTCGACACAGAAGACGAAGCCAAACAACTCTTAGAGCAAATAAAAGACAAACCGCTCACTGTCACCTCCATCGAAACAAAAAACGGACGCGAGGCGCCGCCACGACTGTTCGACCTGACAAGCCTCCAAGTCGAGTGCAACAAAAAATTCGCCTTCTCTGCCGACGAGACACTCAAAATCATCCAGTCGCTCTACGAAAAGAAAGTGACCACCTACCCGCGTGTCGACACCACCTACCTCTCCGACGACATCTACCCAAAAGTGCCGGCCATACTCCAAGCCATGGTGCCCTACGCGCCACTTACCGCACCACTGCTCAGCCAAGCCAAACTGCCCAAATCAAAAAAGGTGTTCGACAACACAAAAGTCACCGACCACCACGCCATCATACCCACTGAAACCGACCCGAGACGAGCCAACCCCACCC
>CACYCT010000080.1 GCA_902772965.1 uncultured Bacteroidales bacterium | reverse complement strand
AGACCCGTCCTCTGAGCAAGACCAAGAGATGGAGATTAGTTGAAATCATTGAAAAAGCTAAGTAATCACTATGATACAGACTGAAAGTAGACTGGCAGTTGCCGACAACAGCGGCGCCAAGGAGGTGCTCTGTATCCGCGTGCTCGGCGGCACCGGCCGTCGTTATGCCTCGGTGGGCGATGTTATCGTGGTCACCGTTAAGAACGCCATTCCCTCGTCAGAGGTGAAGAAAGGCACGGTGTCCCGCGCTGTGGTTGTCCGCACCAAGAAAGAGATCCGTCGCGCCGATGGCTCGTACATCCGCTTTGACGACAACGCTTGCGTGCTGCTGAACAACGCCGGCGAGATCCGCGGTACCCGTATCTTCGGCCCGGTAGCCCGCGAGTTGCGCGCAACGAACATGAAAATCGTCTCGCTCGCGCCCGAAGTGCTTTAACAACACATTTTTCACCACAACAATTCACATTCAAAAATGGCAATGTTACATATCAAGAAAGGTGACACGGTTTATGTGTTGGCCGGCGATGACAAAGGCAAGACCGGACGCGTGCTCAGCATTGACGTCAAGAAAGGCCGCGCCATCGTTGAGGGAGTCAATATCGTGACCAAGAGCACCAAGCCCTCGGCCCAGGCGCCCCAAGGTGGTTTCGTGCGCAAGGAAGCGCCGATCAACCTGAGCAACCTGGCCGCCATCGACCCCAAGAGCGGAAAGCCCACCCGTGTAGGCTTCAAGTTCGACGAGAAAGGTAAAAAAATTCGTATTTCCAAAAAATCAGGAGAGGAGATCAAGTAATGACAACACTCAAGAAACAATACGACGAGGTGATTGCTCCTGCTCTGATGAAGCAATTCAACTACAGTTCGCCCATGCAGATTCCCCGCCTGGTGAAAATCGTGCTTAACGAGGGTCTGGGCGACGCCACGCAAGACAAGAAGATCATCGACACGGCCATCAACGAACTCACGACCATCACCGGTCAGAAAGCCGTGCAGACTCTTTCCAAGAAAGACATCTCGAACTTCAAAGTGCGTAAGAAAATGCCCATCGGCGCCCGCGTGACCCTTCGCCGCGACCGCATGTATGAGTTCATGGAGCGCTTCATCCGCATCGCCCTGCCGCGTATCCGCGACTTCAAGGGCATCGAAGGACGTCTTGACGGACGCGGAAACTACACCGTCGGCGTGAGCGAGCAAATCATCTTCCCCGAAATCAACATCGACACGGTGCAGAAGATGACCGGTATGAACATCACCTTCGTCACCACCGCACCCACCGACGAGGAAGGCTACGCCCTGCTCAAAGCGTTCGGACTGCCGTTCAAGAACAAGTAAACATTAACCCATATCACAACACAACCCCGTATGGCAAAAGAATCGATGAAAGCCCGCCAGGCAAAGCGTCTGAAGATGGTGGCCAAATACGCCGCCAAACGCGAAGCGCTCAAGAAAGCCGGCGACTATGAGGCTCTGCAAGCACTGCCCCGCAACGCCTCGCCCGTGCGCCTGCACAACCGTTGCAAGCTCAGCGGACGCCCCAAAGGCTACATGCGTCAGTTCGGAATCTCGCGTATCGACTTCCGCGAACTCGCCTCGGCAGGCCTGATCCCCGGCGTGCGTAAAGCAAGCTGGTAAATCCACCGACAGCGGTTAACATTTCCTCTAAACAACCGAGAAACAACCAAACCAATTTCCAATTAAATATTGTTCGGGACCCGCCTACGTCGGGCGGTGGTCTCCGAATCAATTTAACCACGAAAGCAATGACAGACCCAATTGCAGATTATCTGACCAGATTGAGGAACGCGATCAAGGCACAGCACCGTGTCGTTGACATCCCTTCCTCGAAGATGAAGAAGGAAATCACCAAAATCCTCTTCGAACAGGGCTACATCCTGAACTACAAGTTCGTTGAAGACGGAACCCCCTCGGGCTCCATCAAAATCGCCCTCAAGTATGACCCCGTCGACAAAGTGAGCGCCATCAAGAGCCTCAAACGCGTGTCGCGTCCGGGTCTTCGCCAGTACACCGGCTACAAAGACATGCCGCGCGTACTCAACGGCCTCGGAATCGCCATTCTGAGCACCAGCAAAGGCATCATGACAAACAAACAAGCCAAAGACGAGAAAATCGGCGGCGAAGTATTATGTTACGTTTATTGATAGGAGGGAAAAGATATGTCAAGAATAGGAAAATTGCCCATCACAGTTCCCGCCGGCGTAACCGTTGACATCAAAGACGATGTCATCACCGTGAAAGGCCCCAAAGGCGAACTCAAGCAAAAACTCAATCCGCAAATCACTGTTGAGCTCGCCGATGGCGAAATCAAAGTGAGCCGTCCCGACGACAGCCGCGAGAACCGCGCCCAGCACGGCCTCTACCGCGCACTGATCCACAACATGGTTGTGGGCGTGAGCGAAGGCTTCAAGAAAGAACTCGAGATTGTCGGTGTCGGTTATCGTGCCACCAGCCAGGGTCAAGTGCTCGAACTCGCCCTCGGTTACTCCCACGCCATCTACATCAAGATGCCGCCCGAAGTTACCGTTGACGCCAAGACCGAGCGCAACAAGAACCCGCTGATCACCTTAGTTTCGTGCGACAAGCAACTGCTTGGCCAGATCTGCGCCAAGATTCGCTCGTTCCGCAAACCCGAACCCTACAAGGGCAAGGGCGTGAAATTCGTTGGCGAAGTGATTCGTCGCAAGAGTGGTAAAACGGCAGCCGCCAAATAAAAACTGACATTATGGTATCGAAAACTGAAAGAAGAAATAAGATCAAAGCCCGCATTCGTGGTCGTATCAGCGGCACCGCCGAGCGTCCCCGTCTGTGTGTGTTCCGCAGCAACAAGCAGATTTACGCCCAGTTGATCAACGACGAGTTGGGCAACACGCTTGTGTCGGCTTCCTCGAAGGGAATCACCGAAGGAACCAAGAGCGAAATCGCCGCCCAAGTGGGCGAAATCGTGGCCAAGAAAGCCATCGAAGCCGGCATCACCAGCGTGGTGTTCGACCGCAACGGCTTCCTGTTCCACGGCAGAGTGAAAGCATTGGCCGATGGTGCCCGTAAAGGTGGACTTAAATTTTAAGAACAATCATGAACAACAATAGCAAAAAAGTAGTTAAGCTCGCCGCCGATGTGGAACTGAAAGACCGACTGGTGGCCATTAACCGTACTACCAAAGTGACCAAGGGTGGCCGCACGTTCACCTTCGCCGCGATTGTTGTCGTCGGAGACGGCAACGGTGTGATCGGCTACGGTCTCGGAAAAGCCAACGAGGTTCAGGCCGCTATCGCCAAGGGCGTTGAGATGGCAAAGAAGAACCTCATCCGTGTTCCCGTGCACAAAGGCACCATTCCCCACGAGCAGGTTGCCAAATTCGGCGGCTCGCGCGTGTTCATGCAGCCGGCTACCCCGGGTACGGGTGTGAAGGCCGGTGGTGCTATGCGTGCCGTGTTCGAGAGCATCGGCGTGACCGACGTGATTTGCAAGTCCAAAGGCTCGTCCAACCCTCACAACCTCGTGAAAGCCACCATCAAAGGCCTGCAGGAGATGCGCAGCCCGCAAATGGTTGCCCACTATCGTGGCGTGACCGTCGACAAAGTGTTTAACGGTTAATACTTTTGATTATGGCTAAGATTCAAATCAAGCAAGTGAAGAGCCGCATCAATCGCCCGGCTCGCCAGAAGAAAACGCTCGATGCGCTCGGATTGCGCAAGATGAACCAAGTGGTGGTTAAAGACAACACCCCCTCCGTGATGGGTATGGTCAACATCGTCCGCCATCTGGTTGAGGTCACCGAAGTGGCCGAGTGAGCACGTTAACAAACCACTTTTTTAACAAACAGCACAACAATGGAATTACATAATTTACAACCCGCAGTTGGCTCGAATAAGAAAAAACGTCGCATCGGCCGTGGTCCCGGTTCGGGAAAAGGCGGCACGTCGACACGTGGACACAAAGGTGCCAAGTCACGCTCGGGCTACAAGCGCAAAGTTGGATTCGAGGGTGGACAAATGCCGCTCCAACGCCGTTTGCCCAAGTTCGGATTCAAGAACATCAACCGCGTTGAGTACAAAGCCATCAACATTTCCACTCTCCAGTCGCTTGCAGAGGCCAAGAACCTTGAGAAGATCACCGTCAGCGATATGATCGAGGCCGGACTGATCAGCAAGAAGCACCTCGTGAAGATTCTCGGCGACGGAACGCTGACCGTCAAACTCGACGTTCAGGCTCATGCCTTCTCGAAAAAAGCTGAAGAGGCTATCACAGCCGCCGGAGGCACAATCGCTAAAGTATAAAATCAGATGAAACTCATTCAGACACTTAAAAACATCTGGAAGATTGAGGATCTGCGCAAGCGCCTGACGATCACTTTCCTTTTCATTTTAGTGTATCGTTTGGGTTGTTTCGTGGTTCTTCCGGGCATCAGCCCGCAAGACCTTGAGGCGATGCGCAGTTTCACCGACAGCGGACTGATGCAGCTGCTCGACATGTTCTCGGGCGGCGCGTTCTCGCAGGCATCCATCTTCGCGCTCGGTATCATGCCCTATATCACGGCCTCGATCGTGATCCAACTTATGGGTATGGTTGTCCCTCAATTCCAGAAAATGCAGCGCGAGGGCGAAAGCGGCCGCATGAAACTTAATCAGTACACGCGTTATCTCACCGTGCTGATTCTGCTCGTGCAGGCTCCCGCTTACTTGGTCAACCTGCAGTATCAAGTTAATGCCGCCGGCGGACACGCCCAAATCAGCGGAATGATGATGATCTTCCTCTCGGTAGTCCTCACCGCTGGCGCGATGTTCATCATGTGGCTCGGCGAGAAAATCACCGACAAAGGTATCGGCAACGGTATCTCGATGATCATTCTCGTCGGTATCATCGCCCGCTTCCCCAGCGCGCTGGCGCAAGAGTTCACAAGCCGATTGAGCACAGCACAAGGCGGACTGGTGATGTTCCTCGTTGAGATTATCATCCTTTTCGCCGTCACCGCAGGTGCCGTGATGCTTACCCAGGGAACACGCAAAGTGCCCGTGAACTACGCCAA
Organism: uncultured Bacteroidales bacterium; assembly: GCA_902772965.1. Lineage (GTDB taxonomy): Bacteria > Bacteroidota > Bacteroidia > Bacteroidales > Muribaculaceae > Sodaliphilus. The sequence goes on along the minus strand of CACYCT010000080.1, from coordinate 22,446 downwards.
GCGTATTGTCGGTAACCGTCAATACGGCGGCGCACGCCAGTACATCCCCCTCAAAGTCAACGCCGCGAACGTGATGCCCATCATCTTCGCACAGGCGCTGATGTTCATCCCCATCACGCTCGCCGGATACGGCGCGCGCGGAGATGAAGGAGGCGTGATGGGCTGGATCGCGCGCACGTTCAGCGATATGAACGGACTCTGGTACAACGTGGTTTACTTCCTGATGATTGTCGCCTTCACGTACTTCTACACCGCCATCACCGTCCGTCCGACGCAAATGGCTGAGGATATGAAGAAGAACAACGGCTTCATCCCCGGAGTGAAACCCGGACGTGCAACCGCCGACTACCTTGACTCGATCATGTCGCGCATCACCCTGCCCGGCTCGATCTTCCTCGGTATCGTCGCCATCCTGCCCGCTTTCGCGCGTTACTTCGGCGTTAACCAGCAATTCGCCCAATTCTTCGGCGGAACGTCACTGCTCATTGTCGTGGGCGTCGTGCTCGACACACTCCAGCAAATCGAGACCCACCTGATGATGCACCACTACGACGGCCTGATGAAGAGCGGCAAAATTAAAGGACGCACGCGCTGATTCTGGAACAAGCAGTCAAATGTGAGAAAAGTCAAAGACCATTCGACCGATGATCATTCTCAAGACAGAACAAGAAATTGAATACCTACGCGAAGCTAATCTCGTGGTGGCGCGCACACTGGGCGAACTCGCCAAGTGGGTAGCCCCCGGGATTACCACGCGTCGGCTCAATCAAATCGCCGATGAGTATATCCGCTCGCAAGGCGCCGTGCCGGGCTTTCTTGGCCTTTACGGCTTTCCCGGAAGCGTGTGCCTGTCGGTGAACGAGAACGTGGTGCACGGCCTGCCGGGCGACTACGTTCTGCGCGAGGGCGACATCATCTCGATTGATTGCGGCGCCGTGACAGAGGCCGGATTCAACGGCGATTCCACCTACACCTTCCCCGTGGGTGAGATCAGCCCCGAAGTGAAAGCCCTGCTCCAAACCACAAAAGAGTCGCTTTACATCGGCATCAGCAAAGCCGTTCCCGGCAACCGCGTGGGAGATATCGGACACGCCATACAGGAGTACTGCGAGCAGCGCGGTTACGGCGTTGTGCGCGAGTACGTCGGTCACGGCGTGGGACGCAAACTGCATGAAGACCCCGAAGTGCCCAACTACGGCCGCCGCGGCACCGGACCGCTTATCCGCAACGGAATGACCATTGCCATCGAGCCCATGATCAACCTCGGCAGCAAGAACGTCATCACCGAGCCGGACGGCTGGACCAGCCGCACGCGTGACCGCAAACCAAGCGCGCACTACGAGCACTCCATCGCGATCCACAACGACAAGCCGGACATTCTATCGTCGTTCGATTACGTCCAGCAAGTGCTCGGCGACCGATTTATCTAACCCTTTGACCCAACCACCTTTGATTTTATAAGCATCCAATGGCAAAACAAACCGCAATAGAACTCGATGGCACGATAGTTGAAGCGCTGAGCAACGCCATGTTCCGCGTGGAACTCGAGAACGGCCATCAGATCATCGCCCACATCTCGGGCAAGATGCGCATGCACTACATCCGCATTCTCCCCGGAGACAAAGTGAGAGTAGAGATGTCGCCCTACGACCTGACCAAAGGCCGCATCTCGTTCAGATACAAATAAAACAAACCACACACCACCACAATACCAACTATGAAAGTAAGAGCATCAATCAAAAAGCGCTCGGCCGACTGCAAAATCGTGCGTCGCAAAGGACGCTTGTACGTGATTTGTAAAAAGAACCCCAAGTTTAAACAACGTCAGGGGTGACAATCCAAAAATTTTGATTACTTTTGCAAAAAATTTCAACATAAGATATGGCAATTCGTATAGTGGGCGTTGACCTGCCCCAAAACAAACGCGGTGTTATCGCGCTTACGTACATCTACGGCATCGGACGCAGCTCCGCCGCCAAGATTCTGGCCACTGCCGGAGTGAGCGAGGACACCAAGGTCAAAGACTGGACCGATGCCGAGGCCGCCAAAGTCCGCGAAGTTATCGGCGAGAACTACAAAGTGGAGGGTGACCTGCGCAGCGAAGTTCAGATGAACATCAAGCGACTGATGGATATCGGTTGCTACCGCGGCATCCGTCACCGTATCGGCCTGCCCGTTCGCGGCCAGAGCACAAAAAACAACGCCCGCACCCGCAAAGGACGCAAGAAAACCGTCGCAAACAAGAAAAAAGCTACTAAATAACATTAAAGTATGGCAAAAAAGACAGTCGCAGCAAAGAAGAGAGTGGTCAAAGTTGACGGAGTCGGTCAACTGCACGTTCATTCCTCTTTCAACAACATCATCGTGTGCTTAGCAAACGGCCAAGGCCAAGTGATCTCCTGGTCGTCGGCAGGCAAGATGGGATTCCGTGGCAGCAAGAAAAACACCCCCTACGCTGCCCAAATGGCCGCACAGGATTGCGCCAAAGTCGCCTACGACCTTGGACTGCGCAAAGTGAAGGCTTACGTTAAAGGACCCGGTAACGGCCGCGAATCCGCCATCCGCACCATTCACGGAGCCGGCATTCAAGTCGTTGAAATCATCGACGTCACTCCGCTTCCCCACAACGGATGCCGTCCGCCCAAGCGCCGCCGCGTGTAATCCGCCGGAAGCGCCTAAAGCACTGAACAAACGAAAAAACAACCATCGCTCAGGAAACAACCTGACGGACGCCCCGCTACAGTGAATAGATTGCACACATACCACCCTCTCTGCAATCGCGGCTGCACTGTACGAGGCCGAAACACCAACCCAACATCACTTTAATTTTAATTTAGCAAACAATGGCAAGATATACCGGTCCTAAGACTAAAATCGCCCGCAAATTAGGCGAGCCCATCTTTGGCGAGGATAAAGTGTTGGAACGCAAAAACTATCCTCCCGGCCAACACGGACAAAACCGCCGTCGCAAACAATCCGAGTACGGCATCCAGCTTCGCGAGAAGCAAAAAGCGAAATACACCTACGGCGTGCTCGAACGCCAGTTCCGCAACCTGTTCAACAAAGCCGCACGCATGAAAGGCGTCACCGGTGAGGTGCTCCTCCAACTGCTTGAGCAACGCCTCGACAACGTGGTTTACCGCCTCGGTATCGCACGCAGCCGCGCGGCCGCGCGCCAACTCGTGCTCCACCGTCACATCACCGTCAACGGACAGGTCGTGAACATCCCCTCCTATAGCGTCGACCCCGGCCAGGTGATCGCCGTACGCGAGAAGTCCAAATCACTCGAGGTGATTCAAGACTCGCTCGCAGGCTTCAACCACGCCAAATACGCCTGGATCGAATGGGACGAAGCCACCAAATCCGGCAAACTCCTCCACCTGCCCCAGCGCGAAGACATCCCCGAGAATATCAAAGAACAACTCATCGTCGAGTTGTACTCCAAACAGTAAAAAAACAACTATCCATGGCTATCTTAGCATTTCAGAAACCCGACAAAGTGTTGATGCTCGAAGCCGACAACACTTTCGGAAAGTTCGAGTTCCGCCCCCTCGAGCCCGGATACGGCATTACCGTTGGAAACGCCCTGCGCCGAATCCTGCTCTCAGGGCTTGAAGGCTACGCCATCTGCAACATCCGAATCAGCGGTGTCAGCCACGAGTTTGACACCATACCCGGAGTGAAAGAAGACGTGACCAACGTGATTTTGAACTTAAAGAAGGTGCGTCTGAAACGCATAGTCGAGGACACCGAATCGGAAAAAGCCACCGTCAAAGTCGCATCCACCGAAGTATTCCGCGCCGGAGACATCAGCAATGTGCTCACGGGATTCGAAGTTCTCAACCCCGAACTCGAAATCTGCCACATCGACCCCAGCGCCTCCTTCGACATCGAACTCAGCATCAACAAAGGTCGCGGATACGTCCCCGCAGAAGAGAACCGTAATCCCAACGACCCCTTCGACGTGATCGCTGTCGACTCGATCTACACACCCATCCTGAACGTGAAAATCGCAGTCGAGAACTACCGTGTGGAGCAAAAAACCGACTACGAGAAACTCGTGATCGAAATCACCACCGATGGCTCTATCCACCCCAAAGAGGCACTCAAAGAGGCCGCCAAGATTCTGATTCAGCACTTCATGCTCTTCTCCGACGAGAAAATCGCCATAGATGTCACCGAGAACGAGGGCACCGATGAGTTCGACGAGGAAGTGCTCCGCATGCGTCAGATTCTCAAGCAGAAACTCATTGAGATGAACCTCTCCGTCCGCGCGTTGAACTGCCTCAAGTCGGCTGAAGTTGAAACACTCGGCGAACTCGTGCAGTACAACAAAACCGACCTGCTCAAGTTCCGCAACTTCGGCAAGAAGTCGCTCAGCGAACTCGAGCAAGTACTCAGCGATCTCGGCCTGTCGTTCGGCATGGATATCACTAAATACAAACTTGATAAAGACTAAACCACGATGAGACATCAAAATAAATTCAACCACCTCGGCCGTAAGAAAGCCCACCGCGACGCGTTGCTGGCCAACATGACGATCTCGCTGATCATGCACAAGCGGATCTTCACCACCCTGGCCAAGGCCAAAGCTCTGCGCCCCTACGCCGAGCACCTCGTCAACGTCGCGCAGCGCGGCATCCGTAAAGACGCCGAACTGGCCAAGGCCCACACCGACGCCTCCACAGCGCCCAAGAAAGACCAGGCCACACGCCGCCTCGTGTTCTCTTACCTGCAGAACAAATACGCCGTGACCGAACTCTTCGGCGTAGTCGCTCCCAAAGTAGGCGACCGCCCCGGAGGTTACACTCGTATCCTGAAAACCGGCAACCGCCTCGGTGACAACGCCAAGACCTGCTTCATCGAGCTCGTGGACTTCAACGAAGCCATGCTTGAGGCCAAGGAAGAGCGCGCCGAAAAGCGCAAAACCACCCGCCGCTCCCGCCGCTCGAAGAAGAGCGCCGAAGCCGCCGCCCCCACCGCAGAGGCAGCAGAATAAGCCACACACGACTTATCACCCTATACAACATTCCCCCTGCCGTGCCACACACCGCAGGGGGAACGTTTTTTTTGAGTTTTTTGAGTCATTTTTCCGGGAAAATATATATCCGGAAATAAAATAAATTTGTATCTTTGCCGGTGCGGTGACAAATGGCCGGCAGCGGTCGGCTTGCCAACCGCATTGATGATAAAAAGCGTTTATTGACGCTTTGTCTTTTGGCTTTCAGAAATTAGCGACTTCTTACAACCGCCACACAGACAAGGCAACAATAGATGCCCATAGGTGTGTAACACACCGCGACCCTACGCCGCTTAGCGGGCGGTGGGGGTGCGGACTTACATATCGGCGTGGGGTCTACGTGTAGCTAATCTTTGACGGAAAAGTCGTTCAAAATCTCTGAAAGCGGACAGGTTCAATAATGGGCTCTCACGCTTTTTTTGTTGCACAGCAAGTCACTTCTTTGTGAGCCGGAAGAGATAAAAACTGAAAACACAGTAGGTTATTCAGGTTTCTGAAGTACGCAAACATCCTTTAAAAACTTGAGCAATTAATCATCTTGCGATTAAATTATCTTTAACTATGATGAAACGAACAATCAACTTATCGGTATTGCTTTTTGTACTGCTGATGCTCCCACTCAAGTTGTCGGCTTATGATTTCAAGGTTGACGGCTTGTTCTACTACATTAACGGTGACGGCAAGACGGTAACCCTAACAGATGAAACCGGCTTATACCCTAAATACCCCAATCTTACCGGTTCGTTAACTATCCCATCTTCAGTGACCTATAACGGTACAACTTACTCGGTCACGTGCATCGACGGTTATGCTTTCCGGGGCTGCATCGGCCTGACAAGCGTGACCATCCCCAACTCGGTCACGAGCATCGGAGATCGTGCTTTCGACGGCTGCGACGGCCTGACAAGCATCACATCTTTTCCTACTACACCTCCTGTTGTTGGTAGGTATACATTTCGTTTTGTTAACACAAATTGTGATTTATTAGTCCCTGAAAGGAGTCTCTCTGTATATGCCGGTGCGGCTTTTTGGAAAGAATTTCCTCAGATAATAGGAATTCCTAATGAGAATACGGTTAATGGTTTGTTTTTCGATATCAATCCTGATAGCACAAGTGTTACAGTAACTTACCCAAATAGTTATTTACCGCGTTATGATTCGTTGGCATCTGAGTTAGTAATCCCTGATGTAATAGAACTAAAAGGAAAAACTTATTCTGTGACAGCAATCGGTAGTTCTGCTTTCGAAGGATGTGTCAGCCTATCAAGCGTGACTATTCCCAATTCGGTTACGAGTATAGGTGGTTCAGCTTTCAATGGCTGCACCGGCCTGACAAGCGTCTCCATCGGCAACTCGGTCACGAGTATTGGTGAAAGAGCCTTTTCCGGCTGCACCGGCCTATCAAGCGTGACCATTCCCAACTCGGTCACAAGTATAGGCGGATATGCTTTCTATGGCTGCACCGGCCTGACAAGCGTCACCATTGGCAACTCTGTCACGAGCATCGGTGGAGGCGCTTTCTGGGGCTGCTCCAACCTGACAAGCGTGACCATCCCCAACTCGGTCACAAGTATAGGCGGGGCTGCTTTCTGGGGCTGCACCGGCCTGACAAGCGTGACCATCGGCAACTCGGTCACGAGCATCGGCGGTAGAGCTTTCTTGGGCTGCTCCGGCCTGAAAAGTGTCACCATCCCTGACTCGGTCACGAGCATCGGCTACTGGGCTTTCTATGGCTGCACCGGTCTGACAAGTGTCACCATCGGCAATTCGGTCACGGCAATCGACGACGAGGCTTTCTCCGGCTGCTCTAACCTGACAAGCATTACATCTTTTCCTACGTCGCCACCTACGATTTATAGTTCTACATTTACCGGTTTTGATAAGACAAATTGTGTTCTTTTAGTCCCGGATGGAAGTAAGTCTCAGTATACCGTAGCGCGATATTGGAATGAATTTCATCGATTTGGTAAAATATCTTCTGATGATACGGTTAATGGGCTGTTTTTTGATATCAATCCTGATGGCACAAGTGTTACAGTAACATATCAAAACTACTATTCACCGCGTTATAGTTCGTTAGCAACTGAGTTGGTAATCCCGGATGTCATAGTTATAAATGGAAAAACTTATTCTGTGTCAGCAATCGGTAGTTCTGCTTTTGAAGGCTGTACCGGCCTATCAAGCGTGACTATTCCCAACTCTGTCATGTCCATTGGTGACAATGCTTTCTACAATTGTACCGGCCTGACTTCGTTAACCATTCCCAAGTCTGTTGCCCAAATCGGCACAAATGCCTTTTCCGGTTGCAACGCAGTGAAGACCCTGACTTGGAATGCGGTGAACTGTTCATCGAAGGGTAATTTGCCTTCATCTCAAATAGAAACAGTTACCATAGGTGATTCTGTACAAGTTATTCCATCTTATTTTGCCGGGCGGTCGAAAATAACTTCGGTTGTCATTCCCAACTCTGTCACGTCCATTGGTGACAATGCTTTCTACAATTGTTTCGGCCTGTCAAATGTTACCATCGGCAACTCGGTTACGAGCATCGGTAAATCAGCTTTCTCCGACACCGGCTTGATGAACGTTACTATCCCTAACTCCGTAATAAGTATAGGTGAAAATGCTTTCAAAGGATGTACTGCTCTGATAGACTTGTCCATAGGTAACTCGGTCACGAGCATAGGCGAGTCTGCTTTCCAGGGCTGCACCGGTATAACAATCATTACATCGTTACCTATGTCACCACCTATGATTTCCAATAACACTTTTTCCGGTGTCGATAAGACAAATTGTGCTCTATTAGTCCCAGATAGAAGTATGTCTCAGTATGCCGGAGCGCGATATTGGAAAGATTTTCTCCGATTAAGTAAGATTTCCTCTGATAATACTCTCGACGGTCTGTATTTCGATATCAATCCGGATGGCACAAGTGTCACAGTGACATATCAAAACAACTTTTCACCGCGTTATAGTTCGTTGGTATCTGATTTAGTAATTCCGGATAATATAGTTATAAATGGAAAAACTTATTCAGTGACAGCAATCGGAGCATCTGCCTTTTCAGGATGCACCGGCATAACTTCATTAACGATCCCCAACTCGGTAACCTCAATTGGTGAACATGCTTTCAACGGCTGTACCGGCCTGACAAGCATCACCATCCCCAACTCGGTCACGAGCATCGGCGATGAAACCTTCCGTGGCTGCGCCGGCCTGACTTCGCTAACCATTCCCAAGTCTGTTGCCCAAATCGGCACAGATGCCTTTGCCGGCTGCGATGCTGTGAAGTCATTTACTTGGAATGCGGTGAACTGTTCCTCGCTCGGTAGTTTACCTACGGCTCAGATTGAAACTGTTACCATCGGTGATTCTGTGCAAGTCATTCCTGATGATTTCGTTAAAAACTCAAAAATACTTTCGGTAAACATTCCCACCTCGGTCACGAGCATCGGCTCTTATGCTTTCTCCGGATGTACAGGCCTGACAAGTGTGACTATCGGTAACGCTGTTACGAGCATCGGTCAGGCTACTTTCGAAGGTTGCAGCGGGTTGACAAGCTTAACTATCGGTAACTCGGTCACGAGTATCGGTGACAATGCTTTCTCTGGCTGTAACGCCGTGAAGTCGCTGACTTGGAATGCGGTAAATTGTTCATCGAAGGGTCATTTGCCCTCATCTCAAATAGAAACAGTTACCATAGGTGATTCTGTACAAGTTATTCCCGAAAATTTCGTTCGTGACTCGAAGATAACATCGCTCATTATACCCAACATGGTCAAGACCATTGGGAATTACGCTTTTCTCAACTGCAGCGGCCTGACTTCGTTAACCATTCCCAGATTCGTTACCCAAATCGGCATCTATGCCTTTGCTGGCTGCGATGTTGTGAAGTCGTTGACTTGGAATGCGGTGAACTGTTCTTCGCACGGTAGTTTACCTACGGCTCAGATTGAAACTGTTTCTCTTGGCGAGTCGGTGCAAGTTATTCCCGAAAATTTCGTTCGCGACTCGAAGATAACATCGCTCATTATTCCCAACTCGGTCAGGATCATTGGTAATTACGCTTTCCGGGACTGCTCCGGCCTGACAAGCGTCACCATCCCCGACTTGGTCACGAGCATCGGTGCAAGGGCTTTCTCCGGCTGCAACGGTGTAACAATCATTACATCGTTACCTATGTCACCTCCTACGATTTCCAATTACACTTTTTCCGATATCGATAAGACAAATTGTGTTCTATTGGTCCCGGATGGAAGTATGTCTCAGTATGCCGGAGCGCGATATTGGAATGAATTTCTTCGATTAGGTAAAATTCCTTCTGATAATACGGTAAATGGTCTTTTTTTCGTTATCAATCCTGATAGCACAAGTGTTACAGTAACATATCAAAACACCTATTCACCGCGTTATAATTCGTTGGCATCTGAGTTAGTAATTCCGAATGCTATAGTTCTAAATGGAAAAACTTATTCTGTGACAGAAATCAGTAGTTCTGCTTTCTCTGATTGTGTTGGCCTGACAAGCGTCTCCATTCCCAATTCGGTTACGAGCATCGGTGAGTCTGCCTTCTCCGGCTGTACAGGGTTGACAAGCTTAACAATCGGTAACTCGGTTACGTCTATTGATGCCAAAGCTTTCGATGGCTGCAACGCCGTGAAGATGCTGACTTGGAACGCGGTGAATTGCTCATCGTTGGGAAACTTGCCCATAACTCAATTAGAAACTGTTACCATCGGTGATTCTGTGCAATTCATTCCCAATAATTTCGTCAGTAACTCGATGATAACTTCGGTAAACATTCCTAACTCGGTGTTGAACATCGGCAACAATGCTTTCTCAGGTTGCACCGGCTTGACAAGCGTCTCTATACCCAATTCTGTCACGACCATCGGCGACAATGCTTTCTCCCACTGCAACGCCGTGAAGTCGCTGACATGGAATGCGGTGAATTGCTCCTCGATGGGTGGTTTGCCTACGGCTCAAATTGAAACCTTTTCCATCGGTCGGACTGTGCAAGTGCTACCTGCCGGATTCGCGGCCGGCAGTACAATTGCGGCTGTGGAACTACCTGCCACTCTCCGCGTTATCGGCTCCAAAGCATTCTTCAATTGCACCAACTTGAAGACTATCAACTGGCCCTCCGGTTTGACCGACATCGGTGACGAGGCGTTCCGTTACTGCGTAGGCATCAAGTCTGTCAATCTGCCAGGCACGCTGACGCATATCGGAACGTCGGCATTTTCCTATTGTGTGGGTGTGAGTACGGTTACAATCACAAGTCCCGCTATCGGCAATCTTGCCATTGATCCCAACGCTTTCGAACGCTGCCCGATACGTACGCTTAATATTGGCGGTAATGGTTCATGTAATTGGGAGGCCAACCTGGAGGAGATCCGATCGGCTTCAAGACTTAATATCGGTCCAGAAGTGACCGCTCTCGGTTCGCTCCAACTCAGTCCGACAACCATCTACTCTTATGCTAAGAATCCTCCTACGCTTAGCTCCGGCACTTTTGCAGCCTACAATGCAGCCCTTCACGTGCCACTCGCCGGAGCCGGTGCCTACTTCAATGCACCCTATTGGAAGAATTTCAACAATGTGGCATTTGATGCCAATGACGTTATCTCCCTGACCCCGACTTCTGCTACACTCGCTCCGAACGCTACCCTCGCTCTGAAGGTCACATCATCGACCGATGCGGAAATTGAGTGGAGTTCGACTGACGATGGCGTGGCTATGGTTAGCGCGAACGGATTGGTTGTGGCTCTTGCTGAAGGTGAGTGCGACATCATCGCCGCTCAGAGTGGCAGTCCATTGATCAGTGCCACTTGCCATATCACGGTTCGAAATGGCTCAACTAAGGGAGACATTACAGGCGATGGGACCATCGACATCGGAGACCTGAACATGGTTATCGCTCTGATTGTTGAAAACAACGACAATCCCGCTGCAGACCTTAATGGCGACAGTAAAGTGGACATTTCTGATTTGAACGCGCTCATTAACATTATACTCGGTAAATAGTCAGCCCTGACCTATATTCAGCTTCACCATGCGAGCCGTCCGTTCACACCACGGGCGGCCCGTGCGTTTGAAAATTCAGTTGCAACCTCAAAAAAAATATTGCCGGAATAGTTTTTATCTAAATAATTTTTTGTAATTTTGTAACGCGATAACCGGAATCGGGCAGCGGCCCGCGGTTGTTGTTGACATGGATGTAAAAAGCGTTTATTGCGCTTTGTCTTTTGGCTTTCAGAAATTAGCGACTTCTCAACACTGCCACGCAGACAAGGCAACAATAGATGCCACAGGTGTGTAACTCACCGCAACCCTACGCCGCTCAGCGGGCGGCAAGGGGGTGGACTTACATATCGGCGTGGGGTCTACGTGTTGCCCGTCTCTGGCGGTAGGGCAACGCTAAGCCTCTGAAAGCGGGACGGGCTCAATGTCGGCTCTCACGCTTTTTTGTGTTTAACATATTATCGCTCCGATGAGCCGGCGATTATTAAAAGTATGCAGCTAATCAGAGAACTACACCCGGTAGGTCATGGCGCTTTCTTTACTGAACGTATTAGAAATGAAGGAAAAACTTGTTTCACTTTCATTTATGACTGTGGAAGTTATAAAGTAGACAATGTGGTTCGAGTTCTAAATCAAGTGTTTCAACCTTATTCAGGTGAACACATAGACTTACTGTGCATTTCCCATTTTGACAAAGACCATATTAATGGTCTGATTTCCTTGCTTTCTCGTTGCAAAGTGGATTCGTCGACAGTTGTACTGATGCCATTCAAATACCCCAAAGCTCTTGTTGTTGCGGATCATCCGATTGCATCTCTTTTGTCACTCTTAATGTTCTATGGAACTCACATTGTTGGAGTGTATAATTCAACCGGAAGAGAAGAATTCGTGTTTGGGCAATTGTTTCAAACGGATGCCATCCCCGAAGGGGCACGGATTTTTCTACCGGCAAGCATAGGTCGTTGGGTGTATGTTCCACTGATGCATGACGAGGGTTTTGAATCTGTTTTGGAAGAATTTAATCGTAAAATAGAAAATCTTGATATTGATTATAACCAAATAGGCTCGCCTGCGGCAATAGGCCATTTGAAATCCGTATATCAAAACCTGCCGTCTCTTGTTCATGGTAATGTAACTGCCATAAATATGAACTCTCTGATGATTTTGTCATATCCGCTTACAAATAAAGTTGAAAAATCTGTAGTTGTTCAGAAAAGTTCATCATTATGCCAATCTATACAACCTTCCTGCTTGTATACAGGTGACACGAGCTTCCAAAATCAGCAAGTATTCAGCGACCTGTTACAACGTGTTTTTTCGTATGGTTGTAGCCAATTAGGTCTTTTGCAGATACCCCATCATGGCAGTAATCATTGTTATAACTCTTCTATTGCCCAATGTTCATCTTTTAGTGCCGCTTTTGTGAATTACGATAGTATGTATAAGAATAGCAATCGATTGGCATGTTTACACGACTTTAACAATAGATATCCTATATTGCTGCGTGTTACTAAAGACATTAATACGCGAGTTGTTCACAAAATAACTATATAATCTTCACATATAATCCTATGAAATCTCACTTTGTAACAAAAAACAGTTTTCATGTCGCCATTTTAGTGCTCATGTGCTTTCTGTCTATCGGTTCAGTTAAAGCTGCTTGGTTCTCCTATAACGGATCTTATACATATGAAGTAATCTCCAGACCTGAAATTGGAGAATATCCTAATGGGAGGCCTTACGTCAAAAATGGAATAGGGATAGTTAAAATAACCGGTTATAAAGGGCTGATTCGATCCTTTTTTTCTATACCCGCCAGCTTGGATTTTAAACTAAATTCATCTTCACCATCGTGGAGTGATAGTAATTTGTTTGTTGCATTTCGAGTTACGGCAATCGCTGATGATGCTTTTGCTAATTGCAATCAAATTAAGAGTTTGACGTTGGGTAATCAGACTCAATATCTAAATTCAGAAAGGAGTTTAACAATAGGGTGCGGTGCATTTGCAGGATGTGAATTATTGGAAATTATAACATTCAATAATAGTTTTACTTATAATATATCAAAATATGCATTTTATGGTTGTAAGTCACTAAATAGTTTAACAATACCCCAATATGTAATATCTATTGGTGAGGCTGCATTTGCTAATTGCGGTAGTTTAGAGGCTATTCAGGTGCAAGGTGGAAATGAAAATTATGATTCTCGCGATAATTGTAATGCCATTATCCGCACCTCAACTAATGAATTAATTGCCGGATGTGGCACGACAATAATTCCTTCTTCTGTAACAGCTATAGGTCCATGTGCGTTTAAAGGTTCTAACTTATATAGAATCTCAATTCCCAATTCAGTCAAAAGCGTCGGTGATGAGGCTTTCTCCGGCTGCGCCGCTCTGACAAGCGTGACCATAGGCAATTCGGTCACGAGTATCGGTGCAAGAGCTTTCGAAGGCTGCACCGGCCTGACAAGTATCACCATCCCCAATTCGGTCACAAGTATTAGTGAAAGGGCTTTTGAAGGCTGTACCGGTCTGACAAGTATTACCATTCCCAACTCTGTCACAAGTATCGGTGACAATGCTTTCTCCGGCTGTTCTGGCCTGACAAGCATCACCATCCCAAATTCGGTCACGGGTATCGGTAATGATGCTTTCAACGGCTGCAACGGTCTGAAAAGTGTTACCATTCCTACCTCAGTGGTTCAAATTGGCACGAACGCTTTTTCTCATGTGCAGTCTCTGAATCTTATCGGCGAGGGTAGCAGTATGCCCAACAGTAACGGTGCCTTACCGGAAACTTTGGAAACGCTTAATATAGGCAGCGGAATCACCGCACTTGGACCTATGAATGTGAAGCCTACAAGGGTGAATTGTTTAGCCCTGAATCCGCCGTCATGCTCGGAAAACACTTTCTCCGACTATTCCGGAACGCTGAACATTCCGCCTGCGTCAATCTCAAAATATCTCTCCCATGACACATGGCGCCGATTTGCTGACTTCGCCTTTGAGGCTAACTACTCCGTCTCTTTGAACTCGACAAGTGAGCAGATGCTCCAGCATGATTGTTTAACGCTGCGAGCCACCACTTCCCCTGCCGGAGCCGCGATTGAATGGGCTTCAAACAATCCGAGTGTGGCATCGGTCGATGCGAATGGCAAAGTGACCGCACATACCGAAGGGAATTGTCAGGTCAAAGCCTATTTGAGAGACTTTCCTGTGGTGTTTGCCACTTGCGATGTGTCGGTTAAATATCTCTACACGCTTAGTGAAGACACGTTACGAATGCGCCTCGACCAGCGCCAAAAGCTAAGCGTGATTACCGACGACGATCTCACTTCGTCAACCATTGTGTGGTCGTCGAGCAACTCTGATGTGGCGACGGTTGTTGATGGGGACGTACATGCTGTCGGTGCCGGTCAATGCGATATCATAGCAAAAGTCAATGGCCGAACGCTCAAGTGCCACGTCATTGTAAATGGAAATATCATTATTTCGCTCGAACAGAGCCGAATCGTCATTCAGCCTACTACGATTTATACCATTACGCCTTGGTTCGACCCATTCCCCACCGACATCACCGTTTCCTCAAGCAATCCGGCTATTGCCGTTGCACGTTTGAAAAATCAGGAATCACCGCAATCCGGGACTTTGGCTCCGGTTATGGGAAACCGCCAAGTTCAAATTCTGGGTTTGAGCATAGGTAGAGCCACGGTTACCATTGCCAGTGTTGACGGCCTCGCTCAGCCGGCTTCGCTCGAGGTTGTTGTCGGCGACGGCGATTCGCCTCAAAACAAGGGAGACCTCACCGGTGACGGAACCATAGACATCGGCGACCTCAACATGATTATCGCGCTCATTATTCAAATTAATAATAATCCCGCCGCAGACCTAAACGGTGATAATAAAGTTGACGTATCCGACTTGAATGAGCTGATCAACATCATTCTCGGCAAGTGATTCCTGTTTCAAGGCCGCTGGACTTTTCGCTCACCGGCTGAGCCGGTTCAGTCGGAGAGCATTGTCTATACCTAACTGTGTTCTGCCGTTGTCAGTCATTGCCGTACGTGGGAGCGCGCGGGCACTTACAGGCATCAGTTTGGGAGATGCCTTAATTCTAAACGCACTTGACTGCACATTTGTTTGAACTTGAGGAGTTTGAGTGTTTTTTGATTTCCGCGCAATGGCGTTCCGCCTGTTATGCGTTTCTGCGTCGGTAAGGCGGGGAAAGCGGTAGCCCGCTGATTCCTCGGTCTACCAGCCTGAACATAACAACCCCCTCGGGCTTCGGTCTGAGGGGGTTGTCATGTTCTGTGTCGTCGGGTTGTTATTCCTGTTCGGGCCGGTCGGTGTCGGGGATGGGGGGAATCTCCATTTGTGCGTTTTCGTCAGGCTCGGGCATGTCGGAGGGCAGGGGTGTGTTGTCGACGTTGATTTGTTCGGCATCGTTTTCCTGGGTGTCGGTTTCGTCGTATTCGTAGTGCTGCTCGATGTTGCGCGCGACGAGCCAGTCGGTATCGGGTCGGGTGATGAGGCGTGCGTGCCGGTAGGCCATGTCCATGGTGAGGATGGTGTGGGCGATGTATGCGCTGCGTGTTCTTTCGAGCACAAGTGCGACGTCGATGTTTCCGTCGTGCTCGAGCGAGAGCGGGAGCAGGAGTGAGATTTCGCGGTGGCTGGCGTAGTAGACGGGCACGGCGGTTTTGAAGTTCCAGCGCACGCGTTTGACGGCAAACTCGATTGCCTCGCGCAGGCGTTGTGTGACGCGGTGGTAGAGGTAGGAGTCGTTTTTAATGGTCTGGCTGAGTTCCTTGAAGAATGCCCGGTTGTGGGGTCGGTTGTAGTCAAAGTCGGGGATGTTGGCTTTGAGGAAGTTGATGGGCAGCCGCTCGCAGTGGTCGATGATGTGGGGCCAGTTGTAGGATCCGATTTCGGCGCGGATGTTGTAGACGAGTTCTGCGGGCGTGTTGTAGTAGTGTGCGGTGTCGGGCAGGTCGGCGCCGAAGATGCGTGTGAGTTCCTGCCGTTCGTAGTCGGTTGAGGCGACAAAGGCGCGGAAGAGCCAGGGTTGTTTGTCTTGCCGGCGGTTGCGTACGAAGAAGGCGTAAATCGGCTCGTAGAGTCGGTCGACAAGTCCGGTGTTGAAAACGGCGAATCGCTGGTCCTGCGAGATGCGTATTTTTGGGATCCATCTGTCGCCGAGGCGTTTCTGTTGTGAGAAGTCCTCGTATTGGATACGTTCGAAGGTGAGTTCGAAGTAGTTTTTGAGGATGGGGTAGGGGTTTTGTTTGGGTGTTGTTCCGTAGTGCCATTGTTCCGGCAGTGCTTTCTGTGCGAGGCTTGCGATGGCGTCGTTGTAGGTGAGGAAAGCGGCGAACCGGATGAGTTTGTCGTAGGCCGAGATTCTGGCGGTGTTTTTTGATTTGGGTGTTGTGTCGGGGTTTGGGGCGGCTGGGGCGTTGATGGGTGTGGCGGGGTGGTTGTTTGTGTTGATTTCTCTGACGAGGCAAGGGGGCTCGTGGCGGTCGGGGTTTCCGGTTCGGAACTCGTATCGTTCCGGGAAGAGGGTGATTACGGCTTCGCGTACGGAGGCGAATCCGAGGGGTTGCACGTCGGTTTTTTTGATTCCGTCGGCGCGTTGTCCGACGTAGGCGAAGTTTTTCCATCCGTCATCAGCCGGAATGATGGCGCTGATGGTGGCGATGATGCGTTGTTTGAGCGCTTGGATTTGTTGGTTGTGGTGCTGTTGTGTGGTTGGTTCTGGTGCGGGTTGGTCGCCGACGATTTCGGGTTGGTTTCCTTCTTGCGGGGCTGAGTTGTTCTGTGATTTTACGGCCGAATTGGCGAATGGCATGATTTGCTCTACGGGCGAGTAGATGTGTTCCGGCACTTGTGGCGGGAAGACCTGCGGTTTTGGCGGTTGTGAGTTTCTCGGGCGCAGCATCAGTGGGGGTTCGTGATTTTCCACGGAGCCCCGTCGGAGTTCCATGTTGTAGGGGAACATCACCTCGATGGCCTGGGAAAGTTTCTCGAAACCGAGATCGTGGAGCAGTGCGGAGTTGATTTTTGAACCGATGGTTGCCATGTCTTTCCATCCTTCGATGGTAGCGGGGGTGTGGTCGATGGCGTGCAGGATCTGTTTTCGTAAAGCGGTTTGGCGCTTGATACAGTTGGGTGTGAGTCGGATTACGGTGATGGGTTGTTCGATTCCGATGTTCGGGTTGGTGTAATCGTCTTTAAAGGTAACCGAGGGGAACAGTGCGAGGATAAGTTCTTTGATGCCTTGCAGGTTGTTCGGGTCATAGCGTCCGTCGGTCATTTGGCTCAGGATTTGGCAGAATTGCCGGTAATCGAGAAAAAATCCGGGGAGCGTAGGTACGTGCGCATAAGCGTTTTCTACGAGGATTTTGAGTTGTTCAGCTGTAGTGCTCATTTTTAATTAGATATTAAATTAATTATGTGTAGTATTCTTACATAAAGTAAGAAACTGAGTTTGCAAAGTTGCGTGGAGAGGTGTGTGTGCGCGCGCTGGTTGTTGTCACTTGTTTTGCGCGAGGAATCGCTCGGCATCGAGCGCGGCCCGGCATCCGGTTCCGGCGGCGGCGATGGCTTGGCGGTAGCGCGGGTCGGCGACGTCTCCGGCGGCGAACACGCCGGGGATGTTTGTCGCTGTGGTGTCGGGTTGCGTGATGATGTATCCTTCGGGGTTGAGTTGGATCTGGTTGTTGAGGAAGTCGGTGTTGGGCTGGTGTCCGATGGCGAGGAAGAATCCGTCGATGTTGATGTCGAATGCCTCTTCCTGCGGGGTGCCCCGGTGGCGGACGAGGTGCGCGCCCTGCAGTCCGTCGTCGGTTCCGAACAGTCCGGCGGTGTTGGTGTTGTAGAGAATTTCGATGTTGTCGCGTTGTTCCACGCGTTCGCGCATGGCTGCCGAGGCGCGGAGGTGGTCTTTCCGGACAATCATGTAGACGTGCTTGCAGAGGTTGCTCAGGTAGACGGCTTCCTCGCATGCCGTGTCACCGCCTCCGACGACGGCCACGTTTTTCTTTCTGTAGAAGAATCCGTCGCATGTGGCGCAGGCCGACACGCCACGTCCGGCGAAGGTTTTCTCGTCGGCCAGTCCGAGGTATCTGGCGGAGGCGCCGGTGGCGATGATGACGGTGTCGGCGGTTATGGTGTCGCCGCTGTCGAGCGTGGCTGTGAAGGGGCGTTGGCTGAGGTCGATGGCGGTGACGAGTCCGGAGCGTATGTCGGCTCCGAGTTTCTCGGCTTGCAGGCGCATGTTGTCCATCAGCTGGAATCCGTCGATTCCGTCGGGGAAACCGGGGTAGTTCTCGATGGTGGTTGTTTGTGTGAGTTGTCCTCCCCGTTGTAGTCCTTCGATGGTGATGGAGGGTATTGCGGCCCGTGTGGTGTAGATGGCGGCGGTGTATCCGGCGGGTCCGGAGCCGATGATGAGGCAGGGTGTATGCATAGTGTGCGTTGTTGTTTATGGTTTATCTGAGGTCGACCACGGGGGTTCCGGCGGGTACTTTGGCGGGGTCGAATGTGAAGGTGTTCGCGGGTAGGTTCTGGTGGGTTTTATAGTTGGTCAGGCTGATGGTGTAGGCCGATTTGTCGTTGAGTTTGACGTGGATTTTGGCTGGCAGGTGGTTGGAGTTGTTGATGTAGAGGAAAACCTGGTCGATGTTTGTCCCGGCTTTTTTGGGCCGGAGCATGATGGCGTAGTGTCCGGCGATTTGTCCGGCGGCTTTCCACATGTTGTAGTTGGCCTTGAAGTCGTTGGCCGCGGCGACGGGGTTGGCCATCTGGAGGTCGCCGGCTGTGGGTGTGGTGATGTTGACCTCGTCGGTGGCGGTGGAGAATGTCCAGAGCGTTTTTCCGTCGAACCAGCATTTCATTTCTTTTGATGTCAAGGCGTATCGCTGTCCGCTGAGGCTGATGGCTCCGGAGTTGTTTCCCTGTGTTCCTTTGACGGCATAGTTCAGCGTGATCGCGCCGGCGTTTTTCAGGGCGCTGATGGCCTGGTTGAGCACTTTTTGGGGTGTTTGCGCTGCTGCGCTGATTGCGAGCGCGAGGCAGAGCAGTAGTGTGAGCGGTCGGGTGGTCATAGTTGTTGTCGGTTAACTGAAGAGTTGGTCAACGTCCATAGGAGTGACGAGCACTTTACGCGGCTTTCCGCCGGAGGCGGGTCCGACGATACCGGCGGCTTCCATCTGGTCCATGATTCGTCCCGCGCGGTTATATCCGATTTCGTATCTTCGCTGCAGGCTTGAGGTGGATGCGATTTCGCCTTGCACAATCCAGCGGACGGCCTCTTCGAAGAGGGGGTCGCGTTCTTTGAGGTTGGAGGTGTCGGCTGTTCCGCCGCCGGCCATGTCGTCGTTTCCGACGTATTCGGGTAGGATGTAGGGTTCTTGGTGGGCGAGGTCGGGGTCGTTGTCTTCCTGCTCTTTGATGAAGTTGCAGATGTTGACGATTTCGGGCGTGTCGATGAAGGGGCATTGGAGTCGGGTCAGTCCGTTGTCGTCTTTGAAGAGCATGTCGCCCTTGCCGAGCAGACGCTGTGCGCCGGAGACGTCGAGGATAATGCTGCTGTCGACGCGTGAGGCCACGGCGAAGGCGATTCGTCCGGGGAAGTTACCTTTGATAAGTCCGGTGATGACTTTTGCCGAGGGCCGTTGTGTGGCGATGATCATGTGTATGCCGACGGCGCGGGCTTTCTGCGCGATGCGCACGATGGGTGTCTCCACTTCTTTTCCGGAGGTCATAATCATGTCGCTGAACTCGTCGATGATGGCCACGATGTAGGGCATGAAGTGGTATTTCTTGTCGCCGTGCTCGTCACGGACGTTGCGCAGTTGTGTGCGCCAGAGGTGGTTGTAGTCGCCCACGTTGCGCATTTTCACTTCTTCGAGCACTTTGTACCGGTCTTCCATTTCCTGGACGAGGCAGTTTAGTGTGTGCACCACTTTCGACGTGTCGGTGACAATGGCGCTGTCGTCGCCGTCGACTTTCGCGAAGAAATATTTCTCGAGGTCGGCGTAGATGCTGAACTCGACGCGCTTTGGGTCGACGAGCACGAGTTTCAACTCCGACGGCCCGAGTTTGTAGAGCAGCGAGGCTATGATCGTGTTCAGTCCGACGGATTTTCCTTTACCGGTTGCTCCTGCCACGAGCAGGTGCGGCAGTTTGGCGAGGTCGGCCACGAACACTTCGTTGCTCACGGTGCAGCCGAGGCACATCGGCAGTTTTGCCTTGCTTTCCTGGAAGGCTTTTGAGGCGAGCACTTGGCGTATGGGCACGGTTTGCGGCTCTCGGTTGGGCACCTCGATGCCGATGGTTCCGCGTCCGGGCATGGGGGCGATGATGCGTATGCCGAGTGCGGCGAGGCTCATGGCGATGTCGTCTTCAAGGTTTTTGATTTTCGACACGCGTGTTCCGTCAACGGGAATGATTTCGAACAGGGTGACAGTCGGTCCGACGTGCACCTCGATTTTCTTGATCTGTATTCCGTAGTTGTTGAGCGTTTCGGTGATTCGTCGCTTGTTGGCTTCCTGCTCGACTTCGTCGACGGAGTCGGTTCGCATCGAGCGGTCGGCGAGCAGTTCGAGAGTTGGGAAGCGGTAGTGTACGAATTCCCCTGTGGGGTCGTTGGGGTTGGTGTATTGTTGTCCCGATCCTTTTTCGATTTCGGTCATCGTCGCCACGGATCCGTTCGGGTCGGCTTTTGGGGCGGTTGCGCGTTGCGGTTTAGTCTGCCGACGCGTCTTGTCGCTCTTGGCCGCGTCGGCTATCGTAGGGGAGGTTTGTTGCCCGGCGTTGTTGTCAGGAGTGTCGGTTTGCGCTTGCTCGCCGATAAATGTGGAGAGTTCCGAGGGGTCTTCGTCGGGAGCGATGTCCTGGCCGTTGAATCGTTTCCGGCGTTCGTTATAGGTGTTGCGCGCACGGTTGTAAAGGGCGGAGATGGTTTTGTAGCAGGCCATGAACCAGAGCATGACGATGATCATGTTCACGGCGATCATTCCCGGCACGCCGGTAAGTCCGATGAGCCATTTGTTGGCGTAATATCCGAAGGCACCTCCGAGGTGGAAGAACGTGAGGCTCGAGTCGAATGTTGCCGCTCCGAGCACCATGGAGAGTGTGAAGATGGAGAACAGTGTGACGAGGGTGTAGGAGAAGAAGTGCACCTTTTTGTTTTTCCTGAGCATTCTCAGCCCCATGGTCAGGCTCCATATGATGATGATGAATGCGGCGATTCCCACGCCGTCGGCGATGAGGAATTGCGACAGCGACGCGCCTACTGCTGCACCGGCGTTACGCAGGGCTGAGGCGTTGCGCGCGTTGTCGATTACGCTGTTGGCCTGCACGAGGCTCTGGTCGGCCAGGCCCGAGGTGAAGAAACTGAGGAAGGAGATGAGCAGGAATACGCTGAACAGCAGGAAGATGATTCCGAAGGCGAGTCGTGTTCGGCCGTTGTTGAAGAAAGCGGCGATTCGTTGCTTTGTGGTGAGGTTGCGTCGCTCTTCGGCGCGTCGTTGTTCTTCGGCGCGTCGTTGCTGCACGCTTTGTTGCATTCCCGTTATATCGGGATTAAAGGAGTCGTTCATGGTGCTAAACTGTGGGTGTGTCAGAAAAACGTGTAAAGTTACACTATTTTTCCGAGACAGCCCACACATTCCGCGCTAAAAAAACATAAATCACCGTTTCGGGCACATTTCTGGCACGATTATCGTTATCGTGTCATATAGCATATGTATTTGGGACCTAATTATAATTTGTTGAAAGGTAAATAATCAAGATTATAGAGAAACAGATATAAATAAAAACCCCCCAGCCTTTTATCTTCTTGTATTTTTCTCTTTTATAGCTTTTTTGTAATCGAATAAAAAGTTTTGTGTCAGAATATAACATATAAAAAAAGAAATTAATAATAAATAAAAATATCAAAAGAGTTTTTTTCGAAAGATAATAGTATGTGGGTAATGTTGATTTAAATATGAGATAAAACAGAAATAGGACTGAAAAGAGATTAATTGATATGATAGATGCAACGTAAAAGGCACAGAAATGATTAAGACGATTTGTATCCGGATGGGTTGAAGCCTTAAACTTGAGAAACTCGTTTTGACTTAACTCAAGTTGATATAAAGTATGATATATTCGGTAGTAAATATAGTTGTAGAATCTTATAATCATAGTATCTTATTTAAAAGGATGGTTTGACATATCGCCGAAATAATCGGTATGAACATTTGGAATTACAACATTATCTCGCCAATTATAAAAAACTTCATTCCCACCTAACCCCCAAACTGCTGCAGGGATTGCAACATATGGATTTCCCTCGTCGCTGCGGTCGTTGGGGTGATGGCGCGTGTCGTAGTTGGTCAGGCTGGTTGT